>QMRV01000004.1 GCA_003649445.1 Thermoprotei archaeon | reverse complement strand
TAAAGAAATACGACGTTATTATACCGGAGGAGCTGCTAGACGGAATAGAAATTCCGCTGACAGTTAGGGCTAGGAGAGACTTCAAGAAAATAGTGAACTTCATTAAAGCCTATGCAGTACTGCACCAGCATACAAGGGAGAAAATAAGCGTAAACGGAGTAGAGTACATAGTAGCCTCCAGAGAAGACCTAGAGCTGGTCGAAAAATATGTTCTCCCCTCGATAAGAATACAGACACAAAACCTCACAGAAAAACACATCAAGGCCCTGGCAGTAGTAGAGAGCCTCAAAACAGTCACCGCTAGAGAGCTCGCAGAAGAAATGAGTATTAGCTACAGGTATGCTAAAAAACTACTAGACGATTTAGCTGAAAAAGGCTTACTTATAGTCGATACTAAATCAAAGCCCTATAAATATTCTCTAAGCCTAAACACACATTCAATAACCTCTTATACAGGTGAAAACAATGAATAATGAAAACATAAGAAATAATTTCAGCAAAAGGATTTGCACAGAGTATCTGAAACAGCTTCTGCAATGTGTCATTGCAGATATCATTGCAGAAGCCGAGTTGATGAAATCTCCCTACATGAAACTGATGAGGTGGGATCTGCAATGACACGGGGGGTCGGAGACACACACAGAAAACCTGAAGCTGGTGGGATAAATAGTAAGAAAACTAAAAATCTGAAGAAAAATTTGTGTGTGTTCTCGGGTCGGCGACCAATGCAGATCCCACTACATCAAACTCTTCATCAAATTGATGTAGGGAGTGGGAACTGCAATGAGTCTGCAATGACACATTGCAGAAGACCACTGCAGAAGTTCATGGAGAGCAGGAGCCGTTTCTTCTTAGACTGGTTTCTAGGGAGCCTCGAGGAGAAGACCGTTGAATTAGGGTGGGGTAGGGATCTAGGGAGGCCTGAGAGAATCTACGTTCCAGCTAAAAGCGTCTCCGAGGAGAAGCTCGGAGAAATATACAGCAGGCTCGAGTCAGAGAAAAGGCCCGTCTTCCAGTCAGTAAACTACTACTGCTTCAGCAAGCCGTTTTCTCCAGGCAGGCTAATTGCCTTAGAGAAAGTTTTCATCGATATTGATTCGCCCGGAGACCTCAGTAAGGCGAGAGAAGAGGCCAGGAAGCTCTGCGACCACCTTCAGTCTTACTGCAAGCCTCTTTTAGTTTTCAGCGGGAGTAAAGGATACCACGTCTACTTCTGGCTGCCCCGAGCAGAGGAGAACACTGAGCTCTACAAGTATATCGTAAAAGTTCTGGGGATAAAGAAGCTCGGATTAAAGTACATTGACTTGAAGGTAGTTGAAGACAGGGCTAGAGTAGCTAGAGTACCATATACTCTCCACCAGAAGACCGGCAGAATAGTGATGCCCTTAGACTACGATTTCAGCGAAATACTGCCCGAGAGCTTCAGTCTAGGAACCTACATTAAAAACTCTCTGCCTCGCAGTGTCTTAGAGGAAGCAGAGCAGTATATGTTGTTTCTAGAGGACTACTACAGGGCAAAACGTTTCCTAGCAGTACTGGAAGCCCTAAAGAACCCCCGGGAGACAGTGAGGTCTCCCGAGCTCCCCGCAGTAGTCCGCTATATCCTCGAGAAGGGGGTAAGCGAAGGCTGCAGAAACAACGCCGCGTTCATTATAGCGACGTACTTGTACAAGAAGGGCTACGGCTTCGAGGAAACACTAGAGGAGCTGCTGAAGTGGAACAAGAAGAACAGGCCTCCGCTGCCGGAGCGGGAGCTAGTCTATGTAGTCAAGTCGGTGTACAGGCACCGCTACAGACCGCCCTCAAGGAAGAAGATACAGGAGTGGCTAGGCGACAAACACTCCTAGTCCCGCTTTCCCGCAGGAGCCGCCGGAGGCAGTCCTTTCACCTGTACTCTAACCTCTGCTCCCCTCTCGAAGGGAGTGCTACGCAGTATTTCTTCTAGTGTGGCGTGGTAGGCCGCGTACTCTAGCGCCTCTACTAGCTCCCTCAGCTCCTCTTCTCCCCTGTCTAAGCCCTTCCTCACAACGACTTCTAGAGCGTACCTGATTCCAGCCGCGAATGCCAGCAGCTCAGACCGCGAAGGCATAGGAGAAAAATTCAGAGATGAGATTAAGGCTTTTTTGAATACTTCGCTGAAACTATTCGCCTTTTCTCAGGAAATAATAAAGTTTAACTGAAAAGAGAAAGGTAATAAAGAGACTTATAAAGGCTAGTGCGACTACAAAGACTTCCCGCAGGCAAAGTGGTCGCCGAAACTAATCAGAGGTACTTCGATACGCAGGGCGCGTTTCTCTCGTATATTTCTCGGAGGTCTTCTTCAGTGAAGGGCAGGTAGCGGCTCTGGAGGATCTTGAATTCGCGGGGAGGTAGCCTCCCCTGGAGGATGTTTACAACTAGGGGGGATACCTTCCGCTTAGTCATGTATGCGGAGAAAAATGCCCTCAAGTCATATAGTCTGAACCGCCTACCTACTTTATCCATAGCCCCATAGATTTCCTTCCTCAAAACCCATTCCTTAAATGGGAAAAACTTTGTTTTCCAGGCCGCCAAGTCGAAGTCGGGGAGGTTCTTTACGCAGGGCTCGTATTTCTTAATGAATTCTTCTCGGAAAGGCATGTAGACTTCTTTTAGATAGTCTGCTGTAGTTTTGTGGAGGAATGTTAGGAAGCTGCGTTTAGTTTCTGATATTTTTCCTATAATTATTGTTCTGCTGTCTAGATCCACTTGGCCGAGTGTGAGAGAGTATACTTCACTTGGCCTGAGACCTGTTTCAGCGAGCAGTATAAAGAATGCTCTAGCCCCCTCATGCTCTATTTCCAAAGCAACCTCAACTATATCGTCTAGTGTTAAAGCCCGGGCTACGAGCTTCTCAGGTGTCTTCGGTACTTTGAAGCTATTATAGAGAGTAGAATCTTTGAGCACGGTTTTAATGAAAAGCTTTAGTGTACAGGCAGTGTGTCTAGCTGCATGTGGCGACTCTTCGTATAATTCGAGAATATACTCTTCTAGCTTCTCAGGAGTAAGCTCCCAGTCTAAATCATCTAAAGCTTTTAAGAGGTACCTCAGTCTATCAACTCTAGTTTTCTTGGCCCTAGTCGCCAGTATTTTCTCGAATTTCTCGACATGCTCTTTCTTAACCGTGACCACGCGTGGGATCTGGTGGGCTACATTCTCATAGAACCACTTCGCAATAAGATTTAACAAATACTTGTCTTTGAGCGCATAGTTCAAAATCTCCAGTACTAAACTATAGTCTAGAACCCCGTTTTTGAGAATACCCAGGGCTTCCAGCTTTCTCTCAGAGCCCACGAGCCTCGTGAACTCTTCTTCGGAGAGGAAGTCGAGAAGCCTCTTCAGGAAGCTGTCTGACACTCTGAGCTTCCGTGTCTTCAGCCTGTAGATGTATGTCCGGTCGTAGCCCAGCTCCCTGTACGACCCTACTTTCGCTAAAACGTAGTCGAGTACCCGGTACCGCGTCTCGTCGTCTATTTTAGCCAAGTCTACTCTGTCTCTCCAAGACTCTTTCATACGAGAATATTATCAGAGAGTCACATATAAGCCACGTTGCATGTAAGCGACATCACACATGCAACATCCGGGAACTCACATCGGAGAGAAATCTCTTTTCGGGAAATGGAGCCCCGGGCGGGATTTGAACCCGCGACCAACGGCTTACAAGGCCGCCGCTCTACCCGGCTGAGCTACCGGGGCGTGATTATTTTTCTCTCGTCTGGTATTAAAATCTTTCTTCATTGAACAGAATTAGGCGAGAAGAATTAGGAGCCCCGGCCGGGATTCGAACCCGGGACCTACGCCTCTTTGGGAGAGGCCTTACCAAGGCGCCGCTCTACCCGGCTGAGCTACCGGGGCGTGATTATTTTCGAAAGGTAAGCTTTTAAGTTTTTCGTGAAAAACATGATGTAGTGCCGGGAGAGAACCGTAAGAAATATTTTTTAGAATCAATTAGGGATTTCACAAATAGTTGTTTTGGGGAACGCAATGTCGGAGAGACCAGTACTAATCATCGGAAAGAAGGAACCTAAGCGATACGTGCTTGCCTGCCTTACTTTCTTCCATAATGGAGCGAAAGAAGTAGAAGTAAGAGCTAGAGGTAAAGCTATATCGAAGGCAGTAGATGTGGTCTTAACTGTAAGAAATGTCTTCATGCGTGACGTGATTATAAAAGATGTCTCGATAGGGAGTGAGTATTTAGCGACAAAAAATGGTTTGCGAGCAATAAGTAACATAAAGATAATATTAGCTAGAGGTGAGTTGTCTTGAAAATTCCTTTCTGTGTATTTTGTTTAAAAAGCGGTATTTTATGTAGCAGATGTCAAGAAAAAATAGATAGCGGAGAATATTCAGAGCTGGATATAACGGTATGCAAGAAGCTAATAGAGCTTGAGTCACGATTCCCTGAGTTAAAGGAAGTAGAGTTTGTAAAATCTCTTAGAGCTGGAGGGTTAACCATAATAGTCGTTAAAGCGCCCAGAGGATTCCCAAGGCGCATATGGTATGAAATTTCTAGACTCCTGCGCAGAGAGTTAGGTAACATTAGAATAATCGAAAAAGGGCCTGACATCAAAAGTATGGTTGAGCAGCTTCTTTCACCAGCTAAAGTAGTGAGTATAGCCACCGTCTGGTTCCCTGATGGTAGCTCAGAACTTGTAATAAAGGTAAGTAGACACGACAGCAGAAGACTGTTTGTAAGCAAGGAAGATTTAGAAAGAATAGTCTCGATTTTTGCTAAGATGAATACGCGAATCGAGTATATTTAGTAGACTATAAATAGGAGAATTTATCATGAATATTTTATTTTGAGAAGGCTTCTCTGCGGAATATACCAAAAAGTATATTTATGAACTAGTTGTCTAGGTCTAGTACTATGAGCGGAATCAAGGTACTGAATCTTCCAATATGTGCATCGTGTAAGAAACCAATACCGCCACATGAAAGGGGAACCCACTTTAAATGCCCCAACTGCGGAGAAGTAGAAATATGGCGTTGCTATAAATGCAGAAAAAACGCTGTACCTTATGTTTGTCCTAAATGTGGGTTTGAGGGACCATAGGCTGAGAAAATGGGAGGTAAGGTCTATCTAATAATAAAGGTATATCCCTCTGAAGTGGGCATTGACTTAAAAGAGTTATTAGAAGATATCAAGAAAGTTTTGCCCAAGGGAGTGAGTGTTATTAAAAGTGAGGAAGAGCCGGTAGCTTTCGGCCTGAAGTTACTCAAGGTGCACCTGGTAATGCCTGAAGAAACTGAAGGAGGTACTGCAGAGATAGAAAAAGCAATTAGTGGTCTAGATAAAGTGAGTCAAGTAGAAGTAGCGTGGCTTTCTAGAATGGTTTCATGAGATAAAAATATTTATAGCGCGTTTTTCTCTCAATATAAGGGTTCTAGTCTTCTGTTAGCTAAGGTGTAATAATGACGAATAATAGAGGGAAGAAGAATAAAGAAGAGGAAGTTGAAATACAGCTTAAAGTACTTGAGGCGAGGCAGCGGGACGCCGGTAGAGGTAAAGTTAGAATTGATAGTGAAGCTATGGCTAAATTGGGAATAGAGCCTGGCGATATCATAGAAATTATAGGCAAGAAACGGACTGCAGCAATAGCTTGGCCCAATTACAGCGAATCTCAGGGAAAATATATCATAAGAATGGATAGCCTAATTAGGCGCAACGCAGGAGTGAACATAGGGGATAAGGTCTTAGTGCGAAAAGCTAAGGTTAGACCTGCGTCCATTGTAAAAATTGCTCCTACTCAAGCTCCTCTTACCGTTGATAGTAATTTTGTTAATTTTATTAAAAAAAGACTAATGGACTATCCTTTATGCGAAGGAGATCTTGTACAAATACCGTTATTAGGCCAACCAATAATCTTTCGTGTAGTAACTGTCAAGCCTTCGGGTGTTGTTATAATTACTGAAGATACTCACCTAATAATACTCGAGAAACCTGTCGAAGCTGAAAGAATCCATAGAGTCTCATACGAAGATATCGGTGATTTAGAGGAGGCTAAGCAGAGAATTAGAGAGCTAGTTGAACTCCCATTAAAGCACCCTGAGCTATTCAGGCGGTTAGGTATTGAGCCGCCTAAGGGTATTTTGCTGTATGGTCCTCCTGGCTGTGGTAAAACACTGTTGGCTAAAGCAGTAGCAAATGAAACCGATGCCTATTTTATTGCTATTAATGGCCCCGAGATAATGAGCAAGTTCTACGGAGAGTCGGAACAAAGGCTCAGAGAAATCTTCGAGGAGGCTAAACAGCACGCTCCTGCTATCATATTTATTGACGAGATTGATGCTATTGCACCTAAGAGAGAAGAAGTAACAGGAGAAGTAGAGAAAAGAGTAGTAGCGCAACTATTGGCTCTAATGGATGGTCTTGAATCTAGAGGAAACGTAATAGTGATAGGTGCTACTAACAGACCTAATGCTCTTGACCCTGCCTTAAGAAGACCCGGAAGATTCGACAGAGAAATAGAGATAGGAGTTCCTGATAGAAGAGCTCGCTATGAGATACTTCTAGTACATACTCGTAACATGCCTCTGGCTGAAGACGTAGACTTACATAAATTAGCTGAAATAACTCATGGTTTTGTAGGAGCAGACTTAGCAGCTCTCTGCAGAGAAGCAGCAATGAAGGCTCTAAGAAGAATCCTTCCTAAAATAGACCTAGAACAAGAACAAATACCGGCTGAAGTCTTGGAAGAACTCAAAGTAACTATGAAAGATTTCCTTGATGCTTTCAAGGAAATTACGCCTACGGCTTTAAGAGAAATAGAGGTTGAAGTAGCTTCTGTTCGCTGGAGTGACATAGGAGGACTTAAAGAAGCGAAACAAGAACTTAGAGAAGCTGTAGAATGGCCTTTAAAATATCCTGATGCATTTAAGCGCCTAGGCATAAAGCCGCCTAAGGGTATTTTGCTGTATGGTCCTCCTGGCTGTGGTAAAACACTGTTGGCTAAAGCAGTAGCAACTGAAAGTGAAGCAAACTTCATATCAGTTAAAGGTCCCGAAATATACAGCAAATGGGTTGGTGAAAGCGAAAAAGCCATTAGAGAAGTATTCAGAAAGGCTCGGCAAGTAGCGCCATGTGTTATATTCTTGGACGAGATAGATGCATTAGCTCCAGTAAGAGGTGCAGGTATAGGTGACTCCATGGTAACTGAACGCGTAGTAAGCCAGCTCCTAACAGAGATGGACGGAATAGAGAAACTTGAAGGTGTTGTGGTGATAGGTGCTACTAACAGACCGGACATAGTAGATCCAGCCCTGTTAAGACCAGGCAGATTTGATAGATTTGTGTATGTTCCTCCGCCAGACTACGAGGCGCGGCTAGAAATACTTAAAATACACACTCGTAACATGCCTCTAGCTGAAGACGTAGACTTAGAGGACCTTGCGAGAAGAACAGAGGGATTTGCGGGGTCTGATTTAGAGGCATTGTGCAGAGAAGCTGGTATGATGGCTCTACGCGAAAATATAAACATAGATAAAGTTTACATGAGGCATTTCGACAAGGCCTTAGCAAGAATTAAGCCATCGATTACTTCTGAAATGATAAAGTACTATGAAAGCTGGCAAGAAAGAGCTAAAGCAATAAGAACTAGAAGAATTACTGCATTCTATGCATAAAAGTGGAGTGCATATGGTGAAGATAGTCCAGCTCTGCATGATCATAACTGAGCTCTTAGAAAAACGCCATGGAATAATGCGAGAAGAGGAAATTATTTCTTATCTAAAGAACATTTATGGCAACATATCTTTAAGTGAATTTAAAAGAGCGTTAATAACACTAGAACTAAGGGGAATAATTTACGTTGAGTGGTTTAAGAAAGGGTCTAAGATTATAAGGTTACGGAGAGCAAAATAATCGAAGAAAGCTAAAGCCATTGTCAATAGCAAATATAATATCTGGCCGAACACTATTTACTCTTGAAAAATATGGGAGTAGGTGAATTAGGAGAGTTGATACCCAAGAAGACTATTTCTCTCGAAGATCTTTCAGGTAAAGTTATAGCAATAGATGCTTATAATGCACTATATCAGTTTCTAGCAATTATTAGGCAGCCAGATGGAACTCCCTTAAAAGACTCTAAAGGAAGAACAACTAGTCACCTTAGTGGATTACTTTACAGAACAATAAATTTACTTGAAATAGGAATCAAACCTGTGTATGTTTTTGATGGAAAACCACCAGAGTTTAAGAATATTGAAATTCTTAGAAGAAAAAAGATAAAAGAAGAAGCAGTTAAAAAATATGAAGAAGCTTTAGCTAAAGGAGATCTAGAGGCTGCGAAGAGATATGCTCAAATGACTTCGAGGCTTACTGACCAAATGGTAGCTGATGCAAAAATGCTTCTAGATTACATGGGAGTTCCTTGGATTCAAGCGCCTGCAGAAGGAGAAGCACAGGCCGCCCATGTAGTTAAAAGAGGAGATGCTTGGGCTGTAGGTAGTCAAGACTATGATTCTCTTCTCTTCGGGGCTCCGCGACTTGTTCGTAACATAACTATTTCTGGTAAAAGGAAACTTCCCAGAAAGAACGTATATGTTGAGGTAAAGCCTGAACTAGTAGAACTTAATGAAGTATTGAAGATTCTGAAGATAGATAGAAGACAGCTAATAGACATGGCGATTTTATTAGGTACTGACTATAACCCTGATGGTGTAAAAAGTATTGGCCCTAAAAGAGCTTACAGACTTATAAGAGAGTTTAAGTCACTTGAAAATCTAAAGCATATCTTGAGAGAAGCTTACTTCCCTGTTGATCCATTAACTATAAGGGAGTACTTCTTGAATCCGGAAGTGACAGATGAATACAAAATAGAATGGAAGGATCCAGATGAAAAAGCACTTATCGAATTTTTATGTGAAGAACACGACTTTTCAGAGACAAGGGTAAAAAATGCTATTGAAAGATTAAAGAAGGCTGTTAGAAATATTAAAACAAGGGTAAGTTTAGACATATGGTTTCAAACATGATAGATGATTTTAAAGTAAAAAGGGAGATTTTAGTTAAAAGATTAGTGGAGGAGGGGGTATTGAAATCAGAAAAAGTTATTAAAGCAATGCTTAAAGTCCCGAGAGAGGAATTTGTCCTGCCTTCATATAGGAGTCTAGCATATGTTGACACGCCGCTTCCTACAATGAAGGGACAGACTATTTCGGCTCCACATATGTGTGCAATAATGTGTGAAGCTCTTGATATAAACGAAGGAGACTATATTCTCGAAATAGGTACCGGTAGTGGATACCATGCAGCATTATGTGCAGAGATAGCATCACGTAAAGGCTTTGTAGTAACATTAGAGATTATCCCGGAATTAGCATTTTTTGCAAAAAATAATCTTAAGAGAGCAGGATATTATTCGAGAGTATCTGTAATAATATGTGATGGTAGTCAAGGACCTCCCTTTAGGGAGGGCATAAGATTTGACAAAATTTTAGTTACAGCAGCCGCGCCTCAAGTACCGAAACCTTTGTTAAATAGAATTAAAGTTGGAGGATGCATGGTAGTTCCTGTTGGCAGAGAATTTTATCAAGAGCTAGTTATTGTTAAAAGAGTAAGTGAGGAAAATTATGCGTATAGGAGTTTAGGTCCTTGTCTATTTGTTAAACTTAAAGGAAAATATGGTTTTGAAGAGGAGTAGCGGGCCCGGCGGGATTTGAACCCGCTTTGGGCTTCAGGGGTGACCCCCGGGTTAAAAGCCCGGTGCTCTACCAGGCTAAGCTACGGGCCCAAAACAATCCACCACAACTCTCATTTAAGGTTTTCTATTTTAGCGATTTAAATAAGATACATAGTTTTTCTGCATTGATTTAATAGAATGATATCGAAGTAAAATGGGTAGTAGCAATCGAAATACCTGTCCAATTAGAAAGGATAGCTTAAAATAATCGAGAAGCGACATAAATTTTATAAGGGAAAAGTTTATAGCATAGTGCTGGGATTCCTCACGCTAATGCGTTCTGGAGGGGATATTACCTATGGTTAAGAAAATTAATATATTTAAACATGAATATGTGCCAAAACATATATTGTTAAGTAAGGAGGAAGCTAAAATACTCTTAAAGCGTATGGGTTTAAAAAGATATGATTTGCCTTGGATCAGAGCTTCTGATCCTGCTGCGAGAGCTCTTGGAGCGAAGCCTGGAGACGTTATAGCTATTATTAGAAAAAGTCCTACTGCTGGTGAGGCTATAGCTTTAAGGCTTGTTGTACCTGGGTGAAAATTATGAAATCTAATAATAATTTTATAACTCCTGAAGATAGATGGGTTCTGGTTAGAGCATTCATCAAGGAATATGGACTAGTTAGACAGCACTTAGATTCATATAATAATTTTATTGAACACAAATTGCAGCAAATAGTGGACGAGCAGGGAATAGTTGAAACAGCTGATGGAACAGTATTTGTTAAATTAGGTAAGATAGAAGTAGGCGAGCCTCGAGTAAGAGAAGCTGATGGTACAGAAACTGCGATCACGCCTATGGAAGCTAGGTTAAGGAATCTTACTTATTCTGCGCCAATGTATCTCGAAATGGCTCTCTACGTCAACAATGAGCGAAGAGATAGTGATAAAGTGTACATAGGAGAAATGCCTATTATGGTAAAGTCAATTAAATGTCCTCTTTCTAGAATGTCTGAAGAAGAGATAATAATTATTAAAGAGGATCCAAAAGACCCAGGTGGATACTTTATAATAAACGGGTCCGAAAGAGTACTTGTAATCCAAGAAGATCTTGCAGTAAATAAAGTACTTGTAGATGTTGGCGGAATAAGTTCCTCAGTCACACATACAGCTAAAGTATTTTCAGCTACAGCCGCCTACCGAATACCAGTAGTTCTTGAAAGACTGAAAGACGGAGGGCTTTACTTAACTATTCCGGCAGTACCTTCTAGATTGCCTATAGTAGTTGTAATGAGGGCACTAGGCCTTGAGACAGACCGTGAAATAGTACTAGCGGTGTCCGATGATCCTGATATTCAGAATGAGTTCAGAATATCTCTAGAGATAGCTAGTGGAATAGACACTGTTGAAGACGCCTTAGACTATATTGGTAGCAGAGCCGCTATAGGACAGACAAGAGACGTGAGAATAGAAAAAGCATGTCAGATAATAGACAAGTATTTGCTTCCGCACTTAGGTACAGACTCTTCTCCTGAAACAAGAAGAAAGAAAGCTTATTTCTTAGGACAAATGGCTGAGAAGCTACTTGAGGTAGTCTTAGGCAGAAGACCTCCGGATGATAAAGATCATTATGCTAATAAGAGATTAAAGCTTGCAGGAGATCTGCTCGCACAGCTATTTAGAGTAGCTTTTAAGCAGTTCTGTAATGATCTTAAATATCAGCTAGAAAAAATGCGTACAAGAAGCAGAGAAATAAGCTTAGTTACACTAGTAAGAGCAGACTTAGTCACAGAAAGACTAAGACACGCTATGGCTACAGGAAACTGGGTTGGAAACCGTACCGGAGTAAGCCAGCTTCTCGACAGAACAAATTATCTATCGACACTAAGTCACTTAAGAAGAGTAGTATCGCCTCTCAGCAGATCTCAGCCACACTTCGAGGCCAGAGAGCTTCACCCTACGCAGTGGGGAAGACTCTGTCCTAATGAGAGTCCCGAAGGCCAGAATTGTGGGCTAGTCAAAAACCTAGCTCTACTAGCTAGCATATCCATTGGAATAGATGAAAAAGAAATAGAAACACTACTCTACGAATTGGGTGTAATACCGATAGAGGATGCGAGAAACGAAGACATTAAAGGCTCGAAAGTATATCTTAATGGAAGGCTCATTGGTGTGCACACTAATCCAGAAGAACTTGTAACTAAAATTAGAAGTCTTAGAAGACAAGGCAAAATATCTCATGAGGTTAACGTTGCACGATACTTAATAAAGCCTGAAAAACCTGAAGAGAAATGGATCATAGACGAAGTATATGTCAACTGTGATGGAGGTAGACTAAGAAGACCATTACTTGTAGTGGAAAACGGAGAGCTTAAATTAAAGCCATCGCATATTCAAGCCTTAAAGGAAGGAAAACTCACTTGGACAGACTTACTGAAAATGGGTGTAATTGAATTCTTAGATGCCGATGAGGAAGAAAATGCTTTAATAGCGATAAATCCCGAAGAAATAACCCCAGAGCATACACACATGGAGATAGTGCCTTCTGCCATACTAGGTGCAATAGCTTCAATAATACCTTATGCTGAACACAACCAGTCTCCTAGAAACTCCTACGAGGCAGCCATGGCTAAGCAAGCTTTAGGAATATCTTTTACAAACTACCGCTATAGAGTAGACTCAAGAATGCACTTACTACATTATCCGCAAAAACCTCTCGTAACTACTAAGGGAATAGAGCTCATAGGATATGATGAGCGTCCAGCAGGCCAGAATCTCGTAGTAGCAGTTATTACTTATGGCGGCTATAATATGGAAGACGCGCTGATATTCAATAAAGCCTCAATAGAGAGGGGAGTTGGTTGGTCTACATTCTTTAGACTTTATGAAGCTGAAGAAAGAAAGTACCCCGGAGGACAAGTAGATACTATTGAGATACCGCAACCTGATGTAAGAGGATACAGGTCGTCAGAAAGTTATCGTCACTTAAGTGAGGACGGAATAGTTGAGCCTGAAACATTCGTTAGAGGAGGAGAAGTTCTAATAGGTAGAACAAGTCCTCCAAGGTTCTACGAGGAAGCATTTACAAGAGCTATAGGTATGGTGAGAAGAGATACTTCAGTAAGCCTAAGACATGAAGAGAAAGGAATAGTAGATGCTGTTATAACAACTGAAACTTCGGAAGGAAATAGATTGATAAAAGTCCGTGTAAGAGATCTGCGAATACCTGAACTTGGAGATAAGTTCGCTTCAAGACATGGACAGAAAGGAGTAATTGGCATGATAGTGCCTCAGGAAGATATGCCGTTTACAGAAGACGGAATAGTTCCCGACATAATAATTAATCCACACGCTTTCCCGTCAAGAATGACTATAGGTCAGCTAATAGAGTCCCTAGCAGGAAAAGTAGCTGCCCTTGAAGGAAGATTTGTTGATGGAACACCTTTTGAAGGAGAACCTGAAGAGGTGCTGCGGAAAGCACTACTAAAATTAGGTTTCAGAAGCGATGGTAAGGAAGTTATGTATAATGGAATAACAGGAGAAATTATGGAGGCCGAAATATTCATAGGAGTAGTATACTACCAGAAGCTACACCACATGGTAGCCGATAAAATGCATGCGAGAGCAAGAGGTCCTGTACAGATACTTACTCGCCAGCCAACAGAAGGTAGAGCTAGAGAAGGAGGCTTAAGGTTCGGTGAAATGGAGCGTGACTGTTTAGTAGCTCATGGAGCATCAATACTTCTAAAGGACAGGCTTCTAGAAGAATCTGACAAATATGTAGCTTACGTATGTGAAAAATGTGGCTTCATAGGATATTTCGACGTAAAGAGAGGCAGACCTGTATGTCCGCTATGTAAAGATAAGGGGTCACTACATCCTGTAGTAATGTCTTATGCATTTAAGCTATTACTTCAGGAATTAATGAGTATGTGTATTGCCCCTAGGTTGAAGCTTGTTGATAGGGTGGAGTAAAATGAGCGTATTAAAACTTGAGTCGAATAAAGTAATAAAAGAAATAAAATTCGGGATTCTTTCTCCAGAAGAAATCAGAAAAATGTCTGTGACTACAATAGTCACCTCGGACACCTATGATGAAGACGGAATGCCTGTAAGAGCAGGACTCATGGATCGTCGTTTAGGAACAATCGAGCCTGGTGTAAGATGTGAGACATGTGGAAATTTTGTTGGTCAGTGTCCAGGTCATTTTGGTCACATAGAATTAGCTAGACCTGTAATTCACGTAGGCTTTGTTAAGATAATTCACTCTCTTCTCAAAGCTACTTGTAGAAACTGTGGAAGGCTTCTTCTACCTCAAGAAGATATAAATAAATATAAACAGAGAATTTTAAAGTACCGCGAGCGATGGCCACTTAGGGCGTTAAAGCTTTCAGAAGCTGTAATAAAAAAGGCGTCTAAAGTAACTGAATGTCCTCACTGTAAGGCAAAACAATATAAAATAATTTTAGAAAAACCGCTCACGTTCTATGAGCAACGTGAAGACGGAAGCGTAGTAAAACTTACTCCAAGTGATATTCGTGCACGACTCGAAAGAATATCAGATGACGACTTATTAGCCATGGGCTTTGACCCCCAAGTAGCTAGACCTGAATGGATGGTACTAACTGTTCTACCAGTACCGCCTATTTGTGTAAGACCATCTATCACTTTAGAGTCAGGTATCCGTTCGGAAGACGATTTAACGCATAAATTAGTAGATATAATCAGAATAAATGAACGGCTGCGCGAAAGTATAGAGGCGGGAGCACCTCAAATAATAATTGACGACTTATGGGAACTTCTTCAGTATCACGTTGCAACATACTTTGACAATGAGTTGCCTAATGTTCCACCAGCTAAACACAGATCGGGCAGACCCCTAAGAACGCTTGCACAAAGACTTAAAGGAAAAGAAGGACGATTTAGAGGAACTCTTTCTGGAAAAAGAGTAGACTTTTCTGCAAGAACTGTAATTTCTCCAGACCCGAATTTAAGTATAAATGAAGTCGGTGTTCCAGTAGATATTGCTAAAATATTAATAGTTCCTGAAAGAGTCACTGAATTCAACTTAGAGGAAATGAGAGAACTTGTCATAAGAGGACCATATGAACATCCCGGAGCAAATTATGTTGTAAAGCCCGATGGAAGTAGAATAGACTTAAGATTCGTTAAGGATAGAAAAGCCTTAGCCGAGACACTTACACCAGGATATATTGTTGAGAGACATTTACGAGACGGAGATGTAGTGCTTTTCAATAGACAACCTTCTCTTCACAGAATGTCTATAATGGCACATATAGTTAAAGTGCTTCCATATAAGACATTTAGACTTAACCTCTGTGTATGCCCACCATACAACGCTGACTTCGATGGAGATGAAATGAACCTTCATGTACCGCAAAGTGAGGAAGCTAGAGCAGAAGCAAAAGTTCTTCTACTAGTACAAGAGCAGATACTTTCCCCGAGATATGGAGGACCTATTATAGGAGGAATACAAGATTACATTCTTTCAGCATTCCTGCTTACTAGAAAGACTACACTATTAGATAAAAAGAGAGTATGTCAACTTCTAATGACTGGTAATGTAAAAGAACTACCTAAGCCAGTATTTAGGAAGCCTAAAGAGTACTGGACAGGAAAACAAATATTCAGTGTATTCTTGCCAAAAGGACTATACATCTCACTTAAAGCATCTGTTTGCGCGAAATGCAGAAAGTGTATAAAAGAGGACTGTCCATACGACGCATACGTTATTATAAAAGATGGTATTCTGCTAGCTGGAGTAATTGACAAGAACTCTATAGGTGCTCAGAAGCCAGAAAACGTTCTCCATCGAATAGTCAAGGACTTCGGTACAAGTGCGTGTAGAGAGTTCATAGATAATGCATTCAAAATGCTTTTAGTGTTCTTGGACTTGAGAGGATTTACTATGGGTCTTGACTGCCTAGACTTACCTGATGAGGCTTGGAGCAGAATAAATGAAGTATTTAAAGAAACTGAAGAAAAAGTTAGGAAAACAATAGAGTCTGCAATAAGAGGTGAAATAGAGCTATTGCCAGGAAAAACTCTGAAAGAAACTCTTGAGGCGAAAATCATGGAAATACTTAGTGAGGCCAGAGATAAGGCAGGTGAAATAGCGTCAGAATACTTAGGATTCAGTAGCGAAGCCTATGTTATGGCTAAAACGGGAGCGAGGGCTAACATTATTAACATTACGCAAATGTCGGCATGTCTAGGACAACAATCAATTAGAGGAGAAAGGCCGAAGAGAGGCTATATGAATAGGCTGCTCCCTCACTTCAAGCCAGGAGATATTTCACCTAAACCTAAAGGTTTCGTATATAGTAATTTCAAGAAAGGGCTATCGCCTATAGAATTCTTCTTCCACGCAATGAGCGGTAGAGAAGGACTAGTAGACACAGCTGTAAGAACAGCACAAAGTGGATACATGCAAAGAAGGCTTGTAAATGCTCTGCAAGACGTGCATGTAGAATATGATGGAACTGTACGAACAGCAGAAGGTACAGTTCTTCAAATAAAGTACGGTGAAGACGGTATAGACCCCGCTAAAAGCGACCATGGGGCACCTGTTAATATAAATCAAATAATTAATCAAGTTCTAGGTGAGTAGTATGGGTGAAGAAAGATATCTTAAAGAAGAGGAAATGAAGGCTATAATACTTAGACACGGAGATAGACTTCCTCCATCAATAATAGAGCAGCTCATAAATAAATTAAAGGGTAGAAAAGTGACAAAAGAACAGCTACTTACAATAATTAATAAAGTTATTGAAGAATATAGAAAAGCTTTAGTTGAGCCAGGCGAAGCTGTAGGTGTTGTTGCCGCTCAATCCATTGGCGAACCAAGTACACAAATGACTCTAAGAACATTCCACCTAGCTGGAGTAAGAGAATTCAACGTAACTCTAGGTCTGCCAAGGCTCATAGAAATAGTTGACGCCAGAAGATCTCCCTCAACTCCTCTTATGACTATTTATCTCGACGAAATGCACAGAAAAAGTAGAGAAAAAGCCCTAGAAGTTGCCAGGAAAATTCAGTTGACAACAATAGAAAATGTTGCTAAAAACATAGCCATAGATTACTTAGAATTCGCTATTATTATAGATCTTGATGAGGAAATGATGGCCGATAGAGACGTAGATATCAAGACTGTAGCTAAAGCTTTAGAAAAAATCAAAGGAAAAGGTGGAGAAGTAGAAGTAGATGAAATAAACAAAAGGATAATTTTCCGGCCACCCGTAACAGATTATGTTAAGCTGAGAAAAATGTTTGAAAGAGTCAGAGGTCTGAGGCTCAAGGGAGTTAAAGGAATTAAGCGAGTTATTGTTCGAAAAGAAAAAGACGAGTATGTTTTAATAGCAGAAGGTTCTAACTTAGCTGCAGTCTTAGCTATTGATGGAGTAGACTATACAAGAACTGTTACAAATAATATTCATGAAATAGCCGAAGTACTTGGAATAGAGGCAGCTAGGCAAGCTATAATAAGGGAAATGATGGATGTTCTCGAAGAACAAGGACTTGAAGTAGATATTAGACACATAATGCTTGTCGCCGATATTATGACCTCTACAGGAAGAGTTAGACAGATAGGAAGACATGGAGCTTCTGGAGAGAAAGCTAGTGTTCTAGCTAGGGCTGCCTTCGAGGTAACAGTAAAACATTTATTAGAGGCTGCGGCAAGGGGTGAGGTAGACAAATTAAGAGGAGTAGCTGAAAACGTAATAGTTGGGTCTGACTTAATCCCTGTCGGTAGCGGTATGGTAGAACTGTATATGAGGTGGAGGGGAGGAGAACGTGATAAATCTAGAACGTGAAATAAGAACAGCCATGAGAACTGGAAAAATAGTCATAGGCTCCAAGCAAACACTTAAGCTAGTAAGATTTGGCAAAGCTAAGTTAGTGATAATAGCTAGCAATGCGCCTGAGGAGTACAGAGACGATATCTTACGCTATGCGAAGTTGTCAAATATACCTGTATATGTATTTCCAGGAAATAGCTGGGAGCTTGGAGCAATATGCGGAAAACCATTTATGGTAGCAGCATTGAGTGTTGTTGACCCTGGAGAGAGTAACATCATGGCTCTTGTTGAAAAACCTGAAGAAGAGTGAGAATATGAATAAAGTAATTAAGCTAACTGAAGAAGAAATGAAATATATAGCATTTTTCGAAACGCTGACTAGAGTAGTAGTTAAGGATTGTGTAATAGATCACGAGCGAAACAGAATAATTTTTGTTGTTGAAAAAGGACAAGTAGGTGCAGCAGTAGGAAAGGAAGGTCGAAATGTAAAACTACTACAGCAGCTTACAGGCAAAAATATCGAAGTAATTGAGTACGCGGACACCCCTAAAGAGCTTATCAAAAATTGCTTATATCCTGCTAAAGTAACAAACGTCGAGCTAACAAGATACCGTGACGGAAGAATAGTTGCGAGGGTTACTGTTCCTCCGCAGGAGAAGGGTCTAGCAATAGGCAAGCATGCCCGAAATATAAGTAGGGCAAGTATTCTTGCAAAAAGATACTTTGGAATAGATAAAGTAATCATAGAGTGATCAATAAGACGATAGAAAAAAATTTAAACCAAACGAAAATAAGGTGACTGATATGCCCGGCTCAAAATCTCCTAAAGGATTATTTGCGGCAAGAAAGCTCAGACTAAAAAGGAAGAAGTTTAGGTGGAGTGACATATACTACAAGAGAAAAATGCTAGGCATAGCTAAGAAAGCAGACCCCCTCGAAGGAGCTCCAATGGCTAGAGGAATAGTTATAGAAAAAGTAGGTATAGAAAGCCGCCAGCCTAATAGCGCAGTAAGAAAATGTGTACGTGTTCAGTTAATCAAAAACGGTAGACAAGTAACAGCATTTCTCCCCGGTGACGGTGCGCTAAACTTCGTTGATGAGCACGACGAAGTAATAATTGAGAGAATAGGTGGACCCGAAGGTAGAGCATACGGCGATCTCCCTGGAGTGCGATTTAGAGTAATTAAAGTCAATGGTGTTTCACTAAAAGAACTGCTTAGGGGACGAAAACAAAAGCCAATAAGATAAGTGAATAACATGGACTACAGCGAAATAAGTATAGAGATATTAAAATTTAATGAGGAAGTAAAATTCATAATCAGAGGAATAAGTCCAACTATTGCTAATACTATAAGGAGAGCTATATTAACAGAAGTGCCAATACTGGCGGTCGACTATGCAGTGATTATAGAAAATACCTCAGTACTCTATGACGAAATTTTAGTCCACAGATTATCACTAATACCGCTGAAAACAGACCTAGAAGATTATGTACTTCCAGAGAAGTGCGAGTGCGGAGGAGTTGGCTGTAATCGCTGTCAAGTAAGATTATACCTTGAAGTAGAAGCTAAAGATGGACCTGTACTAGTTCAGTCATCTCATCTTATACCTGAAGACGGCAAAAGTTTTCCTGTAAAAGATAACATTCCTATAGTTAAGCTAGAAAAGGGACAGAAGATAGTCTTGGAAGCTTATGCGAGATTAGGGCTTGGAAAGGAAAAAGTTAAGTGGCAGCCTGTAGCTGCCTGTGCTTACAAATATTTTCCATTAGTTAAGGTTGATGAAGCAAAATGTTCTCTCTGCGGAGAATGTGTAGAAAACTGTCCTAAGAAAGTTTTAGAAATTAAAGACAATAAAGTAATCATTAAAAATTCTATAGAATGTTCTTTATGTCGAGAGTGCGAAAAAGTGTGTCCAGAAAATGCTATCAGAGTAGAATACGACGATACAACTTTCATATTCAGGTTCGATAATTTAGGAGCCCTGCCGTCGGATGTAATAGTTTTAAAAGCATTAGAAGCTATAGAAAACAAAGCTGCAGAGTTAAAATCGTTACTGAGTAAGAGTTGAAACTATTGTCCTATAGAAGTGGTTTAAAATAGAGTTCTCCTTACGTTTTGTATTCTAGGTAAATAATAGTCTTAGCTCGATCAAAACAGTATATTGTATAAACTTGATTTTTCGTTTATATTAGCTGTCTAGTTCTCAAAAGGCTATTAAGCTCATTTACGGTAAAATTTTTAAAAGAGCGGTATTGAAATACGTGGTTAAAATGAAGCGAACAGGGCCTACTAACATATATTTACGATTGTTAGTGTCTGATCTAAAGAAAGCGTATAGGCAATACGGCGCATCTATATGGCGTACAGTAGCTGAGTTGCTTTACAAGCCGCGAAGAAAACGAATCGTAGTTAACTTAGATAGAATTTCTCGAGTTACAAACAAAGGTGATGTAGTGGTGGTTCCTGGTAAAGTACTTGGCGGGGGAAATCTCGAACATCCAGTGACAGTAGCAGCATGGCGTTTTTCTGCAGTAGCCAGAAAGAAGATAATTAAAGCAGGAGGTGAATGTATTTCTATAAGGGAACTTATTAGAAGAAATCCTCGAGGAACAAATGTTAAGATTATAGGGTGATGTAGATGAGCAAAGAAAGCTCTGAGTATACAATAATTGATGCAAAAAATCATGTAGCTGGTAGACTCGCCAGTGTAGTAGCTAAGAGACTTTTGAAAGGAGAAAGAATAGTGATAGTTAACGCTGAAAAAGCAGTCATTATAGGCGATAGGTTAAGAGTAATTAACAAATTTAAGAAGAGGCTTACTTGGAGAACATACTACAATCCGGAGAAAGTAGGTCCTAAGCTTCCAGTAAGACCTGATAGAATACTTAAAAGAATGATACGAGGAATGTTGCCTAGAAAACAGTACAAAGGTAGAATAGCTCTAAAAAGGCTTCGGGTATATATCAGTGTTCCAGATGAATTTAAAGATAAACCAAAAGAAGTAGTTCAGGAAGCCATTAAACCTCTCGACAAATATAAATATATATACTTAGAAGAAGTTGCTAAGAGCATCGGGTGGAATCCATGAAAGTACTTGTTGTCTCTGCTAGAAGAAAAACTGCTAGAGCGAGAGTAGCTATAAGACCTGGTATTGGCAGAGTGAGAATAAATGGAGTTCCTCTAGAGATATACGAGCCGGAGCTTGTAAGATGGAAAATAATGGAGCCGTTACTTTTAGCCGGAGAAAAGTACGTTAATCAAGTAGATATAGAAGTATCTACATGTGGTGGCGGTATAATGGGTCAAGCGTCTGCAGCAAGAACTGCTATTGCTAGAGCACTAGTAATGTGGTTTGAATCAGACGAGCTTAAACAAATTTTTGAAGAATATGACAGACATCTGCTCGTAGAAGATCCAAGACAAGCAGAACCAAAGAAACCTAGAGGAAGATCTGCTAGAGCTAAAAGACAGAAAAGCTACAGATAGTATTCCTTGTCTTCTTCGGCAGGCTTTTCGTATTTAAGTACATCATCTATGTAGACTACAGCGGAAATAAACATTCTTCTGCAACAATATCTCTTTATTCCTAAATCATCTAGTACTTTTCCTGGATCTTCGCCTTCTTTTACTCTTTTTATATACTCTTCCCATTTGTCTGCTATTAGAGCTCCGCATGTAAAACATCTAACAGGAAACATACATTTCTACCAAACTGGGCGGTAGTATATATAGTTTCCTTAAGTAATGGCTTTAGTGAAAACCGTAAAAATTATATAAAGCGACTAAGGTAGGAAACTGGCTTATGTATAGCACATACATATTAGATGCCGTAGCACGAAAAATATTCAATTCGAGGGGTAGTGAAACTGTAGAAGTCGAAATAATAACGGAAAATGGATTTGGTAAAGCAGCTGTACCAGCAGGTGCTAGTACTGGAAAAAATGAAGTAGCAGTTTTCCCCCAAGGAGGCATAGACGAGGCTATTAAAGCATTTTATGATAAAATAGTGCCAGAAATAGTAGGTCTAGACGCTACTGCGCAAAGAGAAATAGACAGCAAGCTCCGAGAAATAGATGGTACAGAGCGACTAGAGAAGTTGGGAGGAGCTATTGTATTAGCGACGTCTCTCGCCACCGCTAAAGCTGCTGCATCTTCTCTTGCACTAGAGCTCTTCGAATATCTAGGAGGAAGCATGGCTTGCGAACTTCCCTATCCTCTTGGAAATGTTCTGGGAGGAGGAAAGCACTCAAAAGGAGTAGCGCAAGATATTCAAGAAATACTTGTTCTGCCTGTAGGAGCAACAAATATCTTCGATGCAATTAAAGCCAATGTAACGGTCCATAAGTACTTGCCAAAATACATTAAAAAAGTTGACCCAAACTTTGCTGGAGGGAAAAACGACGAAGGAGCTTGGACCGCAAATCTCTCTAATGAAGATGCTTTGAAAATTGTTGCTAAAGTTTGCGAAGAAGTAGAAAAAGAGACAGGAATTGAAGTTAGAGTAGGAGTAGATATTGCAGCATCATCGCTCTGGAATGAGAGCAAAGGAAAATACGTTTATACAAGAGAGGGGGTGGAGAGAACTCCCGAAGAGCAATATGAATATATCTCAAGATTGATCGATGAATATAATCTGATTTACGTTGAAGATCCATTTCATGAGGAAGACTTCGAAAATTTTGCTAAATTAACTAAGGAATTTAGAGGAAAAACTATGATAGTAGGCGATGATTTATTCACAACCAATGTAAAACGGTTATCGGGAGGCATTGAAGTGGGAGCTGCTAATGCAATTATTATTAAGCCAAATCAAATAGGAACTCTCACAGATACTTACGAAGCTATAGAACTTGCTAAACGGAATGACTACATTCCTGTAATGAGTCATCGTTCTGGCGAAACAGAAGATACGACTATAGCTCATTTGGCCGTTGCTTTCAGATGTCCTATAATTAAAACAGGTACTGTTAACGGAGAGAGAATAGCTAAGTTAAACGAATTAATAAGAATAAGCGAATATATTGGGGAAAGTGCTCGTATGGCTGAAATCAGAATTAGGTGAGAGCAATGCCGGGTATAGGTGGAGAAGCAGATAAAAAAGAAGAAGAACTACTTGTCCCACGAGAGGTTTATCTAACAGCAGGCGTTAGAGTAGGCACTCATATTAAAACTAAGTACATGAAAAAATTTATTTATTCAATAAGACCTGACGGTCTAGCACTCTTAGATATAACAAAAATCGACAAAAGAATAAGGCTTGCAGCTAGAATGATTGCTAACTATGAACCACATAAAGTAGTCGTTGTATCGGCAAGACAGTATGGCCAGAAGCCTGTTGAGAAGTTCTGTACATACACTGGCTGCAAACCTATTGTTGGAAGGTTCATACCTGGTACGCTCACTAACCCAAGTCTACCCAATTTTATTGAGGCTGATTTACTAGTCATAACAGATCCAAGGGCCGACTCTCAAGCTCTCAGCGAAGCTGCACAAGAAGGAATACCTGTAATAGCTCTCTGTGACACAGACAGCAATTGTTCGTTTGTAGAACTTATAATTCCGACAAACAATAAAGGACGTAAAGCGCTTGCATTAATTTATTGGCTACTAACAGTTCAGGTTCTTCGTGAACGTGGAGAACTCCCGCCTAGTGCAACGTTAGCAGAGACGCCTGAAGACTTCGAAGCTAAAGTCCCAACAGTACAGGAATAATTTTTAACAAGTACGTGTAAAAGTATTTTGTGAGAAACGTTAGATCACCTGCTGTAGCTGGATATTTCTATGAAAGTGATCCTTCAGGGCTCAGAAAGCAAATTGAAGAGTGTTTTCTCCATAAAATAGGAGTTGGAAAAATACCTCCAAGACCTCAAAGAAGAGCTGAAACTACACTACTTTTGGTAAGTCCTCATGCAGGATACATGTACTCAGGACCTGTAGCTAGCTATGGGTACTATAGATTTGCTGAAATTGGAACAGTTGATACAGTGATCATAATTGGACCGAATCATCATGGTGTAGGTTCAGCTTTAGCGGTATCGAATGAAGATGCTTGGAGAACACCATTAGGTGAAGTAGAGCTCGATAAAGACGCTATTAAAGAACTAGTGGCTTCAGCAAGCCTATTAGAAGTCGATAATTTAGCACATATGTATGAGCACTCAATAGAAGTTCAGATACCTTTCCTCCAGTACATATACCCTGAAGGTAGTTTCAAGATAATACCTATAGCTATGAGATTTCAAGCACCTGAAGCAGCAGAAGACATAGCAAATGCTATAAAAGCCATTATTAAAAAATACAGAGATAAGGTCTTTGCTGTAATAGCGAGTAGTGACTTTTCGCACTATGAGCCTTATGAAAAGGCTCTTGTAAAAGATATGAAAGCAATAAATTTGATTAAAGAGCTTAAAATAAACGACTTTTACAACTATGTTATAGAAAATGATGTGAGTATATGCGGAGTAGGGCCTATAATGACAGTAATGATTTTGGCTGAAGGTCTTAAAAAACACAATATAAGACTTTTAAAGTACGCGACTTCAGGTGATGTTACTGGAGATAAAAGCGCAGTAGTAGGATACGCAAGTATAATTTTTGAGTAAAGTATTTAGACTCTTCTTCCTCTTCTTCCGCCAGGTTTTCTTATACTATCTGTTGGAGTTGGTGTTATGTCCTCTATTCTATCTACAAGTAGACCTGCGCGTACTAATGCTCGAATCGCTGGACCTGCTCCGGGGCCAGGAGTTTTTGATCCATATCCACCGGGGGCTCTGACCTTTACGTGGACGCCTACTATACCTTTAGCTAAGGCTTCTTGAGCAGCTCTCATGGCAGCTTGCATTGCTGCCCAGGGGCTTGGTTTGTCTCTATCAGCTCTAGCTACCATTCCTCCACTAGCCCGTGCAATAGTTTCAGCGCCTGTTAAGTCGGTGATGATGATAATTGTATTATTAAAGCTTGCGTATATATGTGCAATACCCCATTTCTCCTTTTTGACTCTTTCAATTAAGCCTTCTCCGCTCATGCCGCCTCACCTTTAGCTTCTTCTAACATTTTTCTAAAGGGAGAATTAGGATGAAGGTCTACTAAGTTTTCTTCTTCAATGGAAACAAGATGACCTGGACTTCTAACTCTTCTATCGCCTATCACAATATGACCGTGTACTATTAATTGCCTTGCCTGGTATATTGTTTTTGCCAAACCTTTATTGTAGACTATGGTTTGAAGCCTTCTATCGAGAATATTTTCGACAGTTAAATTAAGTACATCATCTAGTGTTGCTTCTGGAGATGGGAGAAGGCCCATTTTGTACAGTCTATTTATGAGTTCTTTTTCACGAACTTTTCTTTCTTCCTCTGGAAGAGCTAAGAGACGTCTAGCATTTGCTCTAATCTTTCTGAGGATAGTCTTTGCTATCCAGAGTTCTCTCTTATTTCGTAAGCCATATTTTCCTACGAGCTCGAGTTCCTGCATTAAAATATCTTTTCTCCAAGGGTGAAACGGACCTTCCCACTTTTTCTTAGGTCTTTTAGGGTCTCCCATATATATCCCCCTTACTTCTTACGTCTTTTAACTCCAACAGTAATTCCGGTTCTACCAGTAGTTCTAGTGCATTGTCCTCTGACTTTGAGTCCAAGAGCGTGTCTAATACCTCTCCAGCATTTAATTTTCTTTAAGAACTCTATATCTCCTTTTACAGCGATGATAAGATCTGAACCCACTAAGTGCCTGTCTTCTCCAGTGAAGAGATCTCTTGGTCTATTGACGAACCACCTTGGGGGATTTATTTTAGTTAAGTCTCTAACTAGTTCGTCTATCTTTTTAATCTGTTCAGCTGAAAGAGTGCCTAGCTTAGTATAAGGTGATAAGCCCAGATATCTGCATATAGCCATCGCTGTGTTTACGCCTATACCTTTTATTTTTGCAAGTGCATAAGGAAGGTTTTGGTCTCCTGGAAGATCTTTATCCGCGATTCTTACTATATACTTAAATTCCTGGCTCATATTCCTTCACTTCAGATAGTCTATTATTATCTCTCATTTTCCTTGCATTACAGTTTATAAGTTTTACTCAAAATAAGACGGATTTTGCGCCGGGGGTGGGATTTGAACCCACGCGGCCCATAGGGCCATCGGCTTTCTCTACGCGAGGTCTCAAGGCCGACGCCTTAGACCACTCGGCCACCCCGGCGTCTTTATTCTTTTTATTGCGAAATATATTTCTTACTCTTTGCTACTTACTATTTGCTAGATTTAGATTTCCACATGGGAGGATATGTGCCAGGTTTCATAACTACGCATGTAGGTTTAACAGCTATTCCTCTCCTTGAGCTAGCCATTTCTTCGCTTCTCATCAAAGCTTTTCCTATAGCCACTAATTCTCCTTTCTGAGTAAATATTGCTACCAGTGTTCCTACCTTAATGCCTGTTTCTACACGTAGTATTCCGGGCACAGCTAATTGAGCTCCATGACAAATGGCATCCACTGCACTATCTCTAATCACTATATGGGGTAAATGCTCAACAGCTTTTTCAACGGGTAAAATTACTTCCTTAAGAAGTCTTGAGTCCCCAGATTCTTTCCACTCATCGTAGGCGTCCTTTACATCGTGTAGTGTAGCGAGGTTTTCTTCTTCAGAAAAGGGACCTGCACGTATTCGTCTGAGTTCCTGCATATGTGCCCCGCATCCAAGTACAACACCTATATCGTGAACTAGTTTGCGTATGTATGTTCCTGCTTCACAGCTTATTTTCATAAGGACATAGGGCATTTTTATTTCCAATATTTCTATTAAGTAGACTCTACGCACTCTAATTACTCTTTTAACAGCAGACCGGAGAGGAGGACGTTGATAAATAGGTCCTATAAACTCGCTTACTACATTTTTTAGATCTTCTTCACTCACCTCTCCATGAAGTTTCATTACGCACACATACTCTTTGGGTGCTTTCATAACAGCTGCTAAAACTCTAGTAGCTCTGTTTAATGCTACAGGAAGGACACCTGAGACTTTAGGGTATCCCCGCCCCCTAAAGGGGCTCTAGGGTTCCAGCATGACCAGCTTTAGGAACATTGAGTATCTTCTTTACCCATGCAGTTACCTCGTGGCTTGATGGACCTCTAGGTTTATCTAAGTTAATAACTCCCAGTTCAAGAAGTTCTTCAACAGTACGCTCGCTTGGCGGTTTTCCATATCTTGGATCCGTTTCTTCTTCGTCTCGTATAAGTACCTCTCTTTCACGGATAAATGTCATAAAGATCGAAATTTAATTCTACTATAAATTCGTTGCTGTACCTTGAATCTTTAGAAAAATTATATAGATAGCTTAGGAGCTACATTTTCCCGCATGAAGTCTATTAGACCCGCTTCTTCTAATGCTTTCTTTACTTCCTCGTCTGATGCATTTCTCTGAATATTTATTTTGTATTTTGTAGGCTCTAAATGTTTAACGTTTGCACGTCTACGCTTTACACCACTAATTTCTTTAGGTCCTGTTACTAGTACAAATCTGTCGTCTATTATATCGACGATAACACACTTTCTTCCTGCTTCACGCCCTCTTAGTTTTACGCAGATTCTTCCTATTGAAAACGCAGTCATATCGGATCCTCTAAGAAGACTTTTTGCATATAATTAAATTTTACTATTAAAGATGTTGTGGTCTCGATAAGCAAGTTGTTTTAAATACTGTTATAGTATTTTATATAAAGGAATTGTATTTAAATTAACCAATAGTAACGTTACTTGTTTTTGTTTTATCTTCACTTCTCGATATTTAATGAATCTATGTATATAGAGATTATTTTAACTACAGTATACGGTGATATTCTTGTTGTATCAATAATAAGATCAAATATACTTAAATCATCTGTATCTATGTTGTATATTTTCTTAAATCTTTCTTTATTTGATTTTTCTCTAAATAATATTTCTTTTAATGCTTTATCTATAGGAATTTTATCTCTCTGAGAAATTCTTTTTGCTCTTTCTTCAAGTGATGCTTTTAAATATATTTTTACATCTGCTATATCTTTTAATATCCATGCAGTTAGATGGCCTTCTATTACTGCATAACCTTTTTTAGCTTCTTCAAGAGATCTATTGTCAATGTATTTGTCGATTTCATAGTTCTTTTCAGCTAATTTATGGAGATCTTCTGTACTGATACCCTTTTTCTTGGCCAGTTCTCTGAAAAGCTTTCCTGCAGAAATATATCTTAATCCATATTTCTTAGCTAAGATTTTCGCGCATGTACTTTTTCCAGAGCCAGGGGATCCGCTTATTGCTATTACTAGATTTCTTAAATTCCCCTTATGGCTTTCTTGAGAGCTTTTTCCAGACATAAGTGACATAGGTAGCCACCAAAAGGTCTGGTAGGCATACGAACGCCCTTTCTTTCTTCTCTTGCTGTTAATTTGCCTACGCCCCGTAATGGTTTCTTACATATGGCACACTTCGGAACATTATGTTTTCTCTTCTCATAATGTATTGCAGTGCGGCCTCCAGGAGTTCTTACCTTTACTCTCCTAAGACTCCTGCTCCTTAGAGCAGGTCTCGGCATGGGTCTTCAAAGAGGATATAGGTACTATATTTTAAATATTTCTCTCCGGCTTATGTGTCTATTGTGTAAAAGGACGATGAATAGTTTATAATAGTTTTATCTTTAATATTTTACTCTGCATTAAATATGTTATCATAGGGTATAGCCATATGCTTATTAATATAAAGTAGTAAGTTACATTTATTGGGCGTCCTAGAAATGGTGCATATATAATGTTTACGTTAGTAAATATATCTGTTAGTATTTTAAATGAAATAATCCATACTATTGCGCTTATTATATAGCCTTTCATTTTTTCTTTTTCCATTTCGGTTTTAATATTACTTATTCTAGTTTTTTGTCTCATAATCTTATTATAAAGCTTTCTATTTTTTGTTTTTATAGCCCTTTCCTTTGCTTTTTCCCAAGCAATTATCTCTTGTGTTAAATATGATATTTTCTTATAGTTGACTAGTAATATATTTAGTATTATTGTTAATAGTATAAATGTTGTCATGAAAAGTGTTAATGCAAGTAAGAATAATGGATACGATGAAGTATACAGAGGCAGGAGCATGTTTCTGAGAGCTTCTATTATTGCGAAGTAGAGAGACCAGATATCCATTGTCTACACCTCTCTTAATTGCTTAGTTGTCTAATCGTAACTATCGAGATTTTCTTTTTAAGCTTTAATCTCATGGGGAAAGTTTAAATAGGAGCTAAGGTAATGTCTGTTCGCAGTGGGTGAGAAGTATGTCCTCTGAAAAACCTCACTTAAACTTAGTAATAATAGGTCACGTAGACCACGGTAAGTCTACACTAACAGGTCACCTACTCTTCCTAACAGGACACGTTGACGAAAGAAAAATCAAAGAACTAGAGGAGCTAGCTAAAAAATCTGGAAAAGAGTTTGCTAAGTGGGCATGGATTCTAGATACATACAAGGAGGAAAGAGAGCGTGACATGACCATTGACTTATCATTTTTCAAGTTCGAGACAAAGAAATTCTTCTTCACATTAATTGATTGTCCAGGCCATAGAGACTTTGTTAAAAACATGGTAACTGGAGCTTCTCAGGCAGACTGTGCCATATTAGTAGTTTCAGCTAAGCAAGGAGAATATGAAGCCGGTACAGGTCCTGCAGGACAAACTAGAGAGCACATATTCTTAGCTAAAACGATGGGTATTAACCAGCTAGTTGTAGCAATCAACAAGATGGACACAGTGAACTGGAGCCAAGAGCGCTACGAAGAAGTAAAACAAGGAGTAAGTAAGCTTCTCAGAATGGTCGGATACAAAGTAGATAAAATACCATTTGTACCAGTCTCCGCTTACTATGGAGACAACTTAATTAAACCAAGCCCCAACATGCCATGGTACAAGGGACCTACACTAATCGAAGCACTTGACACATTCGAAGTTCCTCCACGACCAGTAGACAAGCCTCTAAGAATACCAATCCAGGATGTATATTCAATTACAGGAGTAGGCACAGTTCCTGTTGGACGTGTTGAGACAGGAATACTTAAGGTAGGTGATGTAGTGGTCTTCATGCCACCAAACAAGAAGGGTGAAGTAAAGTCTATAGAAACACACCACGTAAGAATCGAGAAAGCAATGCCCGGTGACAACATAGGATTCAACGTTAAAGGTATTGCGAGAGACGAATTAAGAAGAGGCGACGTATGCGGTCATCCAACTTCATCGCCTACGGTAGCAGAAGAGTTTGTAGCAAGAATCTTCGTACTATACCACCCGACAGCAATAGGCGCAGGCTATACACCAGTATTACACATACACACAGCCACTGTACCTGTAAGATTTGCCGAATTAGTTAAGAAGCTAGATCCCAGAACAGGCGCCACTGTAGAGGATCATCCATCTTACCTAAGGCAAGGAGATGCTGCTATCGTTAAGCTAAAGCCACTAAAACCAGTGGTAGTAGAAAAATACTCTGAGTTCCCACCATTAGGCAGGTTCGCTATAAGAGACTCTGGTAGAACAGTAGCTGCAGGAACAGTCATCGATGTAAAACCAGCTAAAATAGGAAAGTAACATAAAATATCCTACCGGGGGTTATTCAGTGCCCAGAATAGTTAGAATAAAACTGTACGGAACTTCGCCTAGAGACTTAAATGAAGTCTGCGAAGAAATCAAGAGAGTTGCCCAGAAAACAGGCGTAAGAATACGAGGGCCTATACCGCTACCTACAAAAAGACTTGTAGTTACCGTTAGAAGAGCTCCATCGGGTCAGGGCACTCATACTTTCGATAAGTGGGAGATGAGAATCCATAAAAGAATAATTGATATGGATGCTGACGAGCGTGCAATACGTCAATTAATGAGAATAAAAATACCAGAGTCAGTGCACGTAGAACTTGAAATGAGATAGTATTATTTATCCAACTCTGGGTACTCCGTCTTTTAAATTTACTATTCTTGTATTCGATTTTTTCTTAGCTTTGTAAGCTGACACTATGGTAAGTGTTTACTGCCTTTTAAGAGAAAGATTTAAGTGTCAGATAATATAGGTTTAGGATGCCGGGGTGGCCGAGTGGTCTAAGGCGTCGGCCTGGAGAGCCGATGGCCCTATGGGCCGCGTGGGTTCAAATCCCACCCCCGGCGCCAATATTTGTTACATGGGGGAGACAATGACTAAAAATGAGAATTTTAAGAGATTTAAGTTTCTTGAGCATACTGCCGACGTATATATAGCGGCTTATGGAAGAACACTTGAAGAGGCATACGCTAATGCGGGAGTAGCTCTTTTTGAAGTGATGACAGATACAAGCAAAGTTGACTCTAAGGTATGTGAAAAAATTGAAGTTGAGGGCTTTGATAAGCAGTCTCTTCTATATAATTGGCTTGAAGAATTGCTCTATCTTTTTGAAGTAAAGAATTTAGTTTTTTCAAAAATACGTGTTCAAAGCATATCTAAGAAGAACGATACCTTTATACTCACAGCTGAAGCTTGGGGAGAACCCTTTGATCCGCAAAAACACGAACAAAGAACTCTAGTAAAGGCAGTTACTTATTCATTAATGGAAATTAGTGAAGAAAATGGAAAGTATGTGGTCAAGTTTGTCTTAGATATATAGTGCGCCAGATCTATGGCATAGAAAGTTCTTCTGTAGTTGTTTAGGACAAGTAAAGTTTTTATAAATAAGACTTCTAAGAAATGTGCTAGAGGGTGAAGATAATGTCTGTTAATGTTCCTTTAATTAAGCTAGGAGACTACGTATGGGAAATTCCTAAGTCATATAAGCCTGGAATGAGAGTTCCTGGAAGGATCTTCGCAGATGATTATCTTCTACAGAAAATGAAGAGTGACCTCACGTTAGTACAATGTGCAAACGTTGCTCACTTACCTGGAATCTATAAATATGCTATAGCTCTACCAGATGCTCATCAGGGATACGGTTTTCCAATAGGTGGAGTCGCTGCAATAGATGCTGAAGAAGGTGTAATTAGTCCAGGAGGAGTTGGATACGATATTAACTGCGGAGTAAGACTTGTGCGAACAGACCTAACGATAAAAGATGTAAAACCTGTACTAAAAGAGCTTATAGACACTATTTTCTCCTTAGTACCTTCAGGTGTAGGTGTAAGAGGTAAAATAAGGCTTTCGACAAGTGAATTAGATAATGTTCTGAGCGAAGGAGTAGGTTGGGCTATTAAACATGGCTATGGATGGCCAGAAGACGCGGAATTCTGCGAAGAAAAAGGATGTATGAAGACAGCAAACCCCGATAAAGTTTCAGAGCGCGCTAAGCAGAGAGGTTCAGGACAACTAGGAACGCTAGGAAGCGGAAATCATTTCCTTGAGATACAGGTGGTAGACAAAATATACGATCCTAAAGCAGCTAAAGAAATGGGAATATATGAAGAAGGACAAGTAACAGTAATGATACATACTGGAAGTAGAGGTTTCGGGCATCAAGTATGTAGCGACTATTTGAGAGTGATGGAGCACGCTATGAGAAAGTATGGAATAAGGCCTCCCGATAGAGAGCTTGCTTGCGCTCCTGTAAAAAGCAAGGAAGCAGAGGACTATTTTGCAGCAATGAGCTGCGCCTGTAACTTCGCTTGGGCTAATAGACAGTGCATACTTCACTGGACTAGACAGGCTTTCGAGAAAGTATTTAAGAAAAAAGCAGACGAACTCGGACTGCAGCTAGTTTATGATGTTGCTCACAATATTGCTAAAATAGAATACCATAAAATCGACGGTGCTACTAAAAAAGTAATAGTTCATAGAAAGGGTGCGACAAGGGCGTTTCCTCCTGGACACCCTGATATTCCAGCAAAGTACAAAAACATTGGGCAGCCTGTCTTGATACCAGGATCGATGGGTACAGCATCATATGCTCTCGTAGGAACTCCACGTGCCATGGAAATAACTTTCGGAAGTACTGCTCATGGTGCTGGAAGATTCTTAAGCAGACAGGCAGCAATAAGGCGTTACTGGGGCTCTAAAGTTAAGGCGGAGCTAGAAAAGCGGGGAATTCTAGTAAGAGCAGCAAACATCAGAGTGGTTGCTGAAGAAGCACCAGGAGCTTACAAGGATGTTGACAGAGTTGCTGAAGTAAGTCATAGAGTTGGAATAGCCACAAAAGTGGTTCGATTAGTACCTATAGCTGTGACTAAGGGATAAAACTTTTAAGTCACGAAAAGAAAGGCTGTAAGAATATGGTTGAGCAAACTCTCGATGGAAAAGAAATCAAATTGTTTGGAAAATGGTCATTCAAGAACATCGAAGTAAGAGACCCAGGCTTAAAGCAGTATATATGCTTAGACCCAGTATTCATACCTCACAGCGAAGGCAGACATGCTAAAAGGAGGTTCGCTAAGTCTAAAGTAAACATAGTGGAACGACTAGTAAACCAGTTAATGAGGCCTGGAAGAAATGCTGGAAAGAAACATATGGCAGTAAACATTGTTAAAAGAGCATTTGATATCATATACTTAAAAACGGGAGAGAATCCAATACAAGTCCTTGTAAGAGCTATAGAAAACGCTGCACCAAGAGAAGAAACAACAAGAATTATTTACGGAGGAATACTTTACCATGTATCTGTTGATGTGGCGCCTCAAAGAAGAGTAGACTTGGCTCTAAGATTTATAAGTGAAGGAGCTAGACTAGCTGCATTTAACAATCCCAAAACTATAGAAGAGTGTCTAGCAGACGAAATAATTAATGCAGCTAATAATGATCCATCAAGTTATGCAGTAAGAAAGAAGGAAGAAATAGAGCGTATAGCATTAGCATCTAGATAACAGTTTTTAGTAGTTATCTAGTTTCTTTGAGAGTCTAATAATATTATTTCTGTATTATCACGTTGTTTTTAGCGGCAAAAGTATATACGTCAGTATAAATGTGTTAAAAGGGGTTAACTTGAGCACAGAAGATAAGCTAGAATTATGGGTTGAAAAGTATCGTCCTAAGAGACTAGATGAAATGATTAACCAGAAGGAAGTAGTTGAAAGACTTAAGAAGTTTGTTCGAGAAAAAAGCTTACCTCACTTACTCTTTGCTGGACCACCCGGTACAGGAAAAACTACAGCAGCTTTGTGTTTAGCAAGAGAGCTTTACGGAGAAAACTGGAGAGCGAATGTCTTAGAGCTTAACGCGTCTGATGAAAGAGGAATACAAGTTATTAGAGAGAGAGTAAAGGATTATGCGCGTACAGTGGCTTTAGGAGAAGTTCCGTTTAAGCTAATAATACTCGATGAAGCAGACAACATGACCAGTGATGCCCAGCAGGCACTCAGAAGAATGATGGAAATGTACTCTCGTACAGCTAGATTCTGTTTAATTGCTAACTACCCGTCGAAAATAATTGAGCCTATTCAGTCACGATGCGCTATTTTCAGATTTCAGCCACTCAAAAAGGAGGATGTGCTTGCTAGAATAAAGCATATTTGTGAGCAAGAAGGCGTGAAGATAACCGAAGATGGATTAGAGGCAATATGGGAAGTAAGTGGTGGGGATCTGAGAAGAGCTATTAATACTCTTCAGGCAGCGGCCGCCTTAGGAGATGTTGTAGATGAGCAAGCCGTATACAAAGTTGTAGGAAAAGTGTCACCTAAAGAAATCAGAGAACTTATTAAGCTAGCACTGACGGGCAATTTCATTAAGGCTAGAGGTAAGCTAAGAGAACTTATGGCCTACTATGGCTTATCAGGGCTAGATATACTTAAGCTAATTCACCGAGAAATACTTAATCCTAGATCTGAATTAGGCTTACCTGAAGAAGCTAAAGTAGAGCTAGTAGATCTGGCCGGCGAAATTAATTTTAGACTAGTAGAAGGAGCTGATGAAGAGATACAGCTTAGCGCGTTCTTAGCTAAGATGGCGCTACTCGGGAAAAAGTATCTGTAAACAAAGTCTAAGTGAACACGATTCGGGGATGACTAATGGCGCAGACTTTATGGACTGAAAAATACAGGCCACGAAGAGTTAGTGAAGTAGTAGGTAATAACGAAGCTAAAGAAAAGTTCATTAAATGGCTAAAAATATGGCTCAGTGGAAAAATACCCGAAAAAAGAGGAGCGCTGTTTTATGGTCCCCCAGGTTGCGGTAAAACTACATTGGTGCATGCGGCTGCTGAAGAATTTAATTTAGAAGTAATAGAAATGAATGCAAGTGATGTAAGAACAGCGAAAGCTTTAAACAGAATAATAAAAACCTCTATTAAGGAAAAAAGTCTTTTCGGTTATCGCGGAAAAATAGTTCTTCTAGACGAAGTAGACGGCATAAATCTTAGAGAAGACATTGGAGCACTTAGTGCAATAGAATCACTATTAAACGAAACTAAAGTTCCTGTAGTTCTTACTGCAAATGATCCATGGGACCCCAAGCTCAAATCTTTAAGAGGCAAATGTATTTTAATAGAATTTAAGCCTATTCCGGCATACTTGCAAATAAGAGTCCTTAGAAAAATATGTGAAAAAGAAGGGGTAAAAGTTAGTGATGAAGTATTAAAAGCAATTATTAAGAGAAATAAGGGGGATCTTAGGGCGTGTATCAATGATTTACAGGCAATCGCTCAGGGCAAGAAAGTAGTAACCCTAGAAGATATAAAGCTACTTGGAGAAAGAAGTCATCAAGTGTCGATGTTCGACATGGTAAGACAGGTCTTTTTCGCTAAGAAGTGCATTGACGCAAAAGCTGTTACACTTAACCCTTCATTCGACTATGAAATGTTCATCCAGTATATTCACGAAAATTTGCCGTATCAGTATACAACTCTCGAAGCTTTAGCAGAAGCCTATGATAGGTTGTCTAAAGCAGATATGATAATGGGTAGAATCAAGAAAACGCAAAATTGGTCGCTTTTGCCTTATGCTCTAGAATTAATGACTATGGGAGTTTCTTTAATCCGCAGTAAGCCGCGGCTAAAGTTTGTTAAATACTCATTTCCCGAAAAACTGAAAATATTGTCTAAATCAAAGGAATATAGAGAAAAATTAAATGCAGTACTAGATACAATTAGAAATAAGTGTCATGTATCAAGATCTAAAGCAAATATAGAGATATTGCCCTATATAATAGTCATCTACGAGGCAAATAAAGAGCAGGGCCGAAAAATACTAAAGTGGCTCGGAATAAGCGAAAGAACATTTAGAGAAATAATCAGAATGCATGCAAGCTAGTATTCCTCGTACAAGCGCCTATTTTTAAGATATTCGACCAAAATATGCTCAAGGTCTTCAGGAGGGTATACTAGCGATATCAGAGTAGTTTTTCCTCTTACACCCACACCCGATAATCTTGCATTTATTAACCTCATATTACTTAATCTTTTAACATATTCCCATACTTGTGTATGACCTCTAGGTTTCTCTGAATATTCTTCGCATACTACGTGATACATTTTTTCAACATCACCTATTTTTACATACTCCTTGTCGGAGTATTTAAAAATACGCGTAATAGCTAGCAAGAGAAGTATTTCGTGTAATGTTAAGCCTCTTATATCGTCTATAGAGAGACTTAAACACACTTTACTTGCGGCGTGTCTAACATCATTTACTGTTACTTTTGTATCGCCCCGCATTTCAGCATTTTTACAAGCTAAATACAATATTTCTAATGCATGTCTAGCGTTTCCAGTTCCCCCTCTATCGTAACCTATGTATTCGCTTATCATATCTAAAATCTCTTCTGAAACACTATTTTCAACAACAGCTTTTTCTTCATAGACTCTTTCGGCTAAAATTTCTTTTATTTCTTCACTACTATATGGAGGAAACTTGATAATATTGTGTAAAAGCATACTTGTTATACTTTCGTCAAAAGAATATAGTGTGCTTATTTCTTTTACTATAATTATATAATTTACATGCTGTTTTGTATCAAAGTATTCATCTGATATTCTGAGTAAATTGTAGAAAATTTCTCTGCTGCTGGCTCTATTTCTTTTAATTAATAAATCTGCATCGTCGAGAGCTACTATTATGTAAGTATTTTGTTCTACTAAAGTTTCCCATACATGATGCATAATTTCTTGAGCTGATAAGCCGCGTTTGGGTACTGAAAGTCCTAATTTTTCTGCAATCTTTTTCATTATTTTAAAGAGAGAGGGATTATTAGGACAGTTAACATGTACGTAACGTAAGTTCATTCCATACTTCTTGGCTGCTTCCTCTATTTTCTTTCCAAAATATTGTGAAACAATGGTTTTTCCTGTACCCACAGGACCTTCTAGGACACATCTAACATACACAGAGCCCTTAGTTCGTAGAATGTCTCTAAACAATATTCCTATTTTTTCTAGCTGCTTTTCTCTACACGGAAGTCTACGTGGAATAAATTTTGACGAAGGTATTAAAGCCTCTTCGCGTCTAATTATTTTTCCCTCACCAAAGAGTATTTTTTCCAGCGACATTTACTTTCACTCTACCTCAATACTTTTATTGAAAGTATTTATTCCTATCGCTAACTAGGGCGGGAACACTATAGATAATAAAATTAAGCAATCGCTAAGTCATATCAATATTTAAACCTACAAAGTTGTCTATAACATCTATTTTTACTACTATTGTTTTACGTATATTTTCCTTTTTGTGCGGTATATTTAGAATAGAGTTAACGGTTCTAGTTAAAGCTAATATTTTATTATTATTTCCTCTAATATTTAATTTAGTTAATACAACATATTCATCTGACTTAAATTTTAATAATCTCTCTTTTACATATAATATTATATCATTGTATTCTTTTGAATCGAGAGCATATTTATCGAATACAGTAGTTTTAATTAGAAACGGTAGCGGTACAGAAGACAAAAGACGTAGTATTTCCTCTTTCTCAAGGTCGGTAAAAAGCAGCAATAGTCCGCTGTACTTTGTTTTAATTAACTGAATAGAGGGATCATAAGGAAACACGAGATCCTTTATGTCTTGTAGTGCTCTATTTTCCTTACCCGGTTTAACAGTAAGTAGAGCAGCACAGCGTTTTTTCTTTTGAAGTACCACTTCATAGATATGGTTTAAGAACATTTATTTCTATTGCTGTTCGTGAAAGGCGACAAATATATATCTTCAATTGAGTAATGATAAATTGCGCCGGTGGTCTAGCCTGGTAGGATGCCGGCCTCCCACACGCTATAATGCGTGAAGAAAGCCGGCGAACCCGGGTTCGAATCCCGGCCGGCGCACTTTCTAGAACTTTTAAACAAGTATTTTATTTTTCTTGTAAAAATGTATTGTTTGGAAATTAATATAATGAAATTTTCGAATATTAATGTAAAAAAGCAGAGACAGTTACCTAAGTTATTGTATGCTATTAATGTGTAAGATTAGATAAGCGAAAAAGTTAAAATTATAGGTGGTGAGTAGTAAAAATGGTTAGGTGGTACGTTTGAGCACGAACGAGCCTCAGGAAGAAAAAATACAGTGTCCATGTGGTAGAATTATAGAGCAACCGTCTGACTATAAACTGCTTTTCTTAAAGAAAGAGCTAAATGAAATAGATATACTATGTCCAAACGATACATGCTATTTAAGAGAACTAGGCTACATTAAGTTCAAAGTGGAGGACGACAATGTTAAGATAGAGTCTGCAACCTTTTACCCGCCATTTGTTACATGGAATGCAGCTAGGCTCGGACGAGAGAAAGCATTGAAGATACTCAGAGAGCACTTAAAAACAATAGTCCAGAAACATATAGATTGGAATAAAATAAAAGAGGATTATAAGAAGAGACTGGCAGAAAAAGGAGAATAAACGCTAATTTAAGTATTTTTGATATTTTATTACATAATATTGTAAAGCATGTAGTATAACTAGATGTATCTATGGTAATTTATCTTAATGAATGTTTTATACACGGCAAACCTTATTAACTAGCTTTTATCCTTTGAAAGGAGGTTACGTTATGGGGCGCTCACCTAAGCAACCTCGTAAACAGAGATATCTTTACTTCAATGCACCACTTCACAAAAGGCAAAAAGACATAACAGCAAAGCTAGCTGAGCCTCTACGAAAAGAACTAGGTATCAAAAGACTTCCTGTTAGAAAAGGAGATGCTGTCTTAATACTAAGAGGAGACTACGCTGGCCATGAAGGCAAAGTTATCAGAGTAAGCTTAAAGAAAAGAAGAATTTACGTAGAGGGAGCAACTAGACAGAAAGCAGACGGAACTACAGTGCATGTACCTATTCATCCATCTAAAGTCATGATAACAAAACTTGATTTATCGGATTCCTACAGAAAAAGAATAATTGAAAGAAAGAAGGTGGGAGTATGACCTCTAGGCATTTAACCCGTCATGCAGCTCCATGGTTCTGGAAGATACTTAGGAAAGAGTATCACTGGACAGTAAAGCCTAGTCCAGGCCCTCACCCCATAGATCGCTGTATTCCACTTGGAATAGTAATCCGAGACTACTTAAAGTATGCCAAAACTATGCGTGAAGCAAGAATGATTCTAGGAGAAGGCAAAGTTAAAGTCGATGGAAAGGTACGTAGAGACTACAAGTTCCCCATAGGATTAATGGATGTGATTGAAATAGTTCCCACGGAAGAATACTTCAGAGTAATGCCCCATCCTGTTAAATTCCTCGACTTACTACCAATATCTAAAGAGAAAGCCGGCTTTAAACTATGCAGAATAGAAAATAAAACAACAGTTAAAGGAGGGCACATTCAGCTAAATCTTCATGATGGTAGGAACCATTTAATTAGAGTATCTAATCCAAGAAATCCTGAAGAAGATGTCTATAAGACGTACGACACAATTAAGATAAGTATACCTAGACAAGAACTACTTGGACACTTCAAGTTCGAGAAAGGTAAGTACGCGATAATTATAGGAGGCAACAACGTAGGAAGAGTGGGAAGAATAAAGGAAGTAATTCAAGTCTTTAAGAAGTCAAGGGCTATTGTTTCACTTGAAACAGATAATGGAGAGGAATTAAGAACTATAATGGACTATGTATTTTTAATAGGTGATGAAAAACCAGAAATAAGCGTTTTCGAGGTGAAGTAATATGGCGCAAAGCTATATGCTAAACAAACCTTGGGTTCTTGCAAAAGAACCTGTGATGAGAAGTATCATTCTAAGTAAGGTTGTAGTAAACATGGCCGTAGGGGAATCTGGAGAACGACTAATGAAGGCAGCAATGGTGTTAGAAGAGATTACAGGTCAAAAGCCGTCTCTTCGAAAAGCTAAAAGAACAATAAAGGAATTCGGAATAAAGAAGGGAGAAAATATAGCTTGTGTAGTCACACTAAGAGGAGAAAAAGCACTAAAATTCTTAGAGAAAGTACTTCCTGTAATCGACTACAAAATAAAGGAGAGTAGCATAGACGACAGAGGCAATATATGCTTTGGAGTCAAAGAACATATACTTCTACCAGGAGTAAAGTATGATCCTATGGTAGGAATCTTCGGATTTGACGTCTGTATTTCGCTTGAAAGACCGGGCTTCAGAGTTGCTAGAAGAAAAAGGAGAAAATCTTCGATAGGAAAGAATCACTATGTAGCAAAAGAAGAAGCAATAGAGTTTTTAGAAAAGGTGTTAGGAGTTACTGTTGTAAGATCTCGTAAGAGGTGAGGAAATATGGGTAAAATTCGTTCACCTAAAATAAGAAAATATGGAAAAGGTTCAAGAAGATGTAGGCGCTGCGGGACTCATGAAGCTTTAATTAGAATGTATGGCTTAAACCTATGTAGAAGATGTTTTAGAGAAGTAGCCGAGCAAATAGGTTTCAAGAAGTATATGTAGAAAAATTTATAGAGGACATGATGGTGATTGAGGAGGAAGAACAATGGTGCTCATGGATACTCTCGCAAATGCGTTGGCAACAATAGTGAACAATGAAGCAAGAGGGCATAAGGAGTGTATAATATATCCGGCTTCAAAGTTCATAGCTCAGGTACTAAGAGTAATGCAGAAAGAAGGATATATCGGCGAAATAGAATACATAGATGATGGTAGGTCTGGTAAGCTAAGAGTACAACTTTTAGGTCGAATTAATAAGTGCGGAGTTATTAAACCAAGATTTCCTGTAAAGAAAAATGAATTTGAAGAATGGGAAGAAAAGTATCTCCCTGCAAGAAACATGGGAGTACTTATAGTGTCGACGTCTAAAGGCGTAATGACTCACAAAGAGGCTAAAAAGTTAGGTATTGGTGGAGTCTTAGTAGCTTATGTTTATTAATATAGGTGGTGGAGAAAATGAGTGAAAACGTTGAGGAGTTAGTAAAGGTGAAACCTAAGCTTACACCGTTAGAAAAGAAAATGCTAATTATCCGCAGGCAGCTCAAGAATAAACTACCTCGATTCATGCGTATGGATGCATGGAGATTTAAGCGTATAGGAGACTCTTGGAGGAGACCTAAAGGCTTAGACAACAAAATACGATTACAAGTTAAAGGTTATCCGCCGAGAGTAAAAATCGGATACAGAGGACCTAAAAGGGTTAGAGGATATCATCCTTCGGGCTTCAGGGATGTCATTGTATATAACGTTAAAGATTTGGACTACATAGATCCTGATAGAGAAGCTATTAGAATAGCGTCTACTGTTGGTAAAAGAAAAAGAATGGAAATAATTGAAGAGGCTAAAAAACGAAATATAAAAATATTAAATCCTCAGTTATGAGGTGAGGAGTAGTGTCTGTTGATCATCTAAAAAGGTTAGCGTCAGAAATATTGGGAGTAGGTGTATCAAGAATATGGATTGACCCTACTAAACATAATGAGCTAGTCACAGTAATCACAAGAGAAGAAGTTAAAAAGCTTATTAAAGAAGGAGTTATTAGAGTCAAGCCTAAAAAAGGTAATTCTAGAGTAAGAGCAAGAATCAGGCACCTAAAGAAGAAAAAAGGCAGGAGAAGAGGACCAGGAAAGAGAAAAGGACCTAGATTTGATGAAAAAGAGATATGGGTCGCTAAAATCAGAGCTATGAGACGATACCTAAAGGAACTTAGAGCTAGAAGAAAAATTAGTCCAAGAACTTACAGGAGACTTTATCGTCTAGCTAAAGGAGGATACTTTAGAAGTCTATCTCACTTAAAAGCTTATATTGAGGAACACAAATTGCTTGAGAGGTAGTAGCTATGGCGCGAAACGGGCGCTATAAAGTACCCTTCCGCAGAAGAAGACTAGGTCTAACAAACTACTACAAGAGAAGAAAAATGATACTCTCCGACAAACCAAGATTAGTTATAAGAAAAACTCTCAAATACATTATAGCACAAATAGTTAAAGCGAAACCAGAAGGAGATGAGACAATAGTAGGTATATCTTCCAAAGTACTAGCTAAAAAATATGGCTGGCTAGGCGACTGCTCAAATACTGCTGCAGCATACTTAACGGGGTTGATAATAGGATATAAGGCTAGACTTAAAGGAATAGAAGAAGCTATACCCGATATAGGATTACATAGACCGACAAAGGGGTCTAAAGTATTTGCTGTAATAAAGGGAGCTCTCGATGCCGGACTTAAAGTTCCATGTTCTCCTGAAGTACTTCCATCGGAAGATAGAATATCAGGGAAACACATAGAAGATTACGCGAAATACTTGCTGGAGAAAGATCTTAGCTTATATGAAAGACAGTTTTCTCAGTATCTGAAAAGAGGACTACGGCCAGAAAATATAGTGAGTCACTTTACAGAGGTTAAAAGTAAAATTGTTTCAAAATACGAAAGTTTATTAAGCAAGAAGAGCTCTTAAATCATTCTTCGTAGTAGCTCGTTAATATCTTTGCCTCTATACCCTGTTTCTCCACCGTCGCCGTACATTCTCTTTATTGTTCCCTTAAATCCTCCTTTAGGAGGATGTAGCCTAAATACAGGTTTTAGTCCAGGTATGTCGCTCAGTTCTGCTTTAAACTCTATTACTGCTTCGGCAAACTCTTCTATACTGCTATATCCTAACTTTTTGACATCTTCGTCTGTAGGTCTTCTATTTCCTACGAGACGACCTCTTTTTCTTAAAAGTTCGGCTAGTGTTTCTGCATCTATTTCTCCCCATGTAACATAGTCTTTTACCTTCTGTAGCATACCAAGGTAGTCCGGTCTATCGTCGATTACTACTGCGTGAAATTTTCTTACTAGCCTAAGTAACCTTAGTGTATACTCTATGTCTTTTCTTACACCTACTGTTCCCCTTATACGTATAACAGCTAGTCTTTTACCCAAAGTTTACCACCTATCTGGGGTCTTTATAGCATATGTCTTCTTTAAGGCTTCGTATGTGGCTTTAGCGAAGTTAATAGTTGTTCTCGTTTCGCCTCGAGTTCGTGTCCAAACATCCTTAATTCCAGCTAATCGCAGTACTGTTTTTGCAGTCTCGCCTGCCACCAAACCAACGCCTTTGGGTGCTGGAATTAGAATTATTTCAACGCTTCCGCATTTTCCTTTGACTTTAAAGGGCACGCTGTGAGGAGTATTGCATAAGCATTCCCAGCTTCCGCATCCTCTTCTTACAGGAATGATGTTTAATTTAGCATCTATGATAGCTTTTTCAATTGCCTGTCTTACTTGTTTAGCTTTGCCTACACCCACTCCTACGTAACCATCCTCGTTTCCGACAGCTACAACTGCCTGAAATCTACTTATTTCGCCAGCTTACGGGCCCGCTTAAAGCGGGCTATCCGTCTGGCGCTGCACCAAGTTTATGTTGAGTACTTCATGTTTAAGGTCTGGTAAGAGTATATCAACTATCTCGACCTCTTTAATGGGCCAGTTTCTCTCGAATATCTCGTCTATTGAAGTTATTTTTCCTTCCTTTACCAGTCTCCCTACTCTTGTTTTAGGTACCCATGTGTCTAGTACACTCATAATACCACCTTTCCTTAAATACTCTCAGCTAAGGCACATTATGGTTAAGCTTTATAAATTTTCCGCTATGTCTTAGAGAAATAGGTTGACTGCTGAAGGTGAACATTACGAAAAAGCTATATAGCACCGATGAAGCCTTACTTTCAGACCTAATCTAGTGGTGATTTAATGGTAGTCAGAAGGGAGAAAAAATCTAGAAGTCTCAGAGGATGGAGAACTCATGGTTGGGGGAGAGTAGGTCAGCACAGAAAAAGTGGAAGCAGAGGAGGAAGAGGACACGCAGGATATCATAAACACATGTGGACATGGGTTATCAAATATGCGCCAGACTGGTATGGTAAACATGGATTTACTCAGCCTCCTGCTATAAAACCTCAAGTTAAGGCAATAAATCTCAAGGACTTAGACTCTATGCTAGATGCACTCATGGAAAAGGGGTTGGCTGAAATGAAAGAAAACAAGTACTATGTAGACCTAGGAAAATTAGGATACAACAAGCTTCTAGGGGGAGGAAAAATATCCAAACCTGTGGTAATATCTGTTAGAATGGCGTCAGAGAAAGCTATAGAGAAAGTTAAAGCAGCTGGAGGCAAAGTTATTACAGCGAGCTAAAGGTGATATCATGTCTGTATCTGTAAAAGACGTTATTAGGTCAGCATTCAGTATTCTGCCTGAAGTTCCAAGGCCACGAAGACCTGTTACGCTTAGAGAGAAGCTATTCTGGACAGCCATAGTAGTGATAGTGTACTTAATAATGTGTGAAGTACCTCTGTACGGAATACCTTATGGAACTAGAGGCTACGAGGAATTATTCTTTTTCAGAATAATACTAGCTTCTAGAAAAGGAACACTAGCAGAACTCGGCATAGGACCTATAGTTACAAGCGGTATTATATTGGAACTTCTAGTTGGAAGCAAGATTCTGGAACTAGATCTTAGCAAACCCGAGGATAGAGCGTTCTTTAGCGGGGCGCAGAAACTTTTAGCAATAGTCTTTGCCGCAGTAGAGGCTTTAGCTTTCATTCTAGGAGGAGCTTACGGAGTGCTAGCAATTACATCAGCTGCGCTCATATTTGCCCAACTAATGATGGCATCCCTTGCAGTTATTCTGATGGACGAGATGATACAGAAAGGATGGGGTATAGGAAGCGGAGTAAACTTATTCATTGCAGCCGGAATTGCTCAGCAAATATTCTGGCAAATATTCTCGCCCATAGGTCCCTTTGCTGACGGATTGCCTCTAGGAGTAATTCCAGCGTTAACAGTTGCCATATTAAATGCTACAAATACAGGAAATTGGTCTGTTGTCTCGACTGTATTAGTAAGAAAAGGGCTGCCAGACATAGTCGGCTTCGCTACGATGATAGTTTTCTTCATACTAGTAATTTACATGGAAAGCATGCAGGTCGAAGTAGGAGTTTCTCTCTCAAAATACAGGGGCCTTAAAGCTAAAATACCGCTTAAATTCCTTTATGTGTCAATAATCCCATTAATCTTTGCTAGCATACTGTACACCGATATCTATATGTTTTCACAAGTACTATGGTCTCGATTCAATAGGGACAATAGCAATACATGGCTTAACTTAATAGCTAAATTTGAAGTTAAAGAAGGAAGACTAGTTCCTCTACCCGGCTGCCTAATATATTACATAACTCCGCCACGTGGATTAACTTCAGTGTTAGAAGACCCTATTCACGTACTGCTGTATTCACTAATAACAATAGGGCTCTGTATTCTCTTCGGAATACTGTGGGTAGAACTTACTGGAATGGATCCCAAGTCTCAGGCAGAGCAATTAGTTAGCGCTGGAATGCAGATACCCGGATTTAGGCATTCACCTAAAATAATAGCATATCTACTGCGAAAATACATACCTATACTAACAGTACTCAGTTCGATCATAGTAGCCATAATAAGCGTTATAGGCGACATTCTAGGCGTTATAGGTTCTGGCATAGGTATACTGCTTTTAGCAGGCATATTAGTCCAGTATCAGGCAATGATAGCTCAAGAAAGAGCTCTAGAGGCATATCCATTACTCAGAAGACTAGTCAAAAGCTAAAATATTTTAAAGAATCCTTTTCTAAAATTCTCTAGCTAATACTGAAAATATAGCGTAAGTGAAAACATAAAATATAAATTATGTCTCCGCGTGATATACAACATGCCTCGCAGAACTACAGAAGCAGTAAAAGAAAGGAAAAAAACGATTTACGAGCTAATTAAAAGCGAAAAAGAATTACCAACATCGGAAATAGTTAAAAGATCAGGCTTAACCCATTCACAAGTATTCTATGTATTAAGAATACTCGAAAAAGAAGGGTTAATTGAGGAAATTAAGCGTGGAAAAGTAGCTTACTGGAGGATAAAGGAATAAGAAAGTTAATTAAGGACTAGATTAACTAAGAAACGAGAATATGGGCGGAAGACAGAGGACATCAATATTCTTTGATGTAGAAAAATCGGAGGGTAAAGAGGAGTCAAGAAAGAAGGGGAAGAGTAAAGAAAAAGAAAAGAAAAAGAAGAAAAAGAAATAAATAGTATAAAATAACTAGCAATGCAGCATCCTCCTAAACGTAAAGTCGAGTGGGCAATTGCTATTCCATCTTCTTTAATTAGTGAATGCAGAGATCTAAGAGAACAAACAACTAAAGTAGGAATAGTAGGGAGAGCAGCTGCCATTTTTAGGGTAGATGAAATTTATGTTTATAAAGAAGGTGAAAAAGCCAGCTATTACCAAGAAATTATTTACAGTATACTAAAGTATATGGAATGTCCCCAATATTTAAGAAAGTATTTATTTCCTAGAATAAAGCAGTTGAAGTATGCAGGAGTATTGCCACCTCTCCGCACTCCTCATCACCCGTTAAAGTCTGAAAGAATTATTGTTAAAGGACACGAGTATAGAGAAGGTGTAGTTATCGAAAACGATCCTGTGAAAAATAAGTCTACTGTCTACATTGGTTTAGATAAGCCGATTACTTGTAGCCCTGCTAGGCCTCTTTTTTCAAGAGTTACCGTAGACGTTGACTGTTGTCGTATACTTTCAAAAGAGGAAGTTCCTGTCTATTGGGGTTATGATGTAATTAAGGCGGAGTCTCTACTTAATGCAATTAAGATAAGCAATGCTGACTTTGTTTTAGGGACTTCTCGCTACGGAGTTATGATAGGAGAGGTGGAAGAAGACCTAAAAACAAAACTGTTTAGCCGCACCAGAAAAGTTCTAATTATTTTTGGCGGGCCTCATAAAGGTATATGTGAGATACTAAAGGAAGAGGGAGTAGATCCAGAAAGTGTTTGTGATTTAATTGTAAATTTTGTACCTTACCAAGGTACAAAAACTGTGAGAACTGAAGAGGCTGTGTTGATAGTATTATCGATACTCAACGCTATTTAAAGGCAAAATATTTATTACCGTCCTTTCCTACTCTCACTTCAGCTCTGGGGGATCAAAATGGTTAAAGATCATAGGCCTCGCAGAGGATCAATGGGAGTTTATCCAAGAGTAAGGGCCAAAAGTATAGTTGCCAGAATCAGACGCTGGCCTAAAGTAGATCAAACAGTACCTCTCGCATTTGCAGGATATAAGGCAGGCATGACCCACTTAATATACATCGAGAACAACCCTAATCATCCTTTCTATGGAAAAGAAGTGGCTAAAGCCGCTACTATAATCGAATGCCCTCCGCTCATAGTTTGTGCTATAAGAGTTTATGAGAAGACTCCCTACGGATACAAGTGTCTGGGAGAGGTCTGGGCAAAAGAGCTTCCAGAGGACATTAAGCGCAAATTTACCGTAACAAAAGCAGCTGTATTCTATTCTCTTAAAGATAAGAAAACTAGCGAAGATGGCGAACAGAAAAAGAAAGCAGAAGAGCGTTTCGAAAAACAGCTCAAGAAAATAGGGAGTGTTAAAGAAAAAATAAGCAGCGTCCGGCTAGTTGTGTGTACTCAGCCAAGGTTAACTACTATAGGGAAAAAGAAGCCTGAAGTTTTTGAAATAGCCATAGGAGGGGATCCGCAGAAAGCATTAGAATACGCTCTCTCAAAACTCGGAAAAGAGCTCAGAGTAACCGAAGTTTTCAAGGAGGGACAGCTTGTAGATGTTATAGCCATAACGAAAGGTAAAGGTACACAAGGTGTAGTCAAGCGATTTGGAGTAAAAATACTGCCGCGGTGGCACAAACATAGAAAGGGACACAGACGTACAGGAAGCATAGGTCCTCAAAAACCAGGAGTAATGTTCATGATACCGAGAGCCGGACAAATGGGCTTCCACCAGAGAACAGAGTATAACAAACGCATACTTAAGATCGTTCCCAAAGAGAAAATAGAGGAGTTCAATGTTGTGCCAAAAGGAGGTCTTAAACACTATGGTGTTATACGAAACGATTTCATATTAATGGAAGGATCTGTACCAGGACCTGTAAAGAGACTAATAAAGCTTAGATACCCAATAAGACCTGTAGTTCCGCCTCCGGTAAAGGAGGCACCTAAAATAGTGTATGTTCATAATGCTGTTATAAAAGGTGAGGTTAAGTGAAGATCCCAGTATATGACCTTGAAGGAAAAGTTGTAGAGGAAATAGAAAGACCTAAGATCTTCGATATTCCACTGAGAATAGATGTCATAAGAAGAGACTTTTTGTCAGCTTTTACTGCTAGAGTACAGCCGCAGGGAAGAGACCCTATGGCAGGTAAAAGAACAACAGCAGAAAGCTGGGGAGTAGGCTACGGAGTAGCTCGTGTACCGAGAATTAAGGGGTCTTCGAGAGCAGCATTTGCACCAATGACCGTTAAAGGAAGAAGAGCTCACCCACCAGTAGTTGAAAAAGTAATTCATGAAGAAGTAAACAAAAAGGAAAGACAACTGGCTATACTCTCAGCTATTGCAGCTACAGCAAATAAGGATATTGTTGCAAAAAGAGGCCATGTAGTAGATAAAGTGCCTCATATTCCACTTATAGTTGTAGACGACATACTTAAATTAGAGAAAACAAGAGAAGTCAGAGAACTTTTCATGAAGCTAGGCTTGTGGGAAGATGTTGAAAGAGCTAAAAAAGGCCGAAAAGTAAGAGCAGGTAAAGGTAAAATGAGAGGGCGGCGTTATAAGAAGCCGAAAAGCGTGCTCATAGTAATACCGTCTCCAGCACCTATAATTAAAGCTGCGAGAAATCTTCCAGGTGTAGACGTAGTCACAGTAGACCAGCTAAGCACAATGCATCTTGCTCCCGGCGGGCATCCCGGTAGACTTACATTATGGACAAAATCTGCTCTTAAAATTCTCGAGAAGAAATATGAAGACAGAATTATGCAGCTAGTGTTTGAAACTATGTAGGGGGATAATTATGGGTATTGATTATTACTCTATAATTATAAGGCCGCTAATGACTGAAAAAGCTTTGACTAAAATTGAAAAAGAGAATACTTTAGTATTTATTGTTCATCGCAAAGCTACTAAGCATCAAATAAGAGAGACAGTAGAGAAGCTATTTGGAGTAAAGGTAGTTAAAGTCAATACACTTATAACGCCTGAAGGCGAGAAAAAAGCTTATGTAAAGCTAGCTCCTGAGTATAAGGCTGAGGAAGTAGCATCTAGATTAGGATTACTGTAAGGTGGTGAAAAATGGGTAAACGACTAATAGTACAAAGGAGAGGGCGCGGAGGGTCTGTATTTAGGTCTCCTAGATGGAAGAAAGTAGGACCAGCCAAATATAGGGTATTTAATGAAGAGGAGATAAAAAGAGGGCTTAAAGGTAAGGTAGTTGAGCTACTTCATGACCCCGGCAGAGGGGCACCATTGGTAAAAATAGTTTTCGAAGATAAAACAGAAATGCTTACTGTAGCTGTTGAAGGCCTCTATGTAGGTCAAATAATCGAGTATGGTGAGAACGCCGCGCCTAGAAATGGAAACATACTTCCTCTGTATTCAATACCTGAAGGTACTAAGATATGTAACGTAGAGCTTAAGCCTGGAGACGGAGGAAAAATAGCTAGGTCTAGCGGAACATATGCTATTCTTCTCGCAAAAAGCGGAAGTAAAGCACTTGTACAGTTACCTTCGGGAAAAACTAAGGAAATAAACATTAGGTGCAGAGCCACAATAGGTGTGGTCGCCGGAGGAGGACGCGTAGAAAAACCATTCCTCAAGGCTGGCAAAAAGTACCACTTATCTAGATCTAAGGCATGGAAGTATCCAACAGTTAGAGGAAAAGCCATGGGTGCTTACGCGCATCCACACGGCGGAGGAGCACACCCCAAAGGAGGTACACCTGTACCGCGTACAGCGCCTCCAGGTCAGAAAGTGGGTCACATAGCACCAAGAAGAACAGGCAGAAGAAAAGGCTAGCATGCTGTTACGTAGTATCGCTTGGTTAAAATGAGTAAGATTTATAACATAGAGTGTAATAGGGAGAAAGACTATGAGCTATAAGGAATTTAGATACAGGGGATATACCTTCGAAGAACTATTAAAAATGCCAATGGATGAATTCATTAAACTGCTCCCAGCAAGGCAGCGCAGAAGCTTACTGCGAGGGTTGTCTTACGAAAAGCGAAGATTGCTCGAAAAAATAAGAAAGGCAAAGAAGCTAATGAAAGAAGGGAAGAAAGTATTCATAAAAACACACGAAAGGGATATGATCATATTGCCGGAAATGGTAGGTGTCACTATAGGAGTGTATAATGGAAAAGAATTTGTCCCTGTCACAATAACGCCTGAGATGATCGGCCATTACCTTGGAGAATTCGCTTTAACAACAAAGAAAGTAGAACACGGAGAGCCTGGACTTAAAGCAACAAGGTCAAGCATGTATGTTCCACTTAAGTGAAGTTCTCTATACTTTCTAAGATATTTACCCAAATTAATTTAGATCATTCCTGCTAAAAAGGCTATTAGCCCTAAACCCATAGCATATAGTGTATATTTTCTGGCTTTTTCTGCGAGCTTGACATCATCTGGATTTTTGAAGGATATCGCTATTGCTACAGCGAAAAGCATTACTGCAGGAATTAATAAAACTGTATAAACTGCTGGTTTTTTCACATAAATGATATTTGATAACGCGGCTACTATTGCGGATACTATCAAAATACTCGATATTGCCACTGCTCGTTGAGTGCCATACTTTACTGCAAGAGTTAATACTCCAGCTTTTTTGTCTCCCAAGTAGTCTCTAACGCCTTTAAGTATCTCTCTTCCAAGGCACGATAGGAATGCCGTAATGAAGATTATCCAAGTAGCCATATTTATGTCCACAATACTTTTGGCTAATAATGCTCCATAAATAAACGTGGACGCTGTAGAGAATGATACTATCAGGTTGCCGATAAGCCCTAGAGTCTTTATTCTTGCGTCGTACAGTACTCCTATTATGATGATCAATGTTATCAAAACTATAGAAAGCATTCTGCCTTCTAATATAGCTAATAGAGCTGCTGTGTAGCCTATAAGCAAAGCAGCTATTCCTAGAGTAAGTGCAGCTTTTGGCGAGATATCTCCTCGAACAAGAGGCCTGTCGGGTGCATTTATTTTGTCTTCTTCGATGTTAAAATAGTCATTTAACGCAAAAAGCCCCATTTCAATGAAGAGAGGAACTACTACTGCGATAGTGATCTTTAGTACCGATACATTGCTTGAACAATTTGTTAGGAGTCCTGCGAGAACCCCAATAACGCTTAGTACGCCGTGGTCCAGACGGGTTAACTTAACATATGCTTTAAGAGACATTAGGGTCCCCTCCCGGTATTAGCTAACTAGAGATAGAAAAATTTAAATTTACCATTATTTTTTTCTCCCGTATATTATGACGAGATGGCACTTTTCACGACAGGACTTGGATCCCGTGAGAACTGCAATCGCAGCTGGTAGAGACTTAAGAATATCATATAAGCACGCAGTAGAAATATGTCATTTCATAAGAAACCGAAAATTGGAGGAAGCTAAGAAGATACTTGTAGACGTAATTAAAATGAAGCAAGCAATACCGTTCAGAACATACAAAAAGAAGGTGCCGCATCATAAAGCTGTAGATAAATGGCCTGCTGTTCGATGGCCCGTTAAGGCAGCTAAAGCGATACTCGAAGTACTTAAGAATGCTGAAGCAAATGCTGCCTATAAAGGTCTAGACACATCGAATCTCTACGTAGTTCATGCAGCTGCTCACAAAAGTATTAAAATTAGAAAATATATTCCGAGAGCGTTTGGTAGAGCAACACCCTATTTCCAGCAGTTAGTTCATGTAGAAATAGCTCTTGAAGAGAGGTAGGTAGTATGAGCTTTGGTTTGGAGAAAAAGGTTGATGTCGAGAAGAGATTTATTATACGCGGTTTACGCAGAATGGAAATTAACGAGTATTTGAGAAGAGTTCTCTGTAGAGCTGGATATGTTAAAGTAGACTTAATGCGTACACCCTTGGGTACAAGAGTTATAATTTATGCAGAGAGACCATTTATGGTAATTGGTAGACGCGGAGCAAACATTAAGCAACTGGCTAGAATACTTCAAACAAAATTCGGACTAGATAATCCTCAAATAGAGGTCATGGAAATACCGAACCCCTATCTCAATGCAAAAATAGTGGCATATCACATAGCTAATGCATTAGCGCGAGGAGTAAAGTTTAGGCGAGCCGCATTTATCGCCTTAAGAAGAATTATGGAGGCTGGGGCTAGAGGAGCAGAAATAGTTATTAGCGGTAAGCTTACATCTGAAAGAGCCAGATACGAGAAGTATACTGCTGGAGTGATATATAAAGTCGGACAGTTAAAAGATGTTTACGTAGATGAAGCTATAGTAGAAGTCCTTTTAAAACCCGGAATGTATGGAATTGAAGTAAGGATAATGCCTCCTGTAGAGACTCCAGAAGATATTAAAATAAAGACTCCTGAACAAGTAGCAGCTAGGTGAGATATATGGCGCTAAAGCCTGATGATATAAGAAAAATGACTCCTGAAGAACGACGTAAGCTACTAATAGAGCTTAAAACTGAGTTAATGAGGCTAAGAGCTATGCAGGAAAGCAGAGGAGTGCTAGATAATCCGGCTAGAATAAGAATCTTGAGAAAAAATATAGCTAGGGTCCTTACAATAGAGAGGGAGGAAGAATTGAAGAGAGAAAGGGGTGGTAAGTAATGGCTAAAAGAAGTGTAGGTATAAGTTGGATAGAGGAGCCTGAAAAAACATGCAATGATAAAAACTGCCCATTTCACGGTACACTATCTGTTAGAGGAATTCTGTTAGAGGGAACTTTAATTAAGAAAAAGATGAATAAAACTGCTGTAATTCTTCACGAGTACCTTGTATATATTCCAAAATACAAGAGATACGAGCGCAGAAGAAGAAAAATACATGCTCATTTACCGCCTTGCGTTGAAGTAGAGGTTGGAGATAAAGTAGTTATTGGAGAATGCAGACCTATAGCGAAAACAGTTTCGTTTGTAGTTTTAGGCAAAAAGAAGAGCTGACGGTAGTGAGGATATACAGGCGAAAGATTTTAAGAGGAGTTCTTCATTTTGAGAAGAGGGAGAGCTAATGGCAAAGAGAGGAGCTAAAGTCTCTGGAGTATCGTATAGGCTACATATCACCCCGGGAATATTCGTAGGGTCTTTAGTAAAAGTTAGCGATAATTCAGGAGCACAGCTGGCAAAAATAATAGGTGTAATTAGAGCAAAAACAGTCTGGAGAAGAATACCTGGAGCAGCAGTAGGAGACATGGTTATAGTGTCTATTAGGGAGGGTAGACCTGAGCTCAGAAAGCAAATAATGAGGGGTATAGTAATAAGACAGAAAAGACCTTACAGAAGACCTGACGGTACATGGATAGCGTTTGAAGACAACGCCATAGTGATAGTGTCTCCCGAAGGTGATCCTAAAGGAAGCGAAATAAGAGGACCTGTAGCAAAAGAAGCGGCAGACCGTTGGCCTAGAATAGCTTCAATGGCTACAATGATAGTCTAAGCCGTTTTTAGAAATTAATTGTACGTCTTCTTCTATAATTAAATTCCTCTATTGGAGAGTAAATTTATTTAGGAGACAGATTTATATTGCGATACCAAAGGAGTAATGTAAAGGTGATTGTATGCCTAAATACAAACAGACCGAGGAAGTATTAAAGTTAATGAGAGACGTTGAAAGAGTACGAAATATAGGTACCTTAGCCCACGTAGACCACGGAAAAACAACTCTCTCAGACAGCTTGCTAATGGGAGCAGGCCTTATCTCACCTAAAGTTGCAGGAAAAGCTCTCGCCTTAGACTACGTAGAAATAGAGCAGTTAAGACAAATGACTGTAAAGGCAGCTAACGTAAGCCTATACCATGAATGGGAAGGCAAAGGATACGTAATAAACCTAATAGATACACCAGGCCACGTCGACTTCACAGGCCACGTAACTAGATCTCTGAGAGCAATGGACGGAGCAATAGTAGTTGTCGACGCTGTAGAAGGAGTAATGACCCAGACTGAAACTGTAGTAAGACAGGCTCTCGAAGAAAGAGTTAGACCACTTCTTTTCATAAACAAGGTCGACAGGCTCATAAGAGAACTTAAATTATCTGCAAGCGAGATTCAGCAACGCTTCGTCCAGATTATAAAAGAGTTCAACATGTTAATAGACCTATATGCAGAACCCGAGTACAGAGATAAGTGGAAAGTCGACCCAGCTAAAGGACAGGTAGCTTTTGGTGCGGCGCTTCATAAATGGGGTTTGACCATACCTTTAGCAAAGAAACTCGGATTCAAGTTCTCAAATATAATTGACGCATACACGAGAGGATATTACGAAGAACTAGCTAAGGAGGCTCCGTTATACGTAGCCGTGCTCGACATGGTTATCGAGCATATACCTAACCCTGCAGAAGCTCAGAAATACAGAATACCCAAGCTATGGAAAGGAGACCTTAACTCGGAAATAGGTAAAGCTATGTTAGAGTGTGATCCCGATGGACCAACAGTTATATGTGCAACTAAAGTAGTAGCAGATCCTCATGCTGGATTAGTTACTACAGGTAGAGTATTCTCAGGAACCGTTTATACAGGCGAAGAAGTATACCTTATAGGAGCTAAGACCACAGAGAGAATACTTCAAGTAGGTCTCTACATGGGTCCTGTCAGAGAAGTGGCAAATGAAATCACTGCTGGTAATATTGCAGCTCTCTTAGGTCTAGAAAAAGCGAGAGCAGGAGAGACAATAGTTGATGTTAAATATAAGGACGTGGCAGCGCCGTTCGAAAGACTCAGATACATAAGCGAGCCCGTAGTTACAATAGCTATAGAACCTAAGAACAGCAGCGACTTACCTAAACTTGTAGAAATACTCAGAAAGATGGCTATTGAAGACCCGACATTGCACGTTTACATTAACGAGGAGACCGGAGAGTATCTACTAAGCGGAATGGGTACACTTCACCTAGAAATCGCACTATGGGACTTGAAACAGAGGTCAGGAATAGAAGTGGTTACATCGCCGCCTGTAATCAGATACAGAGAGACAATACGTAAAGTAGCAGGACCGTTTGAGGGCAAGTCACCTAACAAGCACAACAAACTATATATAAGCGTAGAGCCATTAAATGAAGAAACACTAGAGCTGTTACAGAAAGGTATTGTATACGATGACCAGGATTGGAGAACAAGAGCTAAAATACTAAGAGAACAAGCAGGTTGGGACGCAGACGAAGCTAGAGGAATATGGGCTATAGACGATAATCTAAACATTTTAGTCGACTTAACAAAAGGTGTCCAGCACCTAAGAGAAGTTAGAGACACTATAATAATGGGCTTTAGATGGGCTCTAGCTGAAGGGCCTCTATGCCACGAACCAGTCCGTGGAATAAAAGTAATTCTTCATGACGCTATAATACACGAAGATCCGGCACACAGAGGACCTGCCCAGATAATGCCAGCTACTAAGAACGCAATATTTGCAGGCTTCCTTTCAGCTAAACCAACGCTACTAGAGCCAATTTACAAGATTGAAGTAAAAGTACCTGAAAACTACTTAGGCGGAGTACTCAACGTAATTACACGCAAGCGAGGAAAAATAGTGAGCTTAGAAAAAAGCGGTATGTTGATGCATGTAAAAGGAGAAATTCCAGTATCAGAAACATTTGATTTAGCAGATGAGCTTAGAAGCGCTACAGCAGGAAGAGCTTTCTGGTCTACACAGTTCTACAAGTGGGCTCCAGTACCTGAATCAATGCTAGCAGACCTTATTCTGAAGATAAGAGAGCGTAAGGGACTTCCAAAAGAAATACCAAAACCCGAAGACTTCATTAAGCCTTAAAGTCTCTAAACATAACGTTAAAATACTTTTCTATATCAACTTTACACTAGGGTTTAAACATTGTCGTCCATAAGGCTTACTGATACTGAAAAAGCTATTGTAAAAGAATATCTTAATGGACTCTCTCCACGAGAGATAGCTGAGAAACTTAAAGTTTCTATAAAAACAGTATACAAGGCTTTATCCAAATACCGCAAACTTCAACGCGAAAAAGGCTTACGGACACAAACTCAAGTAGCAGCTACTTCAACACCTTCTACTGTCACAGCAGAAGCGTCCATTAGTGAAGAGGCTTTACTAAAGGTTCTCGCCAAAATATTGGCGGAAGCATTTAAAGAAATACAAACAAAACCTTCGATTACAGTAGAGAAGCCTACTGCCCAGCCAGCAAATGCAGAATTACTTTCAGCTCTAATCAAAGAAATAGCTAATTTAGCTGAGCAGATAAAGGAGTTAAACAAGAATCTAAGATCGCTAAGGTATATGATAAAAATAAGCGAGTTGCCCACTCGTGAAGAAATTGTAGCAAGCTATACTCCCGAAGAGGAAACTCTTCCAAGTTATCTTAGAGAAAATCCATGGATTGAAGTATTAAGAAAAAGAGGATTAGAATAACTTAAAGAATACTTCTATCAAATATAGTACCATTGCAATAATACATGAGAAAATAATGAAAAGAATGTCATTTTTAGTTATCTTCAATTCATAATAGAATGTTCTTTTAGTAGATCCAAAAGCTCTCGATTCAAGCGCTTCTGCTATCATAAAACTCCGCCTAATCTCGTATACTATTAGCGGTACTAGTATTGGTATGTACCTTCTTATTCTTTCTATAAAATTGCCTTTTTCTAATTCAAGGCCTCTACTTTTTTGTGCATCGATTATTATTTGAAGATCTCTGGCTAGCGAAGGGACAAATCTCATAGCCATAGTGAAGGCTAATGTATATTCATAAGGTAAACCGAGTTTATTGAGAGCCAGCATAAAGTCTTCGGGCGAAGTTGTAATAAAGAAGAGAGTAAATACTGTGGCTAAGGCTGTAAACTTTAATGACATTATAGTGGCTATCAAAATTCCTTTTTCTGACGTAAAGTAATTAACTACGAATATAAATATAATCCACGGCAAAATTCCTTTAAGCATCTTTAATAGCTGTGAAATAGACTTAGCTGCGTATGCAGTAATTATAACTAAAAACATTATTAAACTAAGTGTTATGATGTTGTTTGATATAAATATAAGAAATGATAATAAAATGACAAATAACATTTTGCTTCTAGGGTCTAGATTATGAATAATAGTGTTTTTCTTAAGATATCTAAATGACTGAAGTGATCTCAACATAATCTGGCCCCTTTGATAAGATCTAATATTTCCTCCAAAAGTTCATCTAATTTAATTATTTTTTCAGAAATTCCTAGGTCGGATAAATACCACGCACATAAGGTCACTTGCGGAGGGAGAAGCCTTGCTTTTCTTAAGATATCTTTATTTGTTAAAATTTCATTTACTTCGCCGTCAGCTATCACTCGACCTTGTGCCATAACTATTACTCTTTTAAAATTTTCTGCAACAAAGTCTATGTCATGTGTTACAACTACTATAGTTTTGTTCATTTCAGATATTTTCTCTAGAAGAAGTGATAGTTTTCTTTTCTGGATAATGTCTTGACCTACTGTCGGCTCATCTAAAACTACTATATCGGGATTATAGCATAGAGCTGAAGCTATAGCTAGTCGTTTCTTTTCTCCTCCACTTAAGGTAAATGGTGATGATTTTCTATATTTTTCAAGACCAAAGAATTTCAGCATTTTATCAATAATGTCTTTTATTTCTGTGTCACTAAATCCGAAGTTTCTTAGTGCAAACTCTATTTCTTTCTCAACAGATTCTGCGAAAAATTGATGATCAGGATTCTGAAAAACAAGGCCTACTTTTCTAGCTAGACTCGCTACAGTTGTTTGCTTAGTATCTACACCGAAGATTTTGACATAGCCTTTCGTCGGTTTGAGTAGTCCATTGAAGTGCTTTATGAGAGTAGTTTTTCCAGCGCCGTTTTCACCTACTATGGCTACTTTTTCTCCAGACTTTATTTCGAGATTAATGTCTTCTAAAGCGTATTTGTCTGAATCTTCATACTTAAAGTACAAACTACGTACTTCGACTGCCTTTGGCATAAACAACACCTGTTATTTCTTCCCTTAATTCTTGTGGTGATAGAGGTATTTTAGTGAGTTTTACTCCTTTTTCACAAAGTTTATTGTATAATTCAACAGTTTTTGGTGGTGCCACTCCATAAGTTTCAAGATCTTTTCTCGAGAGAACTTCTCGGGTAGGACCATCAAAGATTATTCTGCCCTTATACATTACTATGAGTCTTGTTGCTATAGGCGCTATTAGTTCAAGACGATGTTCGACAATTACTATAGTTATTTTCAATGTTCGGTTAAGATCATGAAGTAGATGAATTACTTCTTTAGCGGATACAGGGTCTAAATTTGCGGTAGGTTCATCTAAAACTAGTATTTTAGGTTTCATTGCAATACATGCAGCAATAGCGACTTTCTGCTGTTCACCGCCCGATAGCTCGAATGGAGCTTTATTTAGGATACTGTGTAGATTAAAGTAATCTACTACTTCTTTCAGCCTTATTGCTATTTCTTCTCTACTTAAACCCAAGTTTTCTAGTCCGAAAACTATTTCTTTTTCTACAGTAGAGAAAAAGAGCTGGTTTTCAGGTTCTTGGAAAACCATGCCAACGTACCTTGCCAAAATATATGTGGGAGTTTTAGTAACATCATGGCCGCATACAACTGCTTTCCCCTCAAAAGTTCCTTCGTAGAAATTTGGTATTAGACCATTGAAAATTCTACAGAGAGTGGTTTTTCCACATCCTGAGGGTCCTGCTATTAAAACAGAATCTCCTTCATGAATTTTTAGCGAAATATCTTTAATAGCGTAGTCTGGAGACCCTCTGTATTTAAACGATACTTTATCGAGGAGTATTAGCGGTTCTGTCAATCATCTCAGCCTCGGATAGTGGTGCTCCCTATCACAAGACTATGCTTCAATAAAAACTTTTGTCGCATAACAAAGGTTTAATTAAGCAGAAAAGACTAGTAATCGAGATGGCTGCGAAATATAAAGTACTTATTTGTGACCCAATAGCAAGTGAAGCTATTGATCTTCTTAAAAAACATGGGTTTGAGGTTAGCTTTGTAGAGTCACCTTCTCCGCAAGAACTGGCAAAAATAATCGGAGAATATCATGTCATTATAGTAAGAAGTGCTACGAAAGTTACGCGCGAAGTCATAGATCAAGCGAACAACCTTAAGATTATAGCAAGAGCGGGGTCTGGTCTAGATAATATTGATGTAGAGTATGCTAAGAGTAAAGGGATAATAGTGGTCAACTCACCTGAAGCACTCGCGACAGCTGTTGCAGAACTAGTATTTGGGCTAATGATATGTCTTGTTAGAGGAATACACCTTGGTTGGAAAGGGCTTTGTGAAGGAAAGTGGCTTAAGAAGAAGCTTTTAGGCATGGAGTTAAAGGGGAAGACTCTAGGTGTAATAGGGCTGGGTAGTGTAGGCAGTGAAGTATGCAGAATAGCTAAAGGTTTTCAAATGAAGGTTATAGGGTACAGAAGACATCGCTTAGAAGAGACATGCAGGGCTCTGGGAATAGAACCTGCAAAAAACATAGAGGACTTAATTAAGCAAAGCGACATAATAACTTTGCACGTACCTTTAACTAAAGAGACTTACCACTTAATAGATGAAAATATGTTCAAAATTATGAAAAGAGGAGTATATATAATAAATACATCGAGAGCTGAAATAATTGATGGAAAAGCCTTGCTAAGAGCATTAGATGAAGGCATTGTGGCGGGTGCTGCATTAGACGTATTTACTAAGGAGCCTCCTGTAGAAGACTGGGAAATAAAGCTAGTAAATCACCCTAAAGTCATAGCAACTCCACATATAGGGTCCATGACTAGGGAAGCTCAAAGACGCACAGGAGTGACTGTAGTCCAGAAGATTATAAGCATACTTGAACAGGCAACAGAAAACTAATATACTTCCCTATTTTAAGAAGACGAGGTAACAATGTCGCTCTACAAATACTTAGCTAAGGCATGGAAGAGACCATATGATGGACCCTTAGGGGAAATACTCAAAAAAAGACTAATAAAGTGGCGCCGTGAACCAACTGTAGTTCGCATACCTAAGCCCACTAGACTCAATAGAGCTAGAGCGCTAGGATATAAGGCCAAGCAGGGAATAATAGTTGTCAGAGTACGTGTAAGAAAAGGTGCCATGAATAAACCCAGACCAAGAGCTGGCAGAAGACCTAAAAGAATGGGTATCTATGGTCATACCCCTAAGAAGAGTCTACAGCTAATAGCAGAAGAAAAGGCTGCCCGAAAGTATCCAAATATGGAAGTTTTAGGATCCTACTGGGTTGGCGAAGACGGAGAATACAAATGGTTCGAAGTGATACTCGTAGACCCATTCCATCCAGTAATTAGAAACGATCCTCATTACAACTGGCTAATAGGTTACAAGAAGAAAAAGAAGTATAAGCACGTGATTAAGAAGATAGTAGAAAAGTTGAGGCAAAATAATGAGTCTCAAGAAACTAAGCAATAGAGTAGTAATAGAAGCTTTCTGTCACGCAACCGAAGATATAAGTAAAGTAAAGCAGGCTTTACTAAACACTATTCCACCAGAAATAAGAGACAAAATTAAATTAACAACAGAAAATCTCAAGGGATACTTCGGAAACCCAATAACAATCATTAGAGCGGACATAGGCGATTCTAGCAAGGCAAGCCTCGTAGTCAAATATCTTGTAGAAAGGCTCGGTGAAGACGATAAACAAGTAATAAACGATACTCTTGACTTACGTATTGATGGTTCTGGTAATCTTTACTTAAGATTGGATAAACAGGAAGCATATCATGGCCACATAAGGCTGGCTCCATTTTCAGATGATATAATTAAAATGAAGATCCTTTTGCCGCTAGCTAGATGTGACATACAAGAAGCTAGAAAATACTTGAAATCGATAGGTTTAATTTAAACTAAATAATATTGTTTGAAATATTTAGTTTGTGTGATAATTAATGTTATATATACTTTGAAGTTATATTACGACAATATTTTTATAGCTAGAAGTGTAGAAAGAATGCTGGTGAGGCTTAATGATGACTGCTCCGTCGATGGGATATGACCGGGCAATAACTATTTTCTCGCCAGATGGCAGACTATATCAAGTAGAGTATGCTTTCGAAGCAGTCCGCAGAGGCTACACCTCTATAGGTATTAGGTGTAAAGAAGGCGTAGTTTTAGCAGTAGAAAATAAAAAGCAGTTTCCTTTAGCAGAGCCTTTTGATAAAATACAGAAGATAGACGAGCATATAGGGCTGACTTTCGCGGGCCTTGCTTCTGATGCGCGTGTGCTAATCGATAAAGCAAGAATATACGCGCAGATTCATAGACTTATTTACGATGAACCTATTCCCGTAGAAACTTTAGCCAGAAGAATATGCGACATAAAGCAGGCGTTTACTCAGCATGGCGGTGTAAGACCGTTCGGAGTAGCATTCCTCATAGCAGGAGTAGACGCAACAGAACCTAAGTTAATGCAGACAGACCCTCAAGGATCGTATCTCAGCTTATATGCTCATGCAATAGGATCTGGCGGAGAAACAGCACTAAGTATGCTTGAAAGAATGTACCGTGAAGATATGTCTCTAGAAGAAGCACTCCTATTGGCGCTTCATGTACTAGACAAAACTATTGAGGGGGGAGCCAAAAAAGACGTTGTTGAAGCAGGATATGTTGACGTAAAAACTAAAAGGTTCAGAAAACTAACTATTAATGAACTTGAAAAATATTTGCAAAAAATGAGGGAGGTATATCATGAGCGGTAAAAGGCAGAAAGTAATAGCTAGATTAACTAGAGGAAAGCTTCGTTTCGAAATAATAGTAGACGCTGAAAAAGCATGGAAGTACCGTAGCGGGAAAAAGATAGATATTTATGAGATAGTTGAAGGAGACATTATTTACGCAGATGCAAGAAAAGGACTTAAAGCATCCGAGGAAGATATTAGGAAAATATTCGGTACAACAGACTTCTATAAAGTAGCCGAGAGAATACTTAAAGAAGGAGAGCTTCAGTTAACAGCTGAGCAAAGAAGAGAGCTTATTGAGTCTAAAAAGAAGCAAATTATAGAGTATATTGCCAGAAACTGCGTTGATGCACGCACAGGGCTCCCAATACCCCCTAAACGCATAGAATTAGTTCTAGAGAAGGTCAAGGTTGGTATAGATCCATTCAAGCCAGTTGAGGTTCAGGTTACAGAAATACTAAAAGAACTACGTAAAGTGCTTCCTCTGAAAATGGAAAAAGTGCTAGTTGGAATAAAGATTCCTCCACAGTACATAGGCAGAGCCCAAGGCTATATTCTAAAAGTAGGGAAGCTCATACGAAGTGAGTATCAGAGTGATGGTACATGGATTGTAGAAATAGAAATTCCTGCAGGAATACAGACATCTTTAATAGACAAGATAGCGAGCTTGACGAAAGGGTCTGCTGAAGTAAAGATTATTAGTAAGACCGGAAGATAATGGGGATAATATGCCTGTTTTCTTCACCCAGAGACAGATAGTAGCTCCTGGAGACTTACTAGCTGAAGGAAACTACAATTTAGGAAACAATGTGTACTCTATAGACGGAAAGATATATTCAAGTGTGTTAGGGTTGGCTGAAATACGTGAAGGTAGAATTATTACAGTAATACCGCTTAAGGGATGTTATATACCAAAAGTAAATGACATAGTTATAGGCAAGGTAGTTGATGTGGGTATAGCTAGCTGGCTAATAGATATAAATTCTCCGTATACAGGGTATCTTCAAGTAACAGATGCTCTTTCTAAACCCGTAGACATAACTAAAATTCAGTTAAGAAAATTCCTCGATATAGGTGATATAATAGTAGCGAAAGTAATAGCCTTCGATCTAATGAGAGACCCTCAATTAACAATTAAAGAATCGAAGCTAGGAAAAGTTGAGCGTGGGTCTCTCGTAGAAATATCGCCTGTTAAAGTTCCTCGTGTAATAGGCAAAAGAGGGTCTATGATTTCTATGCTCGAAAGAGAGCTCGACTGTGAGATAATAGTAGGGCAAAATGGAAGAATACTTGTAACTGGGAAGAACAAAGCAAGAGAGCTATTTGCCGTGAGGCTTATTAAAATGATCGAAAAAGAGGCGCATGTGACTGGATTAACCGACAAAATTAAAAATATAATTATTAAAGCAAAAAAGGAGGGGGTTATCTAATGAAAGAGAAACCGATTTTACTCAATGAAGAGGGGCTCAGAGTAGATGGACGAAAACTAGATGAACTGAGATCTATTGAGATAAAGGTAGGAGTATTGAAGAATGCTGATGGATCAGCCTATATTGTTCAAGGGAAAAATAAAATAATGGTTGCAGTCTATGGGCCTAGAGAGCTACATCCAAGACATCTATCTCTACCCGATAGAGCTGTACTTAGGTGTCGATATCACATGGCACCATTCTCTGTACCTGAGAGAAAAAGTCCAGCTCCTTCACGCAGAGAAGTAGAATTATCCAAAGTAATAAGGCAGGCACTGGAACCAGCTCTTTTTTTAGAGATGTTCCCTAGAACATCCATAGATGTTTTCATAGAAGTTCTACAGGCAGATGGGGGAACTAGATGCGCATCTATAACAGCAGCAGCTGTGGCGCTAGCCGATGCAGGAATACCTATGAGAGATTTAGTCGCAGCAGTAGCAGTTGGAAAAATTGATGGAAAAATCGCATTGGATTTGAATCACTTAGAAGACCAGTACGGAGAGGCAGATATCCCCGTGGCAATGATGCCTGGACTTAACCAAATAACTTTGCTTCAAGCCGACGGACTCATAACAATAGAGGAACTAAAAGAGGTTCTCGAGCTAGCTAAAGCCGGGATTATGCAAATATATAAGAAGCAGAAAGAGGCTCTTAAATCAAAGTATATTGGGAGTGGTGAGGAACTTGGCTAAATCTGAGGAAATAATACCTATTATCAAGAAAAAGACTATCGAGGCCTTATTGGGAAAGAACACGCGCATAGATGGAAGAAAATTAGATGAATACAGGGAAATTTCAGTTGAATTTAATGTAATAGAAAAGGCCGAAGGCTCGGCAATAGTGAATATAGGCAATACCATGGTCATAGCTGGAGTAAAATCAGTATTAGGCAAACCGTTCCCCGATACACCGGACGAAGGAGTATTGATAGTGAATACTGAACTAATTCCCCTAGCATCACCTACTTTTGAGCCAGGGCCTCCAGGCGAGGATGACATTGAGATAGCTAGAGTAGTAGACAGAGGCATAAGAAGCGCTAAGGTAGTTGATCTCAAGAAGCTGTGTATTGTGCCTGGAAAATCTGTCTGGGCTCTCTACATAGACATATATGCGCTAAACCACGACGGGAATTTAATGGATGCTTCAGGGCTAGCAGCCTACTGTGCACTAGTATGCACTAAAATCCCTAAGCATGCTGTTGAAAACGAGAACGTCAAAATACTTGAAGAAAAAGAAGAACTGCCCATACAGCATGAAGCCATACCTGTAACATTTGCGAAAATAGGTGAAAAAATTGTAGTAGATCCGTGTTATGAAGAAGAGCTGATAATGGATGCTAGACTGACAATATCGTTCAATGAAGAGGGGAAAATATGTGCTATTCAGAAAGGTGGAAGAGGAATGTTTACTGCAGATGAAATAATGTACTGTGCAGAACTAGGAAGAAAAATCAGCAGAGAGATATCGGAGAAAATAAAGCGTATGCTAGAGAATGCCCAGTCTACTTAACCTTTCTACTAAAATGTCTTCTAAATCTGGTTTTTGAGGAAAGTATAATTCGTAATATACTCTTACTACCGGTTTATCTATTTTAATTATTCTTCGTAAATCTGTGGGAGTTCCTAGAATTATCGTGTCGCAGTCAATTTTGCTTATTACTTCTTCAAGTTCTTTTACTTGCTTGTATCCATAGCCAAGTGCTGGTAAAACTTTACGTAAATGCTTGTATTTCTCGTAAGCTTCTTTAATCGAGCCAACAGCATAGGGCTTTGGGTCAATAATTTCTGATGCACCATACTTGAGGGCAGCCTGGTATCCTGCTCCATAGCCTAAATGACCGTGAGTTACTGAGGGGCCATCTTCTATAACTAGTACTCTTTTTCCCTTGATAAGCTCAGGTTTATCTACTTTTATTATAGAGTGAGCTTTCAGAATTACTGCTTTTGGATTCAAAGATCTCACGTTTCTTTCTACTTTTTCCGCTGATGCTGTGTCTGCGACGTTTACTTTATTTATTAAAATAATATCGGCCAATCTGACGTTTACTTGACCTGGATAAGAGAATACTTCTTGTCCCGGCCGCGTTGGATCAGCAACAGTTATTATTATGTCGGGTTTGAAAAACGGAAAATCGTTGTTTCCTCCATCCCATATAATTATGTCGTTTTCTGATTCTACTAGCTTAAGCACTTTCTCGTAGTCTACGCCTGCGTATACTGTGACTCCTAAATTTATTAAGGGTTCATACTCTTCTCGTTCCTCGATAGTACAGTTATATTTGTCTAAATCTTTAAGCTTAGTAAATTTCTGAACTATTTGTTGCTTTAAGTCTCCATAAGGCATAGGGTGTCTAACAACACCTACTTTAATTCCTCTTTTTCTTAGCACATTTACGACGTATCTAGTCGTAGTACTTTTCCCAGCACCAGTTCTTACGGCACATATTGCTATTACTGGCTTCTGTGCCTGAAGCATAGTGTCCTTCGGTCCAAGAATTCTGAAACTAGCTCCTTTAGCTAAAACTAAAGAAGCTTTATTCATTACATCATCGAATAGAAGGTCACTATAAGCTAAGACTACTTCGTCGACCTGATATTTTTCTATTAACTCGGGTAAGTTTTCTTCAGGATATATTGGTATTCCCTTAGGATATAATTTACCCGCTAGTTCTGGCGGATAAATTCTGTCAGCAATATTGGGTATTTGTGCTGCTGTAAAGGCTACAACCTCGTATTGTTCATTATCTCGGAAAAAGACATTAAAATTATGAAAATCTCGTCCGCCAGCACCCATTATTATAACTCTTCTTTTTCGCATCACTAACCGTTTTATTTGCAGGTAAAAAAGTTTTATTAAATAGTTGTTAAAATTTCGCTCGAGAAAATAGAATTTAATAAGCGTAAAATTAGCTATAATTAAAATAGAGGAAAGCTGACTTCATACTGTGCGTAAAAAGGCGATACTCTTCGATTTAAGTTTCCTTGTAGCATCGTTTTCCAACAAAATAGATATTGTAGATTTTGTAAGAAAGGAGCTCGGAGAGAGAATTAAGCTTATTGTGTTGAAAGATTCTCTAATTGAGCTTGAAGAAGCTCTTATCCGCAAGAAGCCTAATATTCTAAAGACATTTAAGTTGATCGTAGATTTTGTAAAGAAATACTGTGAAGTAGTCGACTATCTTCCGACCGAAAAAATATCTGTAGATATGAAAATACTACGCTATGCGAGTACAAATGACTGTATTGTAGCTACAAATGACAAGTATTTGATGAAAATGCTTCTCTACAAAAATATTCCCGTTATTTATGTTAATATAAGAAAGAAGAGAATAGAAGTGATTGGAGAAATTTAGTTCGAGCAATCTATCGCCTAATTGACCTTAATAGAGCATATTTTTCATAGAAATACGCAGGTAGCCTACGAGATAAGTGGTGTAAAGTATCTAGCCGAATAAGAGGTATAGTAGCTAAAAATATATATCGATCGCGTTAAGTTTTGGCGATGTATCAAGTAGTCTCTATCGAAGATGTGCTTAGAATACCGCCTAGTTATTTTAGAAAGCCTATTGAAGAGGCGGCACTTGAGTTAGTTAAAGAAAGCTATGAAGGTAGAACGATACCCAATTTAGGTATAGTTATTGCAGTTATAAATGTTAAAGTTTCTGATGTAGGTAAAATAATACCTGGTGACGGAGCCTTGTATCATAAAGTGTATTTTGATGCTCTCGTTTTTTCGCCGATTCAGAATGAAATAGTTGAAGGAGACGTAGAGACTGTTGAAAAGTACGGAATTTTTGTTAGACTAGGACCTATTGATGGCTTTATTCATGTGTCTCAAATAGAGGAAGAAGAAGAATTCACATATGATAGAGCTCAACAAGCACTAATTGGTAAAAAGAAGCAGCGCATTGTAAAGAAAGGAGATATTGTTAGAGCTAGAATAACTTCTGTAAGCTATGGAACAGGAGAACTTAAAACATTTAGAGTTCATATGACTATGCGGCAACATGCTTTAGGTAAACTCGAGTGGATTGAAGAGGAAACTAAGCCCAAGAAGAAAGAAAAGAGGTGAAAATAAATGCCTCGAAGATTATCTTCTTGGAAGGCTTGTAAAAAGTGTAAAGCTCTAGTAGACATTAAAGTAGAAGAGTGTCCAATATGTGGTTCAAAGGAATTCTCAACAGAATGGAGCGGAATAATTATAGTTACTGATCCTGCCAAGTCCATAGTAGCTAATAAACTAGGTATAAGCAAGCCAGGAAGATACGCACTTCGAGTAAGATAACGTCTGCACAGACAATATTAATTATTTTCTAATAAATTGCTTTTAGGAGCAATAGAAGCTGAAGATCAGGGTATACAAAATGGCATTAAACTTATATAATTTCAGACGTGAAACTAGAGGAATAGCTATGGCAGAAGCCGTTAAAACAGAGTTCAAGATAGAAATACTTAAAGAAAGAGATAACCAACTGCTCGAAAGAAAGGAGTTAGAACTAATAGTACACCACTTTGCAAGGGGGACCCCAAGGGTATACGACGTAAGGCAGTATCTAGCGTCACAGTTCAAAGTCGACATAAATACTGTGTATATACGTAAAATGATAACAGAGTTCGGCGTAGGTAGAAGTCGTGCTGAAGTACATATATACAGATCTCCCGAAAGAGCTAGAAAAGTAGAGCCTCTGCACATAATACTTAAAAATCTTCCTCCAGAGGAAAGAAAAAAGAAATTAGAGGAGCTTAGACGAAGTAAAACATAGGGGATTCCTATGGCTCATGTACATAAGTTGTATGAGTACGATTACGAAAAGGGATATATTAGGTTGAAAAATAAAAAGTGCCCTAGATGTGGGTCGATAATGGGGCATCATCTGCAGCCTGTTGAGCGGTATCACTGTGGCAGATGTGGCTACACTATTTTCTTAACTAAGCGCAAGTAATTCAGCCTACCTAAGTGGGACTAAACTAATGAGAAAATCTAGCGAGGTCGTAGTCTTAGGAATAGAGACTACAGCCCATACCTTTGGGGTAGGTATTTTTTCGAATAAACGAGGTTTGTTAGCAAACATTAACGATAGTTATATTCCTCCAGAAGGAGGTATTCATCCAAGAGAAGCGGCTGAGCATCATGCATCAGTAGCACACGAAGTTCTAGCTAAAGCGCTTTCAACAGCCGGGTTATCTATTCAAGATATTTCGGCTATAGCGGCATCATTTGGTCCAGGTCTAGGTCCCTGCCTTAGAGTAGGCTGTAGCGTTGCGCGGGCGTTAGCCGCCTACTTCGAAAAACCACTTGTACCTGTAAATCACTGTGTTGCACACATAGAAATAGCACGATACTTGCTCAAAGTAAAAGATCCGCTTGTTGTATATGTTTCGGGAGGAAACACTATTATTGCGGCTTACAGCGATGGGAGATATAGGGTATTCGGAGAGACTTTAGACATAGCTCTAGGAAATTGTCTAGACGTTTTCGCTAGAGAAATAGGCCTTAATTTTCCCGGTCCGCCGATTTTAGAGAAATATGCCGAAAAAGGAAAGCGATACATAGAGTTACCTTACGTAGTAAAGGGTCAAGATTTATCGCTTTCAGGCCTTTTAACAAAAGGACTCGAACTGGCGTCAGGCGGTGTGCCTTTAGAAGACCTTTGCTTCAGTTTTGTCGAGACGGCATATGATATGGTAGTTGAAGTAACTGAAAGAGCCTTAGCCCACACAAGGAAAAAAGTAGTAGTTCTAACAGGCGGCGTTGCTAGAAGCAAGCTACTTCAAAGAAAACTTAAAGAAATGTGTTCATCTCACTCAGTTGAATTCAAAACAGTTCCAAAAGAATATGCAGGAGATAATGGAGGCATGATAGCTTACACGGGGTATTTGTGTATCAAACATGATATTACAGTTCCTATAGAAAAAAGTTATATAAAGCCTAGGTGGAGACTAGATGAAGTCGATGTACCATGGTTCGACGAACAATGAAGAAGTGTTAAGCTGGGGCGCTGAAGCGATTATCGTGAAAACAGCTTTTATGGAATTACCCGCGGTCAAAAAAATAAGAGTTCCCAAGAGCTATAGATGTAGAGAACTAGATATTTCTCTAAGAAAACGTAGAACACTACTCGAGGCAAAACTCATGTTTTATAGTATTAAAAATGGAGTGCCTACACCTGTAGTATATTTCATAGATTTGGTAAATACAACTATTGTCATGGAGTATATTGAAGGAAAACTCTTAAAAGAAGTCATCAGCGGGAAAGATCTAAGCAGCGTAGCAGTTTTCTTGGAGAAATCAGGTTACTATACAGGTTTGCTTCATGAAGCAGGTATAGTTCACGGAGATCTAACTACATCAAATATTATGATAAGAGAACCCGCTGGTGACATAACTTTTATCGACTTCGGCTTAGGCGCATTTTCGAAAGACTATGAAGATCAGAGCGTAGACCTACACTTATTCCTTCGATCACTTGAAAGTACACATTATTCCATCGCATACGAAGCTTTTAAGCACTTTATTAAAGGATACAGTAAAGCTAGAGGCGAAAATATAGCTAAAAAAATACAATCGAAGATCAAGGAAATTAGAATGCGAGGACGATATGTAAGCGAGAGAAAGAGGAAGTACGAAGAATAGAGTTGAATCTGGTGCTAGACTGAAGCTATTTCTCGGCACAAAACATATTTACCCCTTAGTCTTCGATACTTCCTGTGAATAAGCGAAAAAAGAAGGGTAAATCACATTCAACAAGACCTGCGAGGAGAACGCCTCCATCATGGGTAAAGTACGCTCCTGAAGAAGTAGAGAATCTAGTCGTAACGCTAGCTAGAAGAGGGTATCCTCCCTCAATGATAGGTATTATCCTAAGAGACCAGTATGGAATACCTCTAGTAAAGCAAATAACTGGTAAGAAGATATGTCAGATACTAAAGGAGCATGGTTTAGCTCCTCAGATACCCGAGGACTTAGCTAATTTAATAAAGAGGGCTATAAAAATAAGAAAACACTTAGAGGAGCATCCGAAAGACTTGCACTCCAAGAGAGGGCTTCAGCTAGTTGAAGCAAAAATAGCTAGATTAGTTAAGTACTATAAGAGAAAAGGAGTGCTTCCTCCAGACTGGGAGTATAAAATAGAGAGAATAAGTATATTCGGCTAATGTCAAATGAAGCTACTGAAGAGTTTTTAAAGCATATTTCTCAGAAAGCAAGTCAGCTAGAAGACTTTATTGAAGAAGAGCCAGTCCTTCTCCTTTCCCACTATGATGCAGACGGTCTAACAGCAGCATCTGTTCTAGTGCACTTACTTATTGAAAAGAACGCAGTTTTTCACTTAAAGATAATAGAACAGCCATCTGCAGAAGATTTAGAAAAAGTAGTAAGCGAATGCAAGCACTATAACAGCATAATACTATGTGATATGGGTAGTAGGCACGGAAGCCTATTGTCTAATTTTTCTCAAAAATACTCGAAGAAAATAGCAGTAATAGATCACCATACTCCTCCGCAAGAGGCTCCGGAGACAACTAAATTTTTCCTTGAAGTAAATCCGTGGAGACATGGAGTAAATGGGTCTTTACATGTAAGTTCATCGGGGCTAGCTTACTTAATGGTAAAGGAGCTTGACAGCAAAATTAGCGAAAAAGTAGTGCATTTAGCTCTTATAGGGGCTCTAGGAGACCGCCAAGACCAAGGAGAGAAGTGCGATTTTTTGGGTGTAAATAAACTGATTTTAAATGAAGCTATAGAGAAAAAAATTGTTTCCAGAGAGATAGGCTTGAGACTATTTGGTATTAGACGTAGACCACTGTATAAGTGTCTAGAGTATACAATTGACCCATTTATACCGGGCTTAAGCGGGGACGAAAAAGCATGTATAGAATTTCTCAGAAGTATTTCTATAGAACCATTTTTCAGCGATGGTCGTCCAAAAATGATAAATGATCTTAGTGAAGGCGAAGTTAGAAAACTTGTAATAGAGCTAGTAAAATACATGATATCAGAGGGAGTGCCTCCACAGGAAGCGGAAAAACTTCTAGGATATTCATACTTCATTAATAGCTTTTACAAGTATCCCGAGCTTTATGATGCCAGAGAATTCGCAGTACTGTTAAATGCATGTGGTAGGCTTAACGAAGAGTGGGTAGGATTAATGATATGTTTAAACAAAATAGATTACTACGAGCAAGTTTTATCTGTGCTTACTAAATATAGAAAAACTCTAAAGGAAGTACTGAATATGATTGAAAACGAAGAAATTCCAATAAACTACTTAAGTAAAACTATTGTCGTCGACTGTATAGGCATAGTAAATGAAAGACTTAGTGGAGCACTATCGTCAATAATTTCAACTAAACCTGATTTTCGAGCATATAAAGTTCTGGCTTTACTAGCATCGTCGTCAAAACCTAAGCATGTAAAAATATCGCTGAGAGTACTTAGAGAAATACCTAGTTTTTCTCTGGGAGCAACTATATCTGAAATAGCCGAAGATATAGGTGGAGAAGCTGGAGGACATGAAAAAGCTGCTGGAGCCACGCTGCTAGAAGAAAAAGTTAATCTATTTCTAAGAAAGTTGGAAAAAGAGATACCTTGAGCGAAGAAATAGCTCTACTGCTTAAAATATCGCATTCAAACGATAAAGTTCTCAAAAGCATGCACGTAGCGCTATCACCTGATAACCTAGTGCTCCCTGCCGGACTAACAATAGAGATGTCTGTGCATAACAAGAGCTTAAACATTATTATTAGAGATACAAGCGGTAAAATAGAGAGAGTCAAGCAGACAGTTAATGATATATTAAGGTGTATGTGTGCAGTGTACAGATCTCTGAAAAACGTAAGTCAAATTTAAATACTAGAATTAAAGACTTAATGTCGCTAAAAGGTGTGTGAGGGTGGATAAGCTTGTCTGAGAGAAGGCGTCGAGATAAATGGAGTCTTAAAAAATGGTATACAGTCTACGCATCAAGTGCATTTGGGTTTGCTGAGCTAGGCTTAGTGCCAGCTCTAACTGATGAACATTTATTGAGAAGAACAATAGAGGTCAGCTTATTCGACTTAACTAAAGATATTACCCAGCTACCGTATAAATTAAAGTTCCAGATAGTCAAAGTTGAAGGAAATAAAGCCTATACACAGTTTAAAGGCTTTGAGCTCACAAGAGACTATATTAGAAGCCTTGTGAGAAGAGGGTCTTCGAAAATAGACGGCATTTTCGATGTACATACAAAGGACGGAGTGCATCTAAGAGTTATGGTAATGGCAATTACTCTGCACAGAGCAAAGACTTCGCAGAAGAAAGCCATAAGAAAAATTATGAAGGAAATAGTCGAGGAATTTGCAGCAAAGCTCGACTTTGACGCCTTTATACAGGAGGCTGTTCTCGGCAAAATCTCTTCCGAAATCTTCAATAGAGCAAAGAAAATCTATCCTCTAAGAAAGTGTGAAGTACGCAAAATTAAAGTCCTAACACCAACTTTTGAAATACCTCTCAAAACACCTCCGCCAGAAACTGAGAAAACAAGAGCTACTCCTGCGTCCTCTGCCTCTCACTAAGTCGTGTTTAAGGGCTAAGAGCGCTATGTCTCTTGAAGATAAGCCTTCATAGTTTATTTCCAAGCCGAATTCAGCTTCTGTCTTCTGTGGAGCCTTTCATTTTATTAATCCATGACCAGATTATTTTATCACTCACCTTAAACTCTCCAGGTAACCTATACTTAAGCTACTCATCGTCCTCTGAAGTGAGGACTCGAGCACTGCATGAATACCTAAATTAAAGTAGGTAAATAAAGAATACTTGGAGAGGGGTGGGGGAGGGTTCTGTTGCTTCTAAACCAGCATTCCTCTCTAGGGGGTTTGGTTCGGAGACAATAGGGCTTCAGGCACCCCTACACGGTTCCTCATCGCCAC
>QMRV01000003.1 GCA_003649445.1 Thermoprotei archaeon | reverse complement strand
GCTTTAGGCCCAGTAAACATCCCGACCACTCGCGGGGCTGGTATTACCGCGGCGGCTGACACCAGACTTGCCCCCCGCTTATTCCCCCGGCTGTTTACACCGGGGAAAAGCCGCCCTCTTCGGGCGGCACTCGGGGTGGCTCCGTCGCGGTTTCCCGCATTGCGGAATTTTCGCGCCTGCTGCGCCCCGTAGGGCCTGGGCCCTTGTCTCAGTGCCCATCTCGGGGCTCCCGCTCCCACGGCCCCCACCCGTCTTCGGCTTGGCGGGCCGTTACCCCGCCAACTACCTGATGGGCCGCAGCCCCATCCTCGGGCGGGTGCAGCGGGCATGGCGCTGCACCCCTTTCGGTGGAGGCCCATTCCAGGAGCCTCCACCTATCGGGGATCAGCCCCAGTTTCCCGGGGTTGTCCCCGTCCCGAGGGTAGGTTAGCCACGTGTTACTGAGCTGTGCGCCGCGCCCCGCCATAGCCCGGGGCGCCGACTAGCATGGCTTAGCCCCACCCCGATAGCGGTCGGGTCCGGCAGGATCAACCGGAGTCACGGCCGCAAGGCCGTGGCTGGGCGGGGAACTTGCGGTCCGCCGGGCCTTTATCTGCTCCGAGCCTCCGGGGTTTGCCCCTGGTTTGCTCGGAGCTTCATCTGAAGTGTTCCCGCAGCTGGAGGCCAACCCTTCATCCTGAGGGGTTAGCCCCGTCTGTCAGGGTGAGCCGCCGGAAGCTGCGGGAACCAGATACTTTTGCGAAGAGGATGCTTATAATCTTTTCTATTGTGCTAATGTCGTGTCAGCTGTGTGAGATTAGAAAAGCTTTTAGGTGTGTGGCTGTGTAGTGTTACTGGGCCCGTAGCTTAGCCTGGTTGGAGCGCCCGGCTGATAACCGGGAGGCCCCGGGTTCGAATCCCGGCGGGCCCACTTTAGGCCTGTTTTGAGGGGTGGTGTTTTGTGTCTGGGAGGGAGAATTTGGTTAGGCGGATGAGCGAGCTTCTTAAAAGCGGGGCTTGTATGCTTAGTGAGCTTTGTCCTGAGTGCCGTGTTCCTTTGTTTAGGCTTAAGAGTGGGCGTATTATTTGCCCTAAGTGTGGTAAGAGTGTGTTTTTGGTTCGGGACGAGGTTGATGAAGCTAGGGTTTTGGTGGATGTGGTTGTGCTTGATCTTCAGAGGGCTATTTGTGAGAGGCTTAGGGCTGTGAGTAGCCGGCTTTTGTCGGCTTCTTCTGTTGATGAGGAGAAAAGGCTTGGTGAGCTTGCTGTCACGTATTTGGAGGCTTTGGAGAGGATTAGGAGGCTTGTTGGCCGCGAGGAGTAGTTTATGGGTACTAGGGTTGACCGGAGGGCGGAGGAGCGGAATGTGTACTACTCTGAGGAGAGGTGGCGTCTGCTTAAGTGTCTGAGGGAGCGTGCTCTTTTCTATATGCGGCTTTTGACTCGATGTGGTTTGAGGTGTTTTGTTTACGGTAGTGTTGCTAGAGGGGATGTTTCCGCGGATAGCGATGTAGATATTTTTGTTGAGAGTGGCTCGGTGTCTGTTGTAGAGAGTATTTTGCCTGAAGAGAAGGTTGTGGGGAAGGAGGTTGTTAAGGCTACTCCTCGGCACGCGCTGAGGGCTGTTTTTGAGCTTTCTGGAGACGTGTTTGTTCACGTGGCTTTGGAGCCTTTGTTGAGGAGCGAGGAGGAGTTCTATAGGTTTGCGGGGCGTGTTTACTTAGAGGAACTCGAGAGAGGTGTGAGGATTCCTGGTGTTGATAAGAGGTTTATGCTTATTGTTCCTATGCCTTGGGGGCACAGGGAGATTCCTGTTTTGGGGCGGGAGCCTTATGTGTGTAGGGTTTTGGGTGTGTCGCTGTCTACTATTTTGGAGAGGAGGAGGGTTTTTGAGAAGAGGGATGAGGAGGGGAGGTGTGGTCTGTTTTTTAGGAGGAGAATTCCTCCGGATGTTTCTGTGGAAGAGGTTTTAAGGAGGCTTAAGCTGTACAGGGTATCTTAGGAGGGCTGCTGCTCCGCCCAGCGCTTTTATTTTCTCGTATCCTTCTCCTCGGGCTATGAGGACTACTATTCTTCCGCTGTACTTTTCTACGTTTCTTATTATTTCTTTCAGCTCTTCTGTGTGTACTAGCGTGTCTTTGAGTACTATTAGGGTGTCTACTGCTCCTAGTTCTGCTGCCTGCTTTACTTCAGTGAGACCTACTGCTATTTTTTCTGGTTTGTTTACTAGTGTTGTGAATATTTTTTCTATTATTTGTTCTTCTAGATATAGTCTTGTAGTGCTTAATATTCTTTTGAATTGACTACTTCTTGTGAATTCGTATATTCCTGCAATTCCTCCTTCTGATACCTTGTATATGCTTATTCTTTTACTGTATTCTTTTTGTATTTGTTGTAGTTGATTTTCTATTGCTGCATTTACTACCGAGTCTACTAATATTATTATGTAACTATATTTGTCTTTGAATACTTCGAGTTTGCTTTTTAATTCTTTTACTATATTTGCATATATTGTAGATAGTTTTGTTTCTTTTTCTGTTTTTTGTAGTGATACTTTTATTGTGTATTTTATTTTTATTCCTGCTTGTGTTAGTTCTGATACTGCTATTTCTTGGTTTCCTATGCTTATTAATGCTATTTTTATTTGTGTTTTTGTGAAATAGTTTATTAATTCTGTTTGGTATTTGTATACTTTGTTTTTTACTATTTTTACTATATTTCCAGGTGCTAGTGTTATTGTGTGGTGTGTTCCTTGGGCTTCGAGGTAGTCTGGTGCCTGTACTACTATTCCGTGTACTCTGAGTGCCTCTCTGAAGTCGTCGTACTCTATTTTTATGACTTTGAGTCCCATGTAGACTTTTACTCTTTCTCCTCTTTCCGTTTTGAGACCTCTGCTGTATTTTAGCTGTCTTGTTGTCCAGGCGTGTACTGTGTCTTCTGGCTCTATGAAGAGTGCTAAGAATAGGAGGTCTTCTGGTGTATCTATTTTTATTTCGAAGGTGTTTTTGCGGAGGTCTTGTTGTAGAATTTCCACGTTTTAGTTAGAGTAAGCCTAGCTTAATTTCTATTGCTGTGAGTACTCGTGAAGTAACTGTCCAGGAGGCGAGTGCTTCGTCAAATATTTTTACTCTTTCGTCTGCGAGCATGTATATGTCTGGGGAGAATGTTCCTGACTGAAAGCACCCTATTATTATGCAGGGGTTTCCGTGTTTCACTATTTCTTCTGCGAAAGAGAGAGCGCTCTTTTTTGCTCCCATTTCGTCCATTAGGTAAATGTGGCTGCACTTGCTTGTTATGGCTTTTAGTGTTGTCTCTTCTATTTTTATTAAGGGGTCTTCGCTGTCGGGCGGGACTTTGCCTTCCGCGAGAAGCTGCTCCATGAGACCTATGAAACGGAAGTAGTTTTTGGGTATTCTGACGTCTTGCCTGAATTTCATTATTTTTCCGGCGTAGGTGTGGGCGTATACTTGGAGCATTCCTTTTCTGTTGAGGGGCGAGTCGAGGGCTTCTAGGAGACACAGGTGGAGTATGTCTGGGCGGCCTCTTTTCCACCAGTCTTTCAGCTCTTTCATTGCTGAGTAATGGAAGCTTATGTCTAGTAGACATTTTTTGGGGGATTTTCCTCTTTTAGAAGCCCACCTTTTTACGCTGGGGTGTTTCCAGAGCTCTGGTGGCACTAGTTCTACTCCTGCTTCGGCGAAAATTAGTGTCAGCTTCACTGGTCTAAGTGTTTTTATCTAGCTAAAATATTTTTCACTTAACCGCTTTTATGGCTCAACTAATGGTATTATTGAAAAGCTCCATTGCCATTATCTGCAGTTATTTTTAATGTATTTTTAGAAAAAGAGATTTATTTTTCTTTATTTTCAGAAAAAGATAATATATAAATTCAATATATCTAGAAAAGATTTTTATTTTGATGTTATACTGTTTTTTCGGCTTTATATGTTTTCTTTATTAAGTTTTACACATTAAATGTCACGTATTTGTCATTAGAAAGAAAATTTTTTCTATATTGAGTTCGATCAAGTGATATTTTTCTCTTTTCCTTTATTATAGTGGGATTTTTTCTTAATCATCATCGAGTGAAAAGGAATATATATGCTGATGGTGTAAAGAGTTATGGTGATAGAATGTACAAATGCCCTAAGTGTGGAGCAGATGTAGAAAAACCCCTAAAGACATGGCAGCTAGCACCAAAGGGCAGAAAACCTGTCACTGTAGGTCTCTTTAAGTGTCCCAAGTGCGGTGCTTACTTCAGAAAGGGTGTAAAGTAAACATTGGATAGCTTGCTGTGAAAAATAAATATTAATTGTATTTTTTGTTTTATTTTTGCCTAAGATTTGGGGATGAGTTTAAAATAGTTTTGTTTGAATAATGTTTTGTGTAAAAATTTTAGAGGGTGCTGTAGGAATGATTAGAGTAATTGCTGTCGGAGACTTTCATGTTCCGTGGAGAGCACAGAGTGTTCCTGGCAGAGTTTTATCTTTTTTAGCCGAATTTGCTCCTGACTTAATTTTGTGTACAGGTGACTTGGGGTGCAGAGAGGTTTTAGATCTGCTTTGGAAGCTTGCTCCTGTCGTCTGTGTGAGAGGAGAAGTAGACTGGCTTGATTTGCCTTCTCTAGAACGCGTAGAAGTTCTTGGAGTTAGGTTTCTATTAGTGCATAGCGTAAGGGATGCTTGTTTGCCGAGGAAAGACGTAGATGTAATTTTGTTCGGACATACACACGTACCTTATGTTCGGACTACTGTTGTAGAGAATAAGCCCGTTCTTTTGCTAAATCCTGGTTCTGCTACTGGAGCTGTTCCTGGATCTGCTCCTTCTCTTACAGTCCTGTCTGTGGAAAGAGAAGTCGTGGAAATTGAGCTATATGAGTTTTTGTTAGAGAGCTCTGCAAGAGTTTTAAGGCGCTGCTACTTGAAGGAGACTTCTTGGTAAATCGCATCTATTATTGTCTCTTTGCCGCAGACAGGACATTTTCCTTCTTTTTTGTGCACGTAGTCTCCTTTCTTGAACTCTCTCCTCTTTTCGTATCCGCAGGCGTAGCACTTGACTACGGTATATATGTGGAATACAGGGACTTTGATTTTTAGAGACCTGTAGAGGGAGTATATGGCGAAGAAGGCCATGGCTCCGGAAATTGCCAGAAACGTGAGCCCTATTTTCTGCCCTAGCTGTTTTTCGCTGAGAGTGCTGAAGGCGAGAGCTATCATTGCTATGGAGAAAAGGAGAAGTAGTGTTGAGATGAATATTCGCTGCTGTTTAAGCTTTTTAAGTTCCTCTGAAGACACATGTGAGATAAAAGGTATGTGTTTATTTATTTTCCCTCGCTAGCTAGGGAAGTACCCCCACGGTATTTCCGACTCCTATTAACAGTACTGTGCTTCCGGCGCTACATCTCTCTAGCACTATGTGCTTTACTCTGTCTACTGCCCGCTTTACTCCCTGGAGAATGTCCTTTGTCATTACCGAGAGGGCTTCCGCACTCGACATTTTTATGAGAATTGAATATATAGGAAGATTGGAGCGGGCCGCTATTTTCTCTATGTTAAACTTCTCGATTCCTAAGCCGCCGATAGCCACTCCTACTCCCTCGACTACTGTTCCAGATTTTTCTCCCTCGAATTTTGCTGCAGCGTCAACGAATATCAGAAGAGATACTTTGCCGTATTTAGCGATGACATTTTCGACAGCATCGTCAAGCCTGCCTGTTGAGCTCATAGGCCCTTTGGCTTTAATCACTAAAACTTTTCTTCCATTAAGTGTTGTCTCTATAAGGAGTGTTTCTTTAGCTATTTCTATAGGAGGACTCATTGTATCAGCTAGCATGGCGAACTTTGCTGCCACGAGCGGGCCTACGCTGTCTCCTATGGGTATGTTATTGTTTAAGGCTTTTAGTCCACTTTCTAGCGCCTTTATTTCTTCATGAATAAACGGAAGTTGTGACTGTAGCTGCAGGAGTAGCCAGAGGCTCTTGAACCTCTTTCCTAGCCTATAGTAGTGGTCTATATACTTGTAGATGTATCTTAAAGTATGTGCTGCACTCACTAGACTTTTAAGTCTTTCTACATCTACCAAATCGGCCTTTGGGACTAAGCGGAGAACTTCGGATGTCATGTTTTCGTCTGCGACGAGAACTATGTGCTTAAGCTTATCTACTACACCGTAGGGGTCTCGGCTCTCAGGCTCAATTATAACTGACTCTATAAGCTCCTTGACTCTGTCTTCGAGAGCCTTTATGTCGACTGTACTTCCGCTTTTGGCAGCTACTTCCTTGAATGCGTTTACTGCTGTAAGTATTGCTTTATCAGAAACTTTTTTCAAGATTCCTAGGTACATTTCTATTTCCTTTATTATCTTCCATATTTCCAGCTCTCTACTCAGGTAGGCGAAGAGCATCACTGCTATTATCCATGCAAACCACTCTTGAAACATGTCTGCGCCGCTTGACATAAATTTCTACGCAATATACTGAGGGCAATCTTTAAACTTAACGCTCTCTCTGAAACGCTTTTATAGGTGTTAGGTTTTTAGAAACTGTAGCTGTGATGAAATTTTCGCGCACCGATCGGTGATTGAAGGGTCTTTTCTGAGCTCAAGTAAGGTCAGCGTCGAAGATTGTCATCATTTTTCAGGCCCGCAGGACTTCATCACTAGCAAGGGAATAGAATTAAAGTTATAAAAGTCTTCGCATAAGAGAAAGGTTGTTAGCTCTATGTCTCTGAGAACTGTAGAGTACTTGGGTAGAGTCAAGCTTCTGGCGAGGGAAGGTTATTTCGACTCCCTTATTGCTGAGATTCGTAGTCTAGACGATGCTGCTGTCGAGTATTTCTCTAAGCGGCTATCTAAGGTAGGTATCTCAGAGAAAAGAGGCTTCTTTAAGTCTATTTTACCTACGTTCATTTTCTCTATAATAGACTCTCTTGCCCCTTACTTGAGGTTAACTACTTCACGTATAGTGAAAGAGTACTCATCACTAGTCGACGTTATGGGAGATCCTGAAGAAGACTTCGTCAACTATACGTGTGCTGAGGAAATAGAGACTGCACTTGATACTCTCAGGTGGATGTCCCGGCTAAGTGACTTTAAGAAAATAGCCTTGTCAAAGGCTATTTCCGTTATCTCCGAGGTTCTTTATTCAAAGGGCTCCATGCTTTCTAATATTCAGTCATTAGCCGATGCTCTGAGTAAAAAGATTCTAGACGATTTATCTACTATATACAATTACTTTGAAATAAAGAAAAAAACACTTATCATAGGACTTCTACTTAAAACTAAGTGCTCAGGAAACAGATCGCACATCGACGTACTGAGATTAAGTCTGCTGGCCCTGCCTGGAATAGATCAGCGTATAACAAACCTCTTCTTATATTACTTGACTAAAGTACTATTTAAAGACGAAGCTTCCCTAAGCTCGCTACACGTACCTATAGACCCACATGTAGCTAGACCTGCAATTAGGGTAGGTATAGTATCTAAGCTGCCGAGTAACCCTAGGTACGCTTCAAACAGATACAGGGAGTTTCAGACTATTGCAAAAGTTCTTTTCCCTGATGACCCCACAGCCCTTTATACACTGAAGCTTGTTGGACTAAAGTTCTGTAAACACAAGCCTGCTTGTGACCTATGCCCTCTATTTTTCAACTGTGATTACGCCTTAACATCACCCGAATAACACTCAGAAAATATTACAAATAATAAACGCCTTTCTGCTTAATATCTTTAATAGATTTTACTCCATAAGCTCAGCGTGAAGAATAAGCCTCTTAACGAGGTAACTAAAGGAGAACTAAAGTCTCTTGTTAGAAAATTCTCCAAAAAGGGGCTAAAGCTCTATGATACCTCTGGGAAAGTACTTGGCTTTATTGTGAAAATATCTGTAGACAAACACACTAAAAGAGCAAAATCAATTGTAGTAGTACTCGAGAGTGGTGCTAGAAAAACTTACTCTGCAGAAAAAATAGAGGTTAACCCGAAGAAAGGCTTTATCTTAGTACCCAAGAAAACTCGACGCGAAAATAAACCTAAGCCTTCTCTAACGCCTGCTCCTCAAGAAAATATTTCTCAAGACATATCGTACACAGAAGCAGAGTTATCAAAAATTATCACTGAAATAAAATCTCTAGAAGAAGAAATGAAGAGAATAATAGACGCCAAAGCCAAAATCTGCGTTAAGTACGCGAGAAACGAAATAAGCGAAACTTTTGCTCAGAAAATGCTAGCAGATCTCGATAGGAAAATGGCTCAGCTCACCGAGCAAGCGCTAAAACTTCTGCCTTACACTAAGGAGCTCTATCAAGTACTTAGAGGGTACAGATTAAAGCTTGTAAGGGAATACGAGGAAGAATACATAAAAGTCATGCTGTGCGGAACTCGTGCAGACACACAAGTAAAACTCAGCTATCTTAAAGAAAAACTAGACAGAATAGACTCCTTAATGACTAACCTTCAGTCGCTAGAGCTGCTTCTTAAGCGCGTACGCTCACTGAGTACTTCTCCGGTAACAATATAAGCCTCGGCGAGACCTCTCTACTACAGAGTGATGAGGGTCTTAAGTGATGATAGGTGATTAGAAACCCACGCTCTGACTTTATTCTTCGCGCACATACTCTAATATAATGTGGAATGTGTTCTTACCGCACTTCTTACAGTAAAGGTAGAGCTGTTTAAAATCCCTTATATCATAGCCTACTCTAAGCTCTTTCTCTTCACCGCACTCTTGACATTTAATCCTCCAGTATCCAGTCATTTCTATCACCTCTTTACTTCTTCTTCAACATACTTGACGATAGCTAAAGGTACGTCGACTCCTGTAACTTTACAGAGTTCCTCGAAATCTGGACTCCCGTTAACTTCTACTATTACCGGCCCCTCTTTCGTCTCTACTATGTCTACGCCGGCGTAGCCTAGTTTAAGGCACTCAGCTGCCTTAACGGCTATTTCTCTATACTCGGGTGGCAGCGTACACTTTTCACCTCGTCCCCCTTGAGCTATATTCGTCTTCCAAGAGCCTGGTGCAGCATACCTATACATTGATGCAACAACCTCTCCTCCAACTACAAACGCCCTTATATCTCTTCCCGGCTTCTCGAGGTACTCTTGAACATAGAGCGGCTTTCTAAACTCTAGGAGAGTCTTCATGACTTCAAAAGCCACATCAGGGTCGCTTACTTTCACAGATCCGTAGCCCCTGGAGCCCATTATGGGCTTAACTACTACCTCTCCTAGTCCTTTTACAGCAGTAAGCGCTGACCCTAAGTTTTCTGAAATAAAAGTCCTTGGAACAGGTAGTCCCTCTTTCTCTAGTATAGCTAAAGTGAGGTACTTATTTCGAGTAATGAATAGAGCCTGCGTAGAATTAACTACCTTTATTCCATACAGCTCCATATGCATAAAGAAGCCTATTCTAGCTAAAAACTGCTCAACGCTTATTGAGAGACCAAAAGACCGTAAAAGTACAGCATTAGGTAAAAAAGACCTATTTCCTACAATAAACCTCGGGCCCCCGCCTATCCATGCGCCTATTCTTCTGAGAGAAACATAAATTCCCCTATGTCCTCTTCGCTTTATTGCATCTAAAAGCCTCCTGCAAGCATGAGGCGGGAGCGGAGCGTCGTGTACTACAGCAATATCCATAGTTCTCACTACACATAGTCGCCGCACTAGATAAACTTTATATAAGGACTCCAGCAAATTCACGTTCTAGTGTGACTACGTTCACTAAAACCATACAATATATATTTTCACTAGACCCTTACTACAAGTTGTTTGCCTTAAGCCACACAAAGCTTGTCGCAGAATCCTCGCTTAAATCGCTCATAAAGGACCTCGCATCGCTGCAGTTAGCTAGTGGAGCATTTCCTGCCGGCTGGAATGTACTTTACTCTGAAAGCCCTTTAGCATCTGCGAAAGCCCTTTTAGTAATGAGGACGCTGCCTGAAGCATCTAACAGAATAATTAAGTATTTAAAGGAGAGTATTTCGTCGTACGGATTCTGGAAAGAAAACCCTACTCAGCTTTCAGCTGTGGAAGACTTTATTAATCCCCGCGACTACACGACGTCAAGTCTATACTCAAGCCTCTTGGCAGCATATGCTCTTAAATTAGCTGGATGCAAGACCTATGAGAACTTCATTGAAGCTCTTAAAGCGGCCCAAACCTCTAATGGTTTGTGGTATTCTCAAGACCGGCCCTCGGTGCTGATATCTTCATTGGCAATAATACTCTTTAAGGACTCTCTTGGCGAATCTGCACTTCTTGCAGCTAAAGGTCTTAAGTCCCTCCTGCCTACACTCGACCCATCTCCTCTTACAGCACTTGCCTACTTAGGACTAGGACTTTTAAACCCAGATTATGCTAGAAAAGGACTAGAAATACTGCGCGACAAACAGCTACCAAATGGTGGCTGGGGAGTGAAACAGAAAATTTCTAGCCCTGCTTTAACGTCGCTTATACTCTTTATATTATCAAAATACAGTGTTCTAAATACTTATAAACATCTTACATCAAGTTTAAATAGTTATTATTCTAAACTACTTGAACTAAAGAAAATAATAATTAACAACTATCCTATTATCGAAAGCAAACTAAAAAATTTACTCATACATAACTATATACTTTTTCCAAAGAGCAAAAAAGAGACTTTAATGCGAATATTCGTTCTCTCCACCTTTTCTAATTTTAGAGGAGATGTAGATATTTTCAATGTTTTTTCAAACTTAATGAAAAGACTCGATTTTAAACCCCTTATAGAGCACACTGACTCAGTTCTCTCTGAAGCTATTTTCGATGTGCTTTTCAGTTATGATATCTATAGATCGCTTGTTCTCAAGAATACAAAATCAATTATTTTATTTAAGAATTTTATTAAGGAATTTAAAGAATTTGAATGCATTCCATTAACTTCCTTTACATATAAGCTTGCAGAGTATATTCTCTTCAAGTGTTCTTCCCAAATCCAGGAAAAACTGAGTAACCTGGGAAGACTACTTTATATGTATAATCGCAAAATTTTTAATCAATCGACTCTTCTCCTTTGTTTGGAAACTTTACCTGGCTTAAGTAGGTATTCTGCAGATTTCTTCCTGTTTCTGTCCTGCAATATAACTGGCATAATTAGGTCTCATTACTCATTTTTACCTGTAGACTGGAGCATCGTCAAACCTCTTATTATGTGCGGTGTTTTTTCATCAAAACTTATTTCGGCTTATAAGGTTAAAGGAAGAGTCTACGACAGTGTAATCAATTTACTTTCATCTATACTTTATAATAATATTCATAAAGCCTATTACCTTTCTTATGTTTCTGAACAGTGGTGCTTTAAGAGAACATGTGTGAGTATCAAAGGCCCCTGCCCTCTAGCCTCAATTTGTGTTCAAAAATATAGAAGCTACAGTCCGTAGAGAGTCGCGTACATATGTACAGCAGAGTGAACTGCTATTATATGTGTCTCGACTCTCTCCTTAAAGTCTCTCTTTCTTTCGCTCGAGAAGAAAAGAGATATACCGTGCCTGTTGGCGTAGCCTACTAGCCTCTCGTCGAGCCTCGCTATTCCCGTCCCCGGTCCAAGTACTCGTTCTATTTCTAGGTCGTAGTCTACCTCACAGTTCTTTAGACCTTCAGGCGGCGTACACCCCATACCGTGGGCCTCTACTTGCTTGCGTACTGCATCTATTATATCTTTACACTCTTCTAATGCCCCCTCAGGCACTATAACACAGAACCCCTGATGTTCTCCCTCATGTAGGTCAATAATAAGGCTAGGCTTTATACTATCAATGAAATCTCTTAAAGCTATGTTTTCAGGTAAATCTATTTCCTTGCTTAAACAGTCATAATCTATGACCTTGCCATCCATTACATAAAACGCTCGTGAAACTATTTCAAGTTTTTCTGATTTACGGCTAAGGGAGGGAACTAAAACTCTCATTCTATCCAATTTTTCTCGAAGATCTTCACTGGTATTTAATATGTTACTAAGGCTTTTCGCTATCATTATGCTGGTGGTCTTCTCAAAGCCCGGCTTGTAGACTAAGCATATATTTCTAAAAATTCCTATTGTCAGCTCTTCTAGCTCTATTATTTCTCCGTAATTTTTACAAAGTGTATTTAAGTCGTTGTAATCGGCTATCTGTATTTTCTCCTCAAACATTTCGGAAAAGACGTGCTCAAGCGGACTATAGCCTACAGGGTCTCTACAGAAAAGTACGTAGAGATTTGCTGAAACAGGTAGGGCCTCAGCAGCCTTTATAGCAGCTAGTACTCCGGCAGGCTCGTCTCCATGGACTCCAGCAGTGATTAATATATTTGGTCGATCTTCTCCTGCCTCGATTACTCCGGCCAAAATATCGTGTCCGAGCCAGTCTTTAGACACTAAGACCTGCTTGTCAAATATACTTTCACAAGATATTTTTGCCACTAATTCTTCGTATGTCATAGTCACGCTAAGCAATAATTCCTCGGAAACTAATAAATTTGGTCTAACATTAAGATAAGCTTAAATAAACCTAGTAAATCTTACTACTGTGCCCGTTAGAAGAGTTAAATCGGGTATTCCAGGACTAGATGAAATACTGCACGGAGGATTTCCTGAAAGAAATGTAGTGCTGCTTTCAGGTGGACCTGGTACAGGTAAAAGTATCTTCGGCCAGCAGTTCTTGTATTATGGTTTAATGAGCGGCGAGCCCGGAATTTTAGTGGCGTTAGAGGAGCATCCTGTACAAATAAGAATTAACATGAGTCAATTTGGATGGGATGTTCGAAGATATGAAAACGAGGGCCTCTTCGCTATAGTTGATGCTTTCACAGGAGGAATAGGTGAAGCAGCAAAAAGAGAACGCTATGTTGTGAGAGATCCTGACGATGTATCCCTTCTAACAGATGTTCTGAGACAGGCTGTAAAAGACTTAGGAGCAAAAAGAGTCGTAATAGACTCCGTTACAACACTCTACATTACTAAGCCCGCCGTAGCTAGAGGCGTTGTAATGCAATTAAAACGTGTTCTCTCAGGCCTCGGATGTACATCAATACTAGTATCACAGGTCTCAGTTACTGAGAGAGGTTTCGGAGGCCCTGGAGTAGAGCACGCTGCAGACGGTATTATAAGACTAGATTTAGACGAGATAGAAGGAGAACTCAAGAGAAGCCTAATAGTGTGGAAAATGAGAGGCACAAGTCACAGTATGCGCCGCCACCCATTCGAAATAACGGATAAAGGAATAATAGTTTACCCAGATAGAGTCCTTAAGTTCACTAGACGCGGTTTTCTAGAAGAAAAATTAACTTAAAATAAATGTTAACGTATATTTTTAGACCGCAAACCAATAACCTAATTTTAGATGGCGAAACGCTAATATCAATTATCTACAATAGACCTGAAAAGATTTCATGTAATTTAGGTCTCAATTCATGTAAAGTAGAATACTCAAACAGTACAGCAACTTTAGGCAAATATAAAATAGATTTAAATTATTTAAAATCCATTAGAATAGACAAAAGTTGTGTTTACGCAGTTTCCCCTTCAGGAGAGCTAATTAAGCTAGCGTTTTTTTCAGGGCAACATTTCTATAAGTTACGTGCTATTTCACCACAGACTGCTCCTACAGTAGAGATAGATGGCATACACATGCATCGAGTAAAGGATACTACTCCTTGGAAAGACTCGTACTTGAAAATAAAATTTCTCAAAATTAGGCCAGGAGCAGTAGTTCTAGACATATGTACAGGACTAGGCTATACCGCTATTCACTCACTAATGCGAGGCGCTAAAGAAGTAATTTCAATTGAAAAAGACGAGAACATATTGAAGCTAGCTGAACTAAATCCGTGGTCCTGGAAACTATCAGACCATAGAATAACAATTCTCCTGGGAGACGCCTCTGAAGTAGTCGAATACTTAAGGCCCTTCTCCTTCAACTACATAGTACATGACCCTCCAAGAATCAGCCTCGCAGGAGAACTATATAGCCTTGAATTCTACAAAAAACTATACACGCTTCTAAAACCTAAAGGAAAACTATTCCACTACACTGGCCAGCCTTTTGAAAAAATAGGCTATAAAATAATCAAAGGTATTCTCAACAGGTTAAGAGCTGCAGGATTTAGAAGAGCAGCATACATTAGCGAAATTACTGGGATAATAGCCTCAAAATAGCATAGCTATCCTTTTATCTGCTATCCGAGAAAACAAGATATGCTAGCACTATCACTCTTAGAATTCATAGGCCTAATTGTCCTGGTAATAGCCCTGGTAGTTCTAATATATATCATACTGTACGAATACAAGAAGTGGAGAGAAAGAATAATCGTAAAACTTTTAATCTCTTCTAATACTTAATAAAATATTCTTAAAATCATTTTTATTCATATCAAGAACTACAGATAAGTTCTTACCCTCTAAATCCATTTTTCTTCCTCTACTTTCGATACTAATATTTAAGGGAACCACACTTCTCAAGTAAAGTCTAGGGCTTCCTCTAGCAGCCCATATTTTAAATTGAATTTTACTTTCTCTCACTCCAGTAAAAATCGGCAAAGCTTCCTCAGAGAAAAGGAGCAGAGGATACCCGCAGAGCAAAGTAATTTCCTCAAGGCCCGCTGCCTCCGCCCTCACTACATCGCTACGTAGATATTCGTAAAATATTCTCGCCGCCTTATCAGAATCTATCTGACCCGTCATTTTAATTATCCTCAATAGCGAAAAAATATCAAAGCAAGATAAATACTCATCAATATTACCCAAGTCACATGCTGCTTCCTGCCCTTCTAGATAATCAGCAAGTATTTTTGCATACAGAGAATCTATTTTACGGCACTTTTTGTTCTCAGATAATTTAGTTAACAGCCTCCGATAAACCTCTCTTCCCTCATCACGAATAGTTTTTTTATTTAACAGATCTAATCCTATAAGTGCAAAAATTTCATCAATAGACTTTCCTTGTCTAAAATTAATTTTTCTACTTGAAGAAAAAATAACGTCTTTGATATAGTCGGGGAGAAACCCACTTCCACAAGAATACATGTAACTATATACAGCTTCACGGACAAAATTAACTAAATCATATTCATTTATTCTTTTCAAGAAATATTTCTCGCTATTCTCAATAATTTTATATATTTTTCCATCATCAATTCTAATGTATCTCATTAATGGAGAAAAATCAAGTACATTCTCTCCTATAAAGATACTTACTGAAAAATATGCATTGCTCAACTTATCTATACTATGTGTTGTAAACTCTATAATAGTTTTTTCAGATTTAAGTCCTCGAATAATGGTTTCTACAGGAAAAACCTTTACTTTGTAAAAATCATAGTCTACTTCCTTTAAACCATTTACTAAATTACTTAAGTAGAAAGTTACTTCATTTTCCTTGTTTCTTAAGCTAAAGCTTCTAGTACAGTATTTATATTCATAAAGATTCTGAGGCTGCTTTTTACCCTGAATTATTATTTCTATATCTTCAAGTGGTATGTTTATAACGAAAAGCGGGAGAAAATTCTCAACTACATATACTTCATCTACGGAATAGTAATAAAACTGTAAGTTTACACAATTATTAAATAACCTTAATACAATATGGGCTATTGTTTCATCCATTTCTGCACGACACACAGCCTTTAGACAGTATGTTTTTCTAATAATATTTTCAATAAATATTCGTCCACTAAAAAAGTATATTGGATAAACTTTCAAATCAATATTTTTTATAATAAATCCATCTTTTTCAATTTCCAGAACTAGCTTACCTTTAGTCAACACATTTTCGGAGCGACTAATCATAGTGCCGGTTTACTTGACTCTGCTTTGGAAAAAATATATTTCGTTATACTCAATTATCTTTACGTGATTATAGGGGTAGACATGAATTTAATTTTAAGAGCAATCGAAGAAAAAATAGCTGAAAAAAAGGTCAAAGGAGGCCTTGCATACGTGAAACTCAAAGACTCACCCCTCGACGAGGTATTTATAAGATCACAGCCAATATCATTTTCATTCGACGTAAAGCAGTCCTTCTTAGGTGTAGTGCGCATAGTTCCCTCAGTAAAAAGCGAAGAAGATGCAAATCTGTATAGATCTCTCAAAGGTCTCGAATGCTACTTAAAGTATAGTGGACTCTTTAGGCGTAACGCGTTCTTCAATTCACGCGAAGAACTCAACACTCTAAAGGAAATGGTCCCCTCCATGGTTATAAGCGATAACCTAATTACTAGACTGAACAATGACCCTGAACTCAAAAAACTTATAATGGATATCAAACCTTCAGAACTCACAATACTTCTTAAATCCGTTCACGAAGAACTACTCCCCTTTGTGACCTCAAAGGAGTATCTACTAAGAGCAGAAGCAAAATTCTATGAAAATCCGACAGAAGTAACTTGGTACATAACACTAACACACATGCTAATAAGAGGACCTAAATTCACTAAAAATGTCAGAGGGATATTTGAAATAATGGAAATTATAGGAAAACATCTACGGGAGGTATCTAAGAAAACTAATAGTATTTCCGCGTAAGAAAACGCTTCGCATATTCGAAGAGAAGAATACGGCTCCATCCCATATTTTCTAGCCTAATAGACATTCTCTTAAGAATACCTGGCACATACGACACAAGAGTCACATATTTTACTCTCCACGGAGCTTTAAGACTCATATACATTATACAAACCAAATACTGTCTCCTCTTACGCCCAACAACCATAATATACTCTTTTCTCCTACCTATGTCATCCGACCTACTTTTAATATACCTCTCTATTTCAGCAACAGCGTTCAATGCAACTCTAATTAAATTGCTTTTTCTTCTAACAACAGTATTTAAACCAATTGACTGCAGTTCTAACAGTACTACACTGTGATCTTTATCTACCTCAAATACAGCAACGCCCTTGACTCTAATTCCTCGTCTCACATAGTCACCTCATTTCAGCAGCTTAGCTGTATCCTAATTATTGTCATCGTATTTAAGATTATCACCCGAATAGTCAGCGTGAGATGGTTCAATCACAGCTCATCTCTTCCCCATCTTCATCACGACAATACAATTCACTTTCCTATCCCCCATTAATATCTTTAGCCTCTGAGCTCAACATGGCCTCTTTCATCACGAATCAGAACCCGTGTTCCCTATCATCGCCTATTCATTTCTGGACTTCTATTAAAATAAATCTATTCCTCTGTCCCACACACCCCTTTATTTCCACTGGAAAAATATTTTTTTTAATTACATTTATTTATTATAAAATAATTATATTCTCCCATTTAAAAGAAAAAACAAAATATAAAAATTTTCATACAAAAGTTTTTGATATAGCGGTCTATTTTGTTTCTCCAAAATTTTTGAATTAGCTTTTTCTCCAGTAGAAGCGAAGGGGGACTAGGGTTCTTGTGGAGAAAAAAGCCTAGAGTCTAATATTTAAGTACAAGTTTTTGGTGAAAAAGAATATGAGCAGAGATATTCTCGAGCTGGAGAAAACGCTATTATACCAAGTAGATCCGAGCGTAAAGCGTTTTCAAGTGATCTTTGCGCTAGCTTTTGTTGGATTTAGGAAGACGTTCGGTAAGGACAGGGATCTCTGTGAGCTATTTCTTAGAATAATGGTTGAGGCCAACAAAGGTCGTAACGAGCTTCTTCTTCGCTAAATTCTACTTGTAGACACTGTATTTTCTACTGTTGATGTCTTTATCTACCGTAAAATGATGTAGATGTTACTACTGTAGAATTCTTGTAGACCCCTTTGTTTCCACTGGAGAATTGTTTTAAGCAAAGATTTTATGAAAAGTGAATATATCGTTGTAGTTTTTTCTCTTTTTATAAATATCAAATGAATTTTTCTTGAATAAGCTGTTTCTACAATTTTAATCCATTTCTTCAAATTATGTTATTTCTCAACTCTAAGCGCTACCGTTATATATTTTGAAGAAGGGTGTAGAAGTGGAAATGCCTAAGATAAAAATAGAAGATACGCTGCCTTCAGGGGAGAAGATCGTTATTACGCTTGAGGGTAGAGAGATTTCTGAGAGGAGGGTACTTCAGGTTCTCGAGCTTCTTAAGATAATGTCTTCTGGAGGCCAGGAGTCTGAGAGCTGTATAAATGAAGGATTTTTGAGGTGTAAAGGGGGAAGTAGGGGTCGGCTTAAGGAAGTTATATGGGATGCGATTTTAGAGAACTTTGGTAGCGGTATATGGTTTTCTTCACGTGATTTGCAGGAGGTTTTGCGTAAGGCTGGAGTGGATGTTTCGTTGAATACTATAGCTACTTATTTACTTCGATTTTATAAGGCGGGGCTTCTTGATAGAGCTGGAGGAAAATTTGATATGAGGTATAGAGTTAAGACTGTTGAGATTTCTGTTGACTGATTTTCCGTTCTTCTATCTGGTATGCGATGATATCGCTTTTTGTTATTATTCCTAAAAGTTTGTCTCCGTCCATTACTAGGACTGCAGGGACTCCTTTTGCGAGTAATTGTGTAACATTATCTACTGTTTCACTGGGAGGCACAATAGGAAGAACAGGCCCCATTATCTCTTTAACTGGTTTAAATAGAGTGGATTCTTTGTTTGATAATAGCGAATTTATTATATTGTCTTCAAATATTGTTCCGATAACTCGCCCGTGTTTGTCCAGTACTGGTATTTGAGAAATTCCATTATCCCACATGATTTTTGCAGCTTTTTTCACGGGATCGTCTTCGTTTACTGTTATTACGGGAGATTTCATTACATCTCTAGCTTTTGGCAGTTTTTCTAGTGCCTCTTCAAGAACAGCTAAAATTTTCCTTAGTGTCGAAAGACGAGGGTCTACAGTTCCTGCCTCTATTCGCGCTATAAGAGATTGACTTACACCAGCACGTCTGGCTACTTCTTTTTGAGTTAGGCCGGCTTTTTTCCTCAAGGATCTAATATACTGAGGTGTTGGAAGAGAAGACATCGAGAAAAATATCGTGGGAGAAATTTATAAAATTATAATCATGTTAACTGTATTTCTTTAATATGTCGGCTATTATTTCTAAACCTTTTTCAAGAAGATCTTCAGGAATGCTTAGAGGGGGGGCTAGTCTTAATGTAGATACTCCAGCTCCTATTACTAAGACTCCTTTCTTAAAGCACTCTGTTAGTATTTCTTGAAGTTCTTTTTTAGCTGGTTCTTTGGTTTCGCGGTTCTTTACGAGTTCTACGCCTATCATTAAGCCTTTTCCTCTGACATCGCCTATTATTTTACACTCTTCTTTTAGGTCGTTGAAGAATTTCAGTGTTTTTTCTCCTAACTTTTCTGCACGAGCCAAGAGGTTCTCTTCTTCTATAACCTCTATTACGGCGTTCGCTGTTGCACATGCTACAGGATTTCCTCCGAAAGTTGTCGCGTGAGAGCCTTTAGGAAGCGACATTACTTCTTTCTTTCCTATTATTGCTCCTAGAGGGAGGCCTGAGGCTATTGCTTTGGCTACACATATTATGTCAGGTACTATATTCCAGTGTTCTATGGCGAACCATTTTCCTGTTCGGCACATGCCGGCCTGTACTTCGTCATCTATCATTAAAATTCCGTATTTGTCACAGAGTTTTTTTATTCTCTTCCAGTACTCTGGTGGCGGGACTATGTATCCTCCTTCTCCTAAAATAGGTTCAAAGACTATTGCCGCTATTTCTTCAGGGGAAATGTACTTATTGAAATACCACTCTTCTATGAAGTCTACGCACCAGTAGTTGCAGTCGGGAAAAGTTTGCTTCCACGGGCATCTATAGCAGTAGGGGTATGGAATATGCTCAACGCACGGAATTAACGGAGAGAAGTATTTCCTTTGAACAGGTTTGCTTGAAGTAAGTGACAGCGCGCCTAAAGTTCTTCCGTGGAAAGAGCCTATGTAGGCTAGAATATAGGGGCGTGCGCCTTTAAAGTATCCTCTAGCTATTTTTAGGGCTCCTTCAATGCTTTCTGCTCCGCTGTTACAGAAAAATACCTTTTTATCGAAAGTGCCGGGTGTTATTTTGACTAACTTTTTAGCTAGTTTTACTGGTTCTTCATAGTAGAAGTCTGTTAGGCTGTAATGGAGAAGCTTTTCGGCCTGTCTTTTTATTGCTTCGACTACTTTAGGGTGACAGTGACCTATGCTCATTACTGCGATTCCTGAGTTGAAGTCTATATACTCATTTCCATCGACGTCCTTTATGACAGCTCCCTTAGCTTCTGCTACAACTAGGGGATAGTATCTAACGAATGACTGCATGAGATATTTTTCGTCTTCTTTAATGATCTCCAAGGCTTTTGGTCCAGGGGGCTCGACTTTAATTAGAGGAAGATTTTTCACATGTATTTTCCGTTTTGATAGTTTTTAATGCTTGTGTAAAGATTGTTAAGTAGAAATTTTACATACAGCAGTCGATATTTAAATAAATGAAAGAGAAGCGCCAGGTCAATAGTAATTGTCATGAAAAAATTCTAGTTTGTTGAGAGATTAGAATGATTTTTTCTCTTTTTGAATTGTATTTGCTAGGATTAAAAAGCTTAATTTACTTAAGTTGAGTAATATATCATTGTGGTGTTTTATAAAGAAGTTCGATGGCATGGAAGAGGAGGACAAGGTGCTGTTACTTCAGCAGAGCTCCTGGCTTCAGCTGCCGTAAAAAACGGACTTTACGCTGTGTCAATACCATTTTTTGGGGCTGAAAGGAGAGGAGCACACGTATTTGCCTTTAATAGGATATCAGATAAGCCTATACTGCTAAAGTCTATGATAAAAACTCCAGATTATGTAATTGTCTTAGACTCGAAACTGTTGAAGTTAAAGGAACATAGAGAAAAAGTGTTTGGGGGCTTGAAGGAAAATAGTATTCTTGTGGTTAATGCTACTGAAGAAGAGCTCAAGGGCCTGGAATGGAGTAAAGTAGCTTTTGTTGATGCTACGGGAATTGTCTTGAAGCATGGGTTAGTTTTAGCTGGAATACCGCTTACGAATACTGCTATGCTAGGAGCTTTTGCTAAGATTTTTGAGAAAATACCTCCGGAGAAATATGAGGAAAGTATTGAAGACAAGTGGGGTGGAAAAAAAGCTGAAATAAATATTGAGGTGTTTAGAGAAGGATACCGTAATGTGAGGTGGATGAGATGACTTCTAGGAGAAAAATTGAGCATGAGTTGTTAACTCCTATATCTCGGCCTAATGAGGGATCAGCTGGATTAACAGGATTTTGGAGAGTTTTTAAGCCGATTATTGATAAAAACAGATGTAAGAAATGTCTCTTGTGTTGGCTTTACTGTCCCGAGGCAGCCATAACTGTTGACGAGAAGGGGTACCCTACTATAAACTACGATTATTGTAAAGGATGCGGTATATGTGCTAATGAATGTCCTGTTAAGGCTATAAGGATGGTAGAGGAGTGAGAGTATGAAAATGGTTTTAACTGGAAATTATGCGGCAGCTTATGCTGCTAAAGCAGCTCGAGTAGAAGTAGTTTCAGCGTATCCGATAACACCGCAGACGCAAGTTGTAGAAAAACTTTCTGAGTTCATTGAAAAAGGAGAAATGAAAGCGAAGTTTATTAGAGTTGAATCAGAGCACAGCGCCATGGCCGCCTGTATTGGAGCAGCTATGGCCGGAGCTAGAGTATTTACAGCGACGTCAGCTCACGGCCTTATCTATATGAGCGAAATGCTCTGGTGGGCTGCAGGAGCGCGCTTACCTATAGTCATGGGAGTAGTTACGCGAGCAATGGCTCCGCCGTGGAGCATATGGTCCGATCACTGCGATATGCTTTCTTTGAGAGATATAGGATGGATAATTTTCTTCTGTGAAAATGCTCAAGAAGTCTTTGACTCTATAATTCAGGCCTATAGAGTTGCTGAAGACGAAAGAGTTCTCTTACCGGTAATGGTCAGCTGGGATGCTTTCCAGACATCTCATACAGCAGAGCCTGTAAACGTGCTGACTGAAAAAGATATTGCAGAGTATCTTCCAGACAGAAGACCCATTCCCTATGTCATAAATTTCGATAAACCGTTTACTCATGGAAGTCTATGTTATCCAGACAAGTATATGGAGTTCAGATATCTCATAGACTACTCTATGTCTAAGGCAAAAGAAGTTATTAAAGAAGCTGATGAAGAGTACGGTAAACTATTTGGAAGAAAGTACGGAGGACTCTTCGAGGAATATAGGTGTAGTGATGCCGAAGCAGTAATAGTGACTATGGGTGCGATCTCAGGCGATGCGAAGTACGCTGTAGACCTGCTTAGAGAAAAGGGATATCGAGTAGGCTTACTCCGCTTGAGAGTTATCAGACCGTTTCCAGCAAGCGAGCTCAAAGAGAAGTTAAGTTCAAGAAAAATTGTATGTGTTATTGACCGAAATATTTCGCTAGGCAGAGGAGGAGTTATGGGAGTTGAAATAAAAGCACTTCTAAGAGATGTTCCTGTAGTTGATATTGTTGCTGGAATAGGGGGAAGAGATATAAGCTATGTAGATATTATTAAAATGTTTGAAAAAGCATTGAAAATAGTTGAAAGCGGGGAGATCCCTGAGTATCTTTGGTATGGTGTAAATGTGGAGTATATTAAGAAAGCTGTAGGTGAGTACTATGAGTCACCCTCTATTTAAGACTGTTCCTAAGGAAGAGTACTTCTTGCCGGGAACTCCGGCCTGCCCCGGATGTCCGGCAGCTCTTGGACTAAGACTACTACTTAAGGCACTAGGGCCTAGAACAGTCTTGGTTATTCCGGCATCATGTTCAAGCATAATTCAAGGAGCTTACCCGAAGACTGCCATAAAGGTTCCTTTGATAAACATAGCCTTTGCCGCGTCAGCGGCCACTGCGTCGGGAATAGCTGAGGCTTTGGAGCTCAAGGGAGTAAAAGATGTAAATATTGTGGTCTGGGCCGGGGACGGAGGAACAGCAGATATAGGTTTGCAAGGGTTATCAGGTGCAGCTGAGAGAGGACATAACATTATCTATGTATGTTACGATAATGAGGCCTACATGAATACAGGAATACAGAGGTCAGGAGCTACACCATACATGGCCTGGACAACAACTACACCTACAGGAAAACGTGAGAAGAAGAAAGATGTACCTCTTATAGTAGCTATGCATAAAATACCTTATGTTGCTACGGCTTCTCTGGCGTATCCTCACGACTATATTATGAAGCTGAGAAAGGCGGCCAGAAAGAAAGGATTTAAGTATATTCATCTGCTAGCTCCCTGCCCTCCTGGATGGAGATTTGATTCCAGTAAAACAATAGAAATCAGTAGACTGGCAGTTGAGACAGGAATGTGGATTTTATATGAAATTGAAGATGGGGAGTTCCGGCTAACCGGGCCAAGCAAAGCGCTCATCGATAAAAGCAAAAGAAAGCCAGTAGAACTTTACATCAGAGCGCAGGGAAGGTTCTCGCATCTGACTCAAGAAGATATAGCTGAGCTCCAGAAGGTAGTTGATGAAGAGTGGGAGTGGTTAAAGCGCTGGTTTGAAGCTAAATGAGAGCTAGAACAAAGAGTGTAAACAGTAAAAGTATAGTTATTTTTACGGCCCGTGCTGTATAAGAAGAAACTTCATATACTTTCTCTCCGAGCACTCTACATTCTTTAGAAAAAACACTTAGTTTCGCTTTGACACGAGTAATATTACCTAAAGCGTCTTCTACAGCTTTTTCTGTTAAACTAATTATAGTATTCAGATCTGTTTTTTCTCCAAGAGGACTGTAGCCTCTACCCTTTATGTGTCCAGTATATCTATGTGTGTCTGTTGAGCATATTATAACCTTACTAAAGCCGTATTTTTCCCGTAGATGCTCTTGCAGCTTTTTTCGAACTGAAAGTACAATATTGTTTGAATCGTAAACTACTATTAGTATTTTCTCGGTTCCATAGTCTAGTACTAATGCGCTAAGGCCTCCTTCGCATATCTCTCCTTTAGTTAAATAAAATATTTCAGGAGACCTTATTGAAGATGATCCGACAGAGAGAGTCTCGCTCGGTTTAAGTCTTTCTTCAAGTACACGAGTCAATGCTTTGAGCAGAACAGAATTAATATCTTGGGAACTTGTCTTTTCACTAAATGAGCTGTGGCAGTCTATGAGCAGAGCTTTTTCAGAGAGACTTGATTGCAGTGAATGAGGAATATCGTCAATTAATCCGCTGTTATCTTCTACAAAGACAATGTTTTTACTGAAATTCTTTTTCTGCGAAGAATCTATAATAGATGTATAGTAAAGCACTATACCATTGTTTGATAGTGAAGCAAAGTGACTTAACAGTATCTCGGTACTTGATTCTGAAAGTAAATGCTCTGAAAGATTTTTGGCCATTTCTTCGGCTTCTCTCCTAGAGACTAGATCCAATGTGTGGTCGCATGCTCCGTGTAAAACTATTACCGGACAGGAAAGCTTACTGGATATACTGTCGATCAGCAAGTATGGCAGTGAACTACTTCCAATGTTCCTAAAAGGCCCTGGATGTACATATGGGATTGTAATGACGCACTTTACCTTATTTTCATTTGATGTAAAGATTATGTTATATATTATTATTTCTGATAATTTACTTAATTTTAATAATTCTTGTTCAAATACTTCTGAATTTCCTGTAAGCCAGTAATTGAAAAATTTCTTTCCTAATTTAAAAAGCTGTGCATTTGACTTAAGCAAACAATATGCAGCAGACACAACTACGGCTAGAACAAAGCATCGAAAAGCTATGGTATGAGCGTAGCTTGTGCCATAAGGTAAGCTAGAAAGAAATGCATTTAGCATAAAAGCTAATATAATGTATATAAATGAAAGAATGACATTGTATAATCCTATACTTATGATTATAAATGGTATTACATATGATATTATCATTGAGTAAATGCTTATTTTTGAGAAAAATAAATATTCAATTAATGTAGCTAATAGAGAAAAGATAGAAGCAAATATGCCTAATCCCAGCAATCTACGTTTATTAAATATTTTCGTCTTTGATAGATTATCTATAATTTTATGTAGAATATCGTATAGGAGAAGAAATAGCGGTATAAATGAATTAAAAATGTAAATAAGTATTATTAAAGGAATAGGGCGTATGATTAAAAGGATTTTCCAGTTTGGAAGAGAAAATAAGTATTTCTTATAGTATTGAACTAGTAGGTCGAGTTTTTCTCGCTGCATATTGCTGTGCTATTATTTGCTTCGTTTCTTCGGCTTTTTAGGTTCTTCTGCTTCGAGGGCTCTAACCCCTATTTTCATTAGTTTTTTCATAACGCTGTCTACGAATCTTATATTAGAGCCTCTTAGACCTATGAATGCTCCAAATGCTCTCTGGCGAACAAGTACTTGTAGCTCTGAGCCAGCAAAATCTGCGTCTACTATGTGTTTACCTATCCATGGTACTGGGTGAATTGCCGTTATAAGATTTCTTAGATCTAAAGTTAGCTCGATACACCTTATTTTGAGTCCTACGTCTTCTTCTACTGCTTGAATTCTTTCGCCTCCTTTTCCAACAACTCTTCCGAGGTATTCCTCTTTTACTACAACAAGTGCTTCTGGAACGTTTTCTGCCTTTATTTCGAATTTTTCTTTTTCTTCCTTAAATTCTACTACTGTTATTACATCTGCGTCGGGTGCGTGAACTTTAATAGAGTCTAAGATTTTTCTTTCTGAGTCGCTTAGTGGTCTTTTTCTCATTCTCATCTCCAATGCTAGGCGTACACCTTTTCTGGCGCCGGGCCTTACGATGTCCTTGAGACCTAAGTCTATGACTATGGCTTTTTCTTCACCTAGAAGCAGTTCTCTTGAGAGTGTTGCTGAGTCTTTTTCTATTGAGGGGTCTTTTTGAAGAATAGGATCTCCGGCAATGATTAGTTTAGAATTTCTGCCAATACGCATTATTATTTCACAGACTACTTCCGGTACTACAGATTGTACGTCGTCGAGCAGTATTATGGTATTATCAAACGTTCTTCCTCTCAGGAAGTGGGGGTCTACTATTACGATTTTTCCGTTTTCTTTAAGTTTGTTTAATTCCTCGTCAGAGATCCATCCTGTTAGTATGTCTCTTAAGTACTCTCCTGCCATAGAGTAGAAGAGGTCTCCCAGTTCTACTGAAGTGTATTCTTTTCCTGTAGTTATATCTACTACTGGTCTAGCTATGACGAATCGCTCGTACTCGTTGTTCATTATTGCTGAAATTCCGTAAGCACAGCTTAGTAAGCTTTTTCCTGTTCCTGTGGGACCAAATACTCCGACAATATCACAGTCTTTACTCTTCAGTGCATTGAGTAGTTTTTCTTGACCTGGAGTGAGAGGTTTAATTTTATCTAATATGGACATAAGTCCCCTACATTTGCTTTAGTAAGATGTACAAAAAGTTTTCTTCGAAAAAATACGCTGGAAGACATGGTATTCTATTTACGCGGAAAAGTCTGAGGTTTCGTAGTAAATTTTAATAATCTAAGGAAGGTCGAATAGAGTGGTCGATGAAAAGGAGCCACTCAATTGCAATTATTGTATCTTTATTGTTCGTGGCTTTACTTAACGTAGATACTATTTTAAGCCTAATTACAGTGAGAAAGTATTGTTTAATAACTGAATGTGTTATAGAAAATATATCTAATAGAGATTTATTCATAACACCTTCAAATATCTTGAATTTCTATTTAATTCCTACAATCGAAGGATGGCAGAAGGTAGAGAAAATTAAGGTAGTAGTTAATGGTAAAGCTTTACAAAAATATAGTATAAAAGAGGTCGATGGAAACAAGATAATAGAGGTTCCGCTTTTTCGACTTAAGCCTGGAGAAAAACTTAATGTGACTGTTTTTCAGGAAGTTACTGCATATAGGTTTGTTTTTCCCGGATTTAAGAGAGAAGTCCGCGGACTAAGCAATGGCTTTCAGTATCCTCTTCCTTCGAGTAAATTTACTAAACTAAATAATTTCTACAAAAAAGGTAACTTTAGTAAAGTAGTTCAGTTAATAGAGAAAGTATATGGTGATGATAAAGAGATTTTATTACATTGCATTGAATTAATTTTAAATAAAATCAAGTATTCTAATTCCTCATACGGTATTACTCCTCCAGCAGCAACCCTAGAAAGAGGTTATGGAAGCTGCGGAGATATCTCAGCTCTACTTGTAGCTATGCTTAGAGCAAAACATATCCCTGCATATATTTGTTTTAGCTATGTTTATGAAGAAGGTCTAAAGGTGTCGGAGAGAACTCCTGTTCTGTCTGTCGAATATAGAAACTTAGGACCACACGCATTCGTTATGGTCTATTTAGACTCTGTTGGATGGGTTCCTGTAGACATAGTGATCCATGCAGGTAATAGGCCTCAGGATTGTGTAGAAAGTGCTGGAATAAATATTAATGAGCGGCTAATAGTCTATGGGAGAGCCATAGAAATGGATCCAAATATATTCCTAATTATTGCACCCGAAGACGGTACAAAGGTAAGTGTCACGTATGAAGGAGTACCTATGCCTATTGAAATAGACTACACAAAGATATTTTACTCTCTAATGATGGGAGTTTTAATCGGTTATATAGTGTACTTAGTCTTAGAGTCAGAAAGTAGTTATAAGAGCTTTTTAGAAAAATAAGGAAGCTATTTATCAGTGAAAAGAGGAAAAGAACCACTATGAAATTTGAAGTGCATGTAATAGCGGATAGATGTAAGGAATGTGGAATATGTATAGAGGTTTGTCCGCGTCAAGTGCTAAAGATGGGCAATGAAATAAATAGGTATGGCTACAGATATCCTATAGTTGTTGCTGAGGATAGATGTATAGGTTGTAGGAACTGTGAATATCACTGTCCAGATTTCGCTATTTTTGTAAAGAAGGTAGAGTGAAAACATAGTATTGGTAAAAGAAACCTTAATGTAAGTAAAAATAAAGCAAAGAAGTAGTCAAGGCTAGATTTAAAACCTTTGAATAAGGTATAAAGACAGTCTTAGGCGAATGGAGGATATTATGTCAGGGCGCGTTGAGTTTGTACATGGAGACTATGCCTGCGCAATGGCAGCAATTGATGCAGGGTGCCGTTTTTTCGCTAGCTACCCAATAACACCTAGTACAGAAATAGCTGAATATATGGCTAGAGAGCTCCCTAAAGTAGGTGGAGTTTTCATACAGTTTGAAGACGAACTAGGATCTATTATGGCTATAATAGGAGCGTCCTGGGCGGGCCTTAAAGCTATGACAGCTACATCGGGGCCCGGCATATGTCTTATGGCTGAAGCTATAGGCTTTGCAGCTATGACTGAAACTCCTTGTGTAATAGTTGATGTGCAGAGAGCTGGGCCCGCGACAGGTGCAGCTACAAGGCCATGGCAAGGGGATCTTCAGCAAGTAAAGTGGCTTAGTAGCGGAGACTATGAAATAATAGCGCTTTACCCCTGGAGTGTTCAGGAAACATACTTCTTGACCATAGATGCTTTCAACTTGGCTGAAATGTATCGAGTGCCTGTTTTTTTTCTCTTAGATGCAGTTGTAGGTCATATGAGAGAAAAACTAGTTATTCCTCCAAAAGATCAGATAAAAATAGTTAATAGAAAAAAGCCTAGCGGAGTTCCTGACGAAGAATCAAGGAAAAGGTTTAAGCCTTATGAGCCTGATCCAGAAACTCTTGTTCCGCCTATGGCCTGCTTTGGCGAAGGATGGAGAACTCGGTGCGAAACTAGTGCTCATGATGAGTGGGGACTGCCGGCAGACAACAAGTCTGATGTTCACGGCGCGCTTGTAAAGAGACTTTGCGATAAAATAAGGAAGAATAGAGATAAGATTGTAAAATGGGATATAGCGTTTTGTGAAGGAAGCTTAGACTATTTAATTGTTTCTGAAGGATTTATGGCAAGAATATGCAAGGCGGCAGTTCTAGAACTCAGAGAGAAGGGCCTCAAAATAGGTCTTTTTAGACCAATAACAATATGGCCGTTTCCAGATAAAGAACTGAGAGAAGTAGCTAGCAAGGTTTCGAAGAAAATATTCGTGATTGAAATGAATTATGGACAAGTTTACAAAGAGGTCACTAGATTTTCTGAAAATGTCGAATTAATACCGTGGTTATCTTATGAACCCCCTACCCCTCGAGATATTATCAATCTTATAAGGGAGAGAATATGAAACATCCTCTTGACGAGTATTTAAGAATAGAGGCATTTCCTACGATATGGTGTCCGGGCTGTGGAAATGGCATAGTGCTAGGGGCTATAGCTAGGGCTTTAAAGCGAGCTAAAGTAGACCCGGATAAAGTTGTGTTAGTTACAGGAATAGGGTGCGCTGGACGCATGGCTACGTATCTCTATACAGATAATGCACATGTTCTGCATGGAAGAGCTATACCTTTTGCTACAGGTGTCAAATTAGCCAAGCCTGATCTTGAAGTAATTGTTGTAGGAGGAGACGGCGATATACTAGCGATAGGAGGGAATCACTTAATACATGCAGCGCGGAGAAACATGGATCTGTTAGTGATAATGGTTAATAACCAGATTTATGGAATGACTGGAGGACAAGTGGCCCCGACGTCGCCATTGGGTGCCTATACTACAACAACGCCCTATGGGAATATTATTGAGAGACCATTTAATGCGGTTAAACTTGTTGCCGCAGCCGGAGCAAATTATGTTGCTCGATGGACTGTAGCTCATCCCATACAGTTAACTCTTTCAATAAAGGAGTGTCTTAAGAAAAGAGGGTTCAGATTTATTGAAGTAGTATCTATCTGTCCAACGATCTATGGCAGACTAAATAAGCTTGGAGGTGCACCAAATATGATAAAGCTATTGAGAAAAATTTCTGTCGTTAAAAAAGTTCCTCCAGAAGAAGCTGAAATATCTGCTGATAAAATAGTGTGTGGAGTTTTTGTTAATAAAGATGAAGAGGGGTATATGGATAGATTAATAAAGTATAGAGAGAGGGCTCTGAGAACATGATTCAAATAATTATAGGTGGTAGGGGAGGACAGGGAATACAGTTTGCAGGACACTTGTTAGCAAGAGCTGCCTGCATATATATGGATAAGTATGTTGTCCAGGTAGAGTCTTACGGTGCTGAGGCGAGAGGAGGAGAGTCTAGGTCCGAGATAATCATAAGTGATACTGAGATATCACTGGTAGGTGTAGTGGAAGCCGACTACGCTATAATGCTTTTTCAAAAAGCATACGATAGATACATTAAGAAAGTCAAAAAGAATGGTATAGTATTTATAGATAAAACATATGTAAGAAAATACTATAAAAATATAAAAACAATAGCAATACCAGCGTATGAAGTAGCACTGAGCATAGGAAGCCCGATAGTAATGAACGTGGTTTCTCTGGGAGTTTTTGCAGGGTATACAGGGGTTGTTTCAGAGGAGGCATTACGAAGGGCTCTCGAAGACTTAGTTAAAAAGGAGTATGTAGACCTAAACATTGCAGCTTTGCGTAAAGGTGTGAAGATAGGAAGGGAGCTCAAAGAAAGTGAAAATCATTAATCTCTAAGTTTTCTTCCACAGTGAGGACAGAATATGTGAATATCTCCTAGAGGGAGATCTCCTCCACAATAGGGGCATGTTTTCTTAGAAGCTAGGGGGACCTCTTCTCTTTCTTCTCTACTAATTGAAGGAGTTATAGTTACTGGAGCTTCTGACTTGGTTGCAGCTACAGTCGTCGTAGGCCTTGCTGTAGGAGTTTCTACAACTTGTTCAGCAACAGCAGTAACTGCTGGAGCTTTACTTAAGAGAAGCTTTGACTCTATAAGTTTTCTGTAATGTTTACTGATCTCTACTTTGAGCGCCATGTATATTGATATAAATAAGGCCAATGAGGCTAAAGTCTCTAACATTTTTCTCAGAAATACTTCTTCTGAAAAGTTCTGATTAAGTAGGCTAGCTATTAAGGGTACTATGTATAAAATCGCGCCTATAATGATTATGTGTTTTGATGAGAAGCCCGAAGACTTCTTTTTCTTCTTTACTTTCCTTTTAGGAGGTCTTCTCTTAGATCTTCTCGCTTTAGGCATGTTTTCACCGTGATTCGCCGCTCATTACAAACACTATTCATTAGATCATAGCTTGGGCCCTAAATCATCGCGGCGAGTCACTATCTACTTTTAAATACTATAATATTAATGTTTCGTTGAGGAAGCTATACTGTTAGTGATTTGATAAAATCTTTTAGGCAGTATTTTATTGAGAAAATCCACGGATTCTTTACTTGAAGCTGATTAATTTTTTCGAGTAGCGTTATTCTGAAAGCTATAGGTGGATGTGGGTCCCATAGTAGCCAGCTTCTAGTTCTTCCATATACTTTGATTTCTCTTAAAAGTCTACGCAAGCCTATTTTCTTAAGAGCTGCAGCGAGGGCAGAGCCTTTTCCGAGAACAACAGCTGACTCTATGTCGGCTCTTGTTTCTAAGAATTTTGCTACAAAGAATAAGGCTGTTAAAGATATGTATAGGTAAACTAGCTCAAAGAATACACCTAGTTTAAGTAGTAGTGGGAAGAGAATATATGTCAAAATATACACTCTAGTCAAGTACTCTACTGAGCTTAACAAGTAGAATATGAGCGGGTCTTTATTTTTCATGTGGCTAGCTTCATGACCTATTACGGCCATTATCTCCTCATCGTTGAGTTTTACTAGTAAACCTGATGTAATTAAAAGAACTGAATTAGAGCTTAGTACTCCACTAGCAGCGGCGTTCGGAATTATTATATTCGACAGTATTATTTTCGGCACCTTGAGATTGTATTTTTCAAATACAGTGGTAACTAGTGAATATAAGTCAGTTATCCTGATCTTAATATGAAGTGGGTCTACTGATGCTCCATACTTTTCTAGTATACTAGCTATTTTCTGGCTATTTTCTTCTGATGTGAAGTTTTTTGATATTACGTTATAGATTTCTCTTTTTATTTCATATTTGTATTTATTAAATATATTTTTTACAAAGTTATCATATTCATTGAATGGTAAAGAAATATCTACAATTACTACCAAGGGGAAATCTCTGGTTATTACCCAGTCGGTAAGTGCTTCTATTATTTGTGGCGCAAAAATAATGAGGGGAGTTTGAGATAATATTATTGCAATAGGTAAATATTCTAATGGTATGAATGCTGATAATAGTAAATAAATTCCTACTGATATTAACATAGAGAATACAAATAAGTAAATCATATTTTCAAAGAACAGTCTCTCTACTATCTTATGTTTTCTTGTTAATTGTCTTAAGGGAATTATCGGCTGACCTGGTACGTATATAAAATACACATGACCGAAACCTTCTGTCTCTATGAAAAAGTAGGTGTATAGCTCGATTATTTGCGATATTTCATTTAATATCTCATGACGTGCATGTAGACCGCTGATGCTGTATTTAGGATTTTTTGCTGCAAGTATTAGTACTTCAGTAGAAGCGCCAGGTGGTTGTGAAATTTTTACTAAAAGGCAGGGAGACATATTGTATGTTGATTTAATTGTGTATTCAAGGTAGTTTTTAAATCTAGTTTCGAAAACTTCTTTCATGAAATCTAAGTATTTATCGAATAGAGTATCCTTGAGCTCTACTTCTTTAAGTTCTCTCTGTAAAATAGTTATAGACATCTCAAGAAAGGGTCTCCTAGCTAGTATAAAAGCTTAATTATTCTTTAAGGATAAAGAAAACGTTTATTAATAAATTTTCTACAAAATTTATTTAAATATTTATTGTTCTTTTTCCTCTTCTATCGACTCCTCTATTTCGTTATCTTTACTCTTTTTCTTGACTAGGCGGGAGCTTGCGATTTTAATTAGTCCTGCCAGAGTAATCAGTGCTAATGCTACGCCTATTGTTTCTTTAGTTGTTAGTGTTAGATTTAGTAGTGGAGTATCTATGAATACATCTAGCTGAATTTTCTTTTCGAGAGGTTTGTCTACAGTTATTTTTATCGATGAAGATACACGTTTATATCTAGCTATTAGTGTATATTCTCCTGCTGGTATTTGTTTGAACACACAAGTGCCTGTGTCATCTGTCACTAGGCTGTAGAGTTCTGTGTTAGTTGAGCTATCGACTAGCAGTACTATAGCTCCACTTAGGCTTTGGCCTCTGGCACCTACTACTGTTACTTTTAAGTCGTATACTGAGCACTTTACTGTGAATGTTTTTTCGTAAAATGCTGGAATTATTGTTTTGTTTACTAGCTTTCCTTTGAAGTATACTGTTAATTCGTAAGTTCCAGGGACATAGGGGGTTAATTTCACTTGCCCTGATTCTGAAGTTTCACCTTTGAGTATCATTGCGCCGCTTTTTATTGTTACTTTGGCTCCTGGAATAGGATTGCCCTTATAGTCGACGACTTTCAAGTTTATTGGGAGCCAGTCTACGTAAATTCTGTAGGAGCCTACTTCCATAATGTTCTTAGACTTTACTTGAATGTACAGTTCTCTTGAAGAGACGCTTACACTTCTGTTAGTAGAACCCCAGGCGATCTGGCTGCTGACGTACTTTGAGAATGTTATACCGGAGGGCGAGACTGCATCTCTTATTCTAGCGTTGGGTGGGAGCTGTACTACTAGGTAGGCATACTCGGCGCCTTCAATGGCTTCGCTGCTGACTTCTGCGATTACTTCTTTAGGAGTCCACTTGCCTGTAGGCTTTATTGTTATAGGCATGTACAGGACATTTAGTGGTTCTTTGAGTCCATTTACTACTGTGAATTTTTCTCCGAATACTACGAACGCTTTAACCCAGAACTTGAATCTGAGAGGTGGAACAAGGTATGATGCTCCGTAAGTAACTATTTCTTGTGCCCGGTTAAATACTAGGTCCACTAAGTCTGATATCACTTTTACTTCAGCTTTAGTATAGCTTGGTTTCGGGATTACAGAGTAGAGAACTATTACATAACCTAAATGTCTCGCTGTTGTCTGCTGTCTCTCAGTAAAGCTCTTCTGAGACTGTGGCGGTACAGAATCTTTAATGAACTTCTCATTTCTAACAATGAATGCTGAAGGGAGCTCTGCGTTTTCAAAGTACAGCAGCTTTATAGTGTATGTTCCTTCTCTAAGGTCTCTTGAGCTAAAGTCGAGCACAACGTGTTTTAGATCTACGCTAAATGCCGATGCAGAGATCTTGTTTGCAGATTCCAGCGCTATGAGAGAAGTTCCTTCAGGACCTATGACGTCGGATACTCTGTAGGGGGCGTAGTTGTCTATAGTTACTCTTATGGTTAAGTTTTTCAGCGTAAAGAGAGGATCCTCTGGTTTAGTTACATTAAATGATATTTCTTTAGTCTCAGGAGTTATCGGTATCCATGTTCTCTTTGCGTATATTGCTTCAACTACTATTGTTGTAGTGAAGTTCTTGGAAGCCGAGTTCACTATTTTAATTTTTCCGCTGAGTGAAATTACTGCCGAAAGTTTGTCTCCTTCTAGTATCTCCTTATCGTAGTTCATTATAGCGAGGTATTTGGGTATATATTTCTGCGAAGTGGTTACTATCATGTACTCTAGCTTATAGCCCTCGGGTTCAGGAGGAGCTATTATTTCTCTTACTTCATTCGGTGCAAGTATAATGCTTACTTGTGTACGGCTCTTGAGGATATACTCTATCTCAATGTAGAAAGTCGTAGTGCTAGGACTGGCATAGACTTGAGCTAAACTAGCTATTACAGGAGCTACTAAGATTAATGCAGCTATTATAGAAATAAGTGATTTGCATCTCATTGTCTACCACCCTCTTCTTGAACCTTAAGCCATAACATAATGGCTTCTGTTAAAGCCTTTTCAAGAGCGCCTCTTCTTACGCCGTATTTTTCTGCTATTTTTAGGCGAAATCTTCTATCTAGGTCTACCGGAATCCTACATTGGATTGGTATTTTCTTTACACCAAGATTTCTTCTACTCACGGGGACTTATTCGGCTTATAAATAGTTAAAATATGCTAAGCTATTTTATCTGATATACTGAAATATTATCAGCTAATATTCTGTAGTATATTTTTCATGTAATAATTGTTTCATAAAGAAATACCTTAGTAAACACATAATCTAAAGGACTCAAAATATTGTGTTTTTAGTAAAAAATGATTTGATAAATGTACTCTAGAGAATAGTAGTAGTGGACCGGCCGGGATTTGAACCCGGGTCCTCCGCCTCTCTTGGCCCGCGCAGTTCTGGGGAAGAGGCTCGCGAGGGCGGCATGCCTCCAGGCTACACCACCGGCCCACTATCTCCCTTACTTTTGTGTGAAATAAGTTTTTCTGCCCCAATATTGAAATTTAGTTTATCATAGTCAATAATAAATACCTCTTTTTGATGATAAAAGAATAGTTGCTTATGCCGAGAAAAAGAAGAAAAAGAGAGGAAGAAGTACCTTCTGTGACACTTTTTCAGTTTGTAGAAAGTAAAAAGGAAGAAGAAAGTAAGCGGGTAACTGCAGTAAAAGAGGTCAAAAAAGATACTGAATTAAAGGAGGTAAAAGTGGATGAACAGGGCTATGAGAGTTTAATATATAACTATATTCGGCAAAGAGGAAAAGTCAGTAAAGATGAAATTTATGTCTGGTCGAAGAGAAGAAAAATTTCTCCAGCAGAGCTATATAGGGCCATTATTTCCTTAGAGAAAAAGGGACTTGTTAGAAAGCGCTTTGATGGTGAAATGGGTCAACTAGTATATGAGATAATCACTTAAATGAGTACACTATTCTATTGTTTACTTTTTTCTTCTCTATAATGTTAATTAAACACATTATCTTTAATGCAAGTGAAGCTAAAGGCTTTGGCATATTTAGTTTAGTATAGAGATCTTTTAAAGAAAATTCACGGGGTAGTGTCTGCGAGTTTCTTTGAATTGCTTCTATTACTTTTTTATCAAGCCTTTTAACATAGATTCCTTTTCTTTTATTAATTAAGAGAATATAATATCTTTTATCTTCCATTAGTAAGAATTTTTCAGTATGTAAAATAATATTTAATTGGTTTAATATATTGGATATTACTGAGTCAAAAAGATCATTAAAGCAATACACTCCTTCTTCCTTCCTGTAAATTATATTCATTTTCATGAAAGGTCTAATATAACGTCTGATTATGGGAGTTTTTACTCCACCGCATGATTTGGCTAAATCAGGAAGTCTAAATTCTCTTAATTTTTGTGCATGTACAAGTACTTCGACTAAGGCAGGATGTTTTCGAAGAAGATTTTTTAGTTCTTTTTCTAAAAGTTTCATAAGGTCACCCAGCAGTGTATGTATTTAGTGTTCTTTAGGCAGAATACATTCTACGCTATAAAGGTTATCTCAGCTGAAGGACGTGGTTTATCTGTGGAAAACCTTATGTTATAGGAGCAAGTAAAATACTCGTGAAATACAGATTAGTGGACAAGTTAGCGTGTCCTATGTGTAAACATTTTCCGTTGCAGCTAATAGTAATAGAGAGGACTGAATATCCTGAAAGAACTTTGGAGGAAGAAAAGCCTCTCTGCGAGCTTTACTGCGGTTACTTAGGGAGAGATATAGGTGAAGATAAAAATATGCCGTGTGAAAAGTGTGTAAAGTATGAAGTTAAGGAAGGAGTTCTCTTCTGTAAAAACTGTGGAAGATGGTATCCTATAATCGACGAGATAGCAATTTTACTGCCGGACGACTTGAGAAAAGAGAAAGAGGACTTAGCGTTCCTCAATAAGTATAAGGATAAACTGCCCGAAGAAATAGTTTTTGAAGGAAAACCTTTTTCGCTTAGGAAGCAGAGCTAGTCGTGAATGTATATAAATTTATATTTATTTTCGCTAGCACTATCTAGTTTTACAAACCCGTACCTGATAAACTGTATTCTGTCGTTAACTGAAAGCAATTTTACACCAGGATCAGCAAGTCCTTCTTCTACTACAATACTATTTCCTTGAACTCTCATTACTTCGGCTTTAATATAATTATCTGCTGGCACCCACTGAATAATTTCACCGCCAAGGTCCTTTACTTCTTTAACATCTTCTCCGATTATATTTCCTTCAGCTACATTTTCCTCCACGCGAGATAAGCTAATGTTGATTAGCCCTATTAGTCTTAAAGGCTTACCCAAGTTCTTAATTGCATCGTTTCTACAAATATATACTCTTACTTTGCCTTCCACTGATTTTAAAACTATTTCTCTGGTACCTCTTTCTGGAAATGATGGATGATAGTTTAGCTTAGCCACTAAGTCTTTATCAGAGGGTATCTCGAGAAGTATCGGATCATATACAAACATGTACCTGTTAGCTATAGGCTCGAGATATTTTCTATTTAAAGCACAGAGATTTATGAAGCTTATAGTTGCTTCGGAAGATTTTACACCCACTTCAAGTATTAAGTCCCATATACTTTCTGGAAGGAATCCTCTTTTACGTAGAGCCATTAATGTTCCTAACCTAATGTCATCAGGACCTATGTACAATCCCTTTTCTATTCCAGCACGTATTTTCGACTTGCTTAAGATAAATCCTTCAAGTTTCAATCTACCAAAATGTATTGCTTCCGGGTATTTCCATTTAAGATGCTCGTATAAAAACTTCTGCTTTATTGTGTTAGATATATGCTCTTTTGCTCTTAATATATGCGTTATTTTCATTTCGTGATCATCTATGGCGCAAGCAAAATTGTATGTAGGCCATACAATATACTTGTCTCCCACTATTGGGTGGGGATATTTACTTGTATCAATTACCCTAAATGCAATCCAGTCTCTTACTGAAGGATCAGGATATTTGGGGTCAGTCTTTATTCTTAGAACAGCTTGTCCTTCCTCGAAAGATCCGTCAAGCATTTTATCCCATAACTCTAGTTGGTCTTCAGGAGCTTTTTCGGCACATGTGCAGCGGATTCCTTTAGTTCTGTATTCTCTTATTTTTTCAGGAGAACATGTACATATGTATGCATAACCTTTTTCGAGAAGCTTCTTAGCGTAATAGTAGTATATTTTCATTCTAAGCGATTGAATATATTCTTCATCCCATTTAATTTTAAGCCATTTTAAGTCCTCCTTTATCAAATCGTATGCTTCTGGTAAAGGTCTTTTTGTTCGAGGGTCGGTGTCCTCAAACCTTAATATGAATTTACCTTTATATAATCGAGCATACTCATAGCTTAATATTGCTGGCCTTGCATTACCTAGCGTCAACACAAAGTCTGGATTTGGTGCGAACCTTGTTCTAATCTCTCTATACTTGTCAGCATTAGGTAGAGGCGGCAGACCTTTTTTGACTTCTTTCTTTTCTTCAACTATTGCTTCAGGAAACATTTTCTTAAGAAGTTCTTGCTGTTTCTCTAGACTCATCTTGTTGACTTCATTTACTATTTTTTCGGCTTCTTTTATTACCTCTTTAATATTTTTTCTTAGTGATGGATTTTCAGCGAGTACTTTGCCTATAACTGCTTTCAGTGAGGCGGTGCCTCCATACTTTATGGCATTAATAAGTGCGTACTTAAGTATGGTTTTCTCTAAGGTCATGAAGTATCTACTACTAGGAGAAATTCAGCTGACTAAAATGTTTTCTGTTCGGATGGTCTCGAGTTTCAACGAAAAAGATAAAAAGGCTCTATCCATTAAAAACTAAGATATGAAAATACTATCGCAAAGAATGATTGCCTTACCTCAAGCTGCTAAAATAGTAGAGGAAGTTAAGGAAAAATATGGTTTATCTCAGTTACAAGAAAAAGTTTTAGACTATTTAAAGAAGTTTAGTAAAATAGATGAAGAAAAAGCAGTAGAGCTTCTAGAAAAACTAACTAAGAAGTATGGAGTATCCGAATTTTCGGCAGTACAAATAGTAAACATTATGCCTAGAACAGTAGATGAACTTAGAGCCATTCTAGCTAAGGAGACAACCAAAGTATTCTTACCCGAAGATTTGGAGAAAATGCTGTCTACTATAAATGAGTATCGGTGAATAGAATGTTTTTCACAAGAAAATGTTATGAAGAATATGCATATGTGTTAGACTATATTCCGACTCCTCTAAAGAGATACAAGGGGTATAGGGGCCCTGTAGCTCAAGTGATTGGAGAAAACTGCTTTACTTTACTTGAAGTTGCCCCATATCCAGGAGTAATATTGTCTGCGGGCGAAAGAATTTTCATAGGTAAAGGGATAAGAGATAAAGTTGAAAGAGTATTAAGAAGAATTTCTTACGAGGATCTCTCACCCCTAGCGCGTGATGAGTTACCTCGAATAGTGGAAGAAATAGTAACTAAACAGGAAGCAAGATTTGTCGAGTTTTTCAATAAGGCTCAGCCTTTAACAACAAAAATGCACAGTTTAGAGCTCTTAAGAGGAATAGGCAAGAAGACATTATGGAAAATCTTAGAAGAACGTAAAAAATCTCCCTTTACAAGCTTTGAGGACATAAAGAAGAGAATTAAATTGCCTGATCCCAAAAAGCTTATCATAGAAAGGATACTTGAAGAAATAAGAGGAGAAGAAAAATACTACATATTTGTTGCTCCTCCTCCCAAGCCTTCGTTCTCGCGTATTTAGTCTTGATGAATATTTCTGTATTCAGTATCAGTACTCATAATCTTCTTCATCTATCAGATTCGAGGGGATCATCACTTTAAGAGAAGTTACTTTGTTCTCATTATCTTTCTTCTACCTAATACTTCCCATACTTCTACTTCGATTCCAGGGGCTAGTCTTTTTCTTAAATCTTCGTCTTCTGGTAATGGGACTTCGTATACTTCATATGTGGATAGATCCATTAACTGGACAGAGTCTTGTAGTAGTGCTAATACTTGTGCAGTTTTTTTAGTAACAATAGGTACTTCTACTTTAGAGTCTGCTGGAACGACTATGCTTCGCTTATTTCTGTCAAAGAGACCTATTGCTACTATTCTGCATTTTGCTGAGCCGTGTTTTCCTGGTTTAGATTTCTCTATTTCCATTATTTTGCATGGTTCGTTGTCTATTACGATAAACGATCCTACTTTTAAGCTTCCTGCATCAACGGGCTTAGACATAATGCCACCTCTATAACTACTTAACTATGTACATAAAAGAGTCTTAAATATTTGTTACGGTAAGTTCTTAAAAGACCTTATACGGCGGAAATGATGAAAACATTTTAGTGAAAACTAAATAAACTATGTTGCTAAAACTGTAGTTAAAGTGCTGCTCAAATATCCGAAGACCTTAAATAAACTCACTAAGTAAGGCTTTTCGGGAATAATGAAAGCTGGTATTGTAGTGTCTGACGATGAGAAAGCTGTACATGTTGCTTTAAATGCTATTAAAATATTGGAGCAGCTGAGTATTGAGTATGTTGTATATAGAAGAGCATGCGAGCACTTACGGGTGTGTGCTAAATATTGTGATGAAGAAGAATTAAGTAGCGTTGATTTTATTATGTGTATAGGAGGAGACGGTACAATATTAGAGACAGTAAGTGTTCTTAAGAAAGTGCCGCCAGTACTGGGAATTAATGCAGGCACCGTAGGTTTCTTGACAGAAATTGATGAAAGACTTATCGAGTGGGCACTCGAGAAAATTATTGAAAAGGACTATTTCATAGATAAAAGAGCACGTGCTAAAGTTACAGTAGGCAATAAAGCGTCATTTCTTGTTCTCAATGAAATAGTATTTACAGGAGAGCGTCCATTTAAGGTATTTAAGTACCGCGTGCTTGTTGACGGACATTTGGTTTATGAAGATAGGGGAGACGGAATCATAGTAGCTACTCCAACAGGGTCTACTGCATACTCTCTGTCTGCAGGTGGACCTGTACTGGATCCCGAGATAAAGGCTCTTGTTTTGTGTCCCTTATGTTCCTACAATAGTTGGACAAGACCTCTTGTTGTTAGTGCTAGTAGAAAAATCACTCTTTATTCAGTTAAGCAACCTGGGTTAGTAGTTTACGATGGCATCGGGTCTTATAGTGTTCGGCCTCGAGAAAAAATATCAGTAGAGCTCTCCGATAGTTACTCTGTAGAATTTATTCGGTTTACAAATAATCCTTTCAAAAAGCTAGAATACAGACTTAAAGGGGGAGCGTTATAGTGAAGAAGATAATAGTAGCTGATACTTCAGCTATAATTCATGGTACTGCACTTCTTTGTAAAGACACAGTAGTTACTACTCCTAAAGTATTAGAGGAAGTTAAATCTAGTGTAGCTAGATATATTTTACTTACTTTGCTCGAAGGAAAAAAGATTAGCGTAGTCGAGCCTGAAAGAAAATACTTAACTAAAGCTATAAAAATAGCTAAAAAAATGGGATATTTACGCGATTTATCAGAAACAGACATAAGTTTAATAGCTCTAGCAATTAAATATATATCTGAAGGAATAAGTGTTATAGTATATACGGATGATTATAAAATTCAAAGTATTTTAAGTAAATTAAATATATCTTACAGTAGTGTTGTCCATAAGCCAATAGATAAATGCCGTAAAAAGATATACTATTGCAGTATTTGTGGAAAAACGTATACTAATGGAGATTTTTGCCCTATATGTGGAAGTAAGCTTAGAAGTAAATATGTTAAGGCTTAAGAAGCTTTGCTATAAAATAGCCTGGTGTTTCATGAATATGAGGTAGAAATCTCTGAACATATGTTAAGTGCAACTCAGGTAGAATTAATGATGAAGGCATACCTACTGTGATACTTTGTTTAAGTAGTTTTAGTCCAAGTTTATTTATCGCGTAAAGAATATTCATTTCATTCTCCTCTACTGAAAGAGTGCACGTAGAGTATACTATTACTCCTCCTTTTCTAGTTATCTTGGTAGCTTCTTTTAGTAACTGTCTTTGGTAAGCAGCAGTCGCTAATATATCCTTGCACTTTTTATTTTCGTATATTTTAGGTCTAACACCTAATGCTGTGCAGGGAGGATCTAATAGGACTTTATCAGCTACATTTTTCCCTAGTTCTTTGGAAAGATATCGAGAGTCGTAGACGAGAGTCTTGACGCATGTTACTCCTAGTCTTTCACAGTTTTCAATTAAGCGTTTAATTTTGTTTTCCGATCTGTCTACAGCTATGATATTAGATTTGTTTTCTGTGAGTTGTGCGATATGAGTAGTTTTTCCTCCTGGAGCTGCACACATATCAACTATTAATTCTCCCGGCTTTGGTTCGAGAACTCTAGAAGTGATCATTGCAGGAAGGCTTTGATCGTATATGAGTCCTTTCTTAAATGTATATAGTTCTCTAACTTTGGGAGCTCTATATTTTGAATTTGTTACCTTTACAGCTATGCCATGTGATTTTCCGCGCATTTCTTTTGAAGACATCAGAGCTATTCCTTCAGCCACGAGATAGCCTTCCGGAGAGACTATGGAAACTATATCTCCTTCTTTAACGTTGTGCGCTTTAAGAACGCCCGGTATGTACACGTCAGCTCCTAAAAGCACACTTTCTGCAGTAAATTTATCCACTACAACTATCTTTTTATGTAGTCTTATTTTGAATGGTCCTCTTATAGGTACGCATATAGCCTCTGGTAGTATTTTGCTTTTAAAGGCTTTTATTCCCTCTTTAAGCAGACTCTCTAAGACTTCATCTCTAGTCGACTTGAGTGTATTTACTCTGATATAGTAGCGAGACGATGGAGATAAGAGAGCTTTAAGCATGCATAAGGTCTGACCTAAGCCAAACCATTTCGAAAGACAGGCCACGAGGTCTTTGTTTAAGTAAGGGAGATGTCTCATGGTCTATTGAAATAGTGCGGGGGGTGGGATTTGAACCCACGCAGGCCTGCGCCACGGGAGGTCTCGCCCTTTTTAGGGTCCTGAGTCCCGCCCCTTTGTCCTGGCTCGGGCACCCCCGCATGTGAGAATTTTCTGAGGAAGTATATAAAGTTAAGTTCTTATTCGCTAGATTTACGAAAGCTTTATCTGCATATTGTTATTTCACAAACTAGTGACTGAAAAAGAGCTAGTTACTCCAGGAGATAAAGTGGCTGTAATTGAGGAGTATACAGCGGGAGAATATGTGTACGAGGAAAACGGATTCCTGAGAGCAGCAGCACTTGGTGTGCTCAATGCTGATAGAGTGAACCATGTACTGTCAGTAATTCCGTCACGAAGACCATTAATACCTAAAGCTAAGGACGCTGTATATGCTCAAGTATCATATGTGAGAAGTCTCTACGCTCTTGCACGAATATATGAAGTAGAGGGCAGAGGGCTACTACCGATACCTTTTACAGGTATAATTCACGTAAGCTACGCTTTAAGCGAACCCGTAAGAGACATGCATGATCTTCTGAGAATAGGTGATATAATAAGAGCCAGAGTTCTTTCGGACGAAGGGCCGCCCTTCCACTTAACATTAAGAGGAAGAGAATTCGGAGTAGTATTATCTTGGTGTCCTAATTGTGTAAAACCGCTTTGTAAGCGTGGGAATTATCTCTTCTGTAGCATATGTAGGACAAGCTACCGCAAGAAAATTTCTTCACTTTATCTATCAATATAGCGTGTCGAGACTATGTATGAAAAAAGAGTAGCAATAAAGGTTGAAGACAGAGACGAATTAGAGGAGATTTTAAACGAAGTAAATAGAAGAATACGGAATGTAGTAGTCATAGTGAGAACTAGACTAAATACTATAGACTTTGCGCTGCAAGGCGATAAGGAAGCAGTAAAGACAGCTGCAATTGAACTAAGAAGAATTGCTACCGAAATAAAGTATAAAAGGCGAAAAAACTACAGCGGATACTTTGCATATAGTCTGCGAAATATATTAAAGTCAATAAACCTATCAGTAGGCATTCCGATAAATGTGGCATTAGAAGTACTTAAACTGAAAGGATATAAAGTAAATGTATCCAAAGGTTTTCTCCAAACAAATGCTGATCTAAGCACAACTATTGAAATTTTTAATAAACTAGGAAAAATATATGAAAAATTAACAAAAATGAATACTACTGCATCTGCTAGAAAGGCAATAACATATGTAGCTTTACTAATGAATAAAAATGTCGATGAAGCAATTAAATTTTTAGAGGAAAATAAATGTATAGACTATCAAGACGAAAAAATTGTACTAACTAGAAATATTGAAGAAATTAAAACACTTATAAAATCTAGCTGTGAGAAAAACTCAAATAATACTTCTTAATTAATGGTTGCGTGAAACTTAAAATAGTAAGAGAGACAGAACATGAACTAGAGTTCATTTTAGAGGGTGAGGATCATACATTCTGCAACTTACTGGTAAACATTCTTCTTGAAGACCCAGCGGTAGAATTTAGCGCATATAAAATACCACATCCTCTCATTAGAAAGCCTATAGTCTATGTGAAGACTAAAGAGGGGAGCCCTAGAGAAGCAGTTATTAGAGCATGTGATAAAATAGAAGAATTAATGAGAGTATTAAGAGACAGATTTAAGGAAGCTGTATCGAAGTATGAAAGTAGTAGTGTCCAAAGGACTAGCTAAGCTTGGTGACGCTGTACTAAACTTTGTTGTATCTGCTGGTATAAGTATATCTTTGGGAAAACCTGAAGGAGTAAAAGTAGCCGATAAGATATTAAGGAAGAGCATATCCAAGGATCAAATAGAGAAAATTGTAAATAAAAGTAGTTTTAAAAATATGAAAATAGAGGATATAATTGAAGCATTAATAGCTTATGTATGGGTAAACGGTTGGATAACAATAGATGAATTAATAAGTGCTGCGGCTCAGGGCCGTACAGTGGAAGAGTCTACAAGAAAAGTTATTGAGAAAACCATTAATGTTATAAAAACTAAAATATAATTTCGAAAACATATATAATAATATTGCCTATAAATAAGTATAACATATAGCCTATAAGTATGAATAAAATAAAAGGCAGTGTAGGGGATACCCATACTTTTTCTACACCTTTCTTTTCGAGAATGTCTATTATTTCAGTGCACTTATCTATATTATGAATATTTGTTTTTATTTTAATAGTATTTTGTGTCGACGATAAAATGAAATATTTGTGAGGATGCTTTTTCGCTTCTTTTAAATCAACTATTGTTGCACTTAAAAATAAAATAATTTTCTTTAATATACTAATATTTTTGGGATAGAATAATTTTGATTTAAATAATAGTATTGTATTGTTTATAGCTATAATTATCATAGCGAAAATTGATAAAATAATGGAGTTCATAAATATACTTATGCCGGGGAACATTTTGCCTATATTAGCAGGTGCAGAAGGTGTTTCGAGAATACTTAGACATATATAGGCTTTTGCGTCGGCGCCTCCCATTAGCCCAAAATATGCTAAAGTTAAAGCTATAAGAAATGTTATAGCTATGGAGAGCAAGTATAGACTAAGAATACTTGCATTAGTCCAAATTTTTTCTACAGCATTTACTGCAATACCTACAAGTATTATAGGCAACCATATTTTGTCACTTACCTCTCTTGTCTTAATATCTTGGAAAGAAGCTACAGATAGACAAATTATGGCAGTAAGTCTCTTTATGTTTTCAAGAAGACATAGAGTGTCGAGATTCATTCTGTGAAATAAAGGATGCACAAAAATATAAGCATAAAGTTCGCTGTCATCAAATTTTTGTCAAGGACGTATTTAGTCGAAATTAGGAATGTGCACAAACCTTATATTTACGCGTATATGTTTTTTGTCTCGCTATGCCTCGGCATTCAAAAGGCTATAGAACTAGAGGACGTAAACTTCTTCGAAAACACCCTAGAGCTCGAGGTAGACCTGGTCTAAGTAGACTCATGATTGAATACAAAGTAGGGGATAAGGTCTGTATAGATATAGACCCTACTTACATAAGAACTGCACCTCACAGGCGCTATCAGGGATTAACTGGAACTATTGTCGGAAAGCGTGGAAGAGCGTATATCATTGAGATCTATTTGGGAGGCAAGAAGAAGACTATAATTACTACGGCAGATCACATAAAGCCCTTTATGGGCGGCTCTGCTATGTCTACTACGTCTAGTTCTTCGCAGACAGCTTGAGCTCCGAGGATATTAGAGATATTGGGTCTAGTTCTCCCCTTATCTCCACTTATTAGCTCTTTGATATAGAGGCCTCCTTGACAGATTATAGTCAGTTCTAGTTTCCTCTTACCCAGTATTCTGCTGGTAATCTTGTATACTTTCTTCCGGCGTAATTTATCCGCTCTTCTGTGAAGGACTCTTAGGGGGGTTCTCTGCTCAATTATTATGTTATTGAAAACCTCCTCAATTTTCTTGAGGTCGTCTTCAGTAATGTCGCGGTTTACTGAAACTATAGCTCTATACGTTTTAATGGTGTACTCGGAATATACTTTGATCTTCTTGATAGTATCACGTGTAGTATACTTCAAGTCAGAGACGTCTACTAATCCTTTTCCATGTTTATTTATTTCTTCTTGAACTTTTTTAAGATCAATTGTTCTTATTTTTGGATTTAAAATTTCTACAACAAAGGGGCGTCCTGAGCCAAGCATTCGTACATCAATATCTTCTCTTCCTGCTCCATGAAACTTTGTTTTTTCAGCCTTAAAGAGCTTAATTATTGGCTCTGATATTATTTCCTCTACAGAAGTCGGATATTTTTTACCTGTCCACGAGCACTCTTCACATCCCTTACCCCGGCAACGTGGACAAAGCCACTTATTTTGAGGAAGATTTCTGACATATTTTCGGTATCTTCCATAAATGAAGATAGGTGCAGAGTGCACACTTATTTTATTGTTAGGTATATCGACCATGATAATAAGGTCTGGTTTCTTATAATCGACTACTTTGCCTGTTACTTTTTGAAATCGTTTTCCAAGGACTCTGGTCAAATCTGATTTGAAGCTTTCACTTATATTTTCGAGCCCATAAGTAATTTTAATTTCATCTTCTCGTTTAGCTATATCTCTTGGTATTCTCGCTCCTATTAGAAATGTATTAAATTCGTAGTCACTGACCAAAGATAGTATTTCTTTTAAAATGGGGTCTATGTTTCTGATAAAAAAGTCTTCGCAGACATAGCATGGCACTGGATCTGGAACACTATAGCCGTATTTCTGTAGTACTTCTTTTGCCGGATTAAAGTTTGTTTTAGCTAAATTTTCGAGAACTTTTATGCTTTTTTTCTTACTCTCATCGCTTTCTGTAGTCAATAACTCTAAGTGATGTTGCAGAGTTAAACACAATTTAATAGCATATCCGCGTTCATTATTGTCTAAGCCTCTACCAAGCTGAGCGAACAGCCTTCCTAAGCAATAGTCGCAGAGACAGTATTTGCTTACTATATTTTCAGCTTTTTCTAGAATGTCGAACATCACCGTCCCATAACTTCTACTCCTAAAATATATAGTTTTATCGAAAAGAGGTATAGAACTTTATATAGATTTAATGAAATAATGTGAACATTGCTGTTAGAGTAAGTTATTGTAGGAAATCTAATAGGGAGATAGTCTGCCAGTTATTCTATCAAGACATATATTAACTATGGCTATAATCTTGTCAGGAGATAAGTTGTATATTGACTTAGGAAAAACTAAAGGTATCTTCTCGATATCTATATCTGCTAGAAAATCTGTAAGAGTTTTTCTATCAAGTGATAGCACATATAGTGCATTTTCTACTGAAGATAATTCGGGAATATCTTTGCCTTTAGTGTCTGGAAAGATAATTGAAGTAAAGGTTTTTGAAAGGAAACTCGCTATGTTAGTGTAGTAGACTTTTATTCCTGGGTGAATTACTTTTTTCCGAATCTTCTTCTCTAATGCTAGTCTTATTTTTCTGTAAACTCCTAAAAGCGATGCTTCGTCAGTAAATATTCTCTTGACTCTGCTGCCTTCTATTCTCACTATTACATTGTTTTCTTTGCATATAAAAAGGAGACATCTATCACGTCGGATATCGTGTGAGAGCATAAGTGTGGCGGGAATACACCTCATTAATATCGGTGAATATTTTTCGGATAGATGAGTTATCGAAGTAGCTATTGCAAAAGATACTACCATAGTCTGCCGAGCCTAGACAAGCGAGTCCTTTTTCTACTTAACTGCTTTATGTATCTTCTTGCGAGTTCATAGCTTTTTAAAAGTTCTTTTACATCGCGTGGAGTTACACCAGCTCCCTTAGATATTCTCCTTATTCTAGAGCTATTTAGAATACTGGGATTTAGTAGCTCTTCTTTAGTCATTGAGTCTAAGATAGCTACCCATTTCTTTATTTTATTTTTGTCAAGGCCTTCAGTGTCTATAGTTAGCTGCATTTCTCCTGGAATAAACGATAGAAGTTTGCTTAAAGACCCCATTTTTTGCAGGTTTTTGAGTTGAATTTTCATATCATATAGTGTAAGTTTGCCTGTTCTCATGATTTTTTCTTGAAGCTTTATAAGTTCTTCATGGCGTTTGAATCGCTCTATGAGTGCTTCTAGATCACCTAACCCTAGTAGACGGCTTACAAATCTAGGTGGATTGAAGACTTCTATTTCATCTATTTTTTCTCCCACTCCAATGAACTTTATTATAGCTCCCGTAGAAGCTACAGCTGCTAGTGCTCCGCCACCTTTGGCGCTGCCGTCTAGTTTTGTTATAAAAATCGATGAGATAGGAACTTTTTTCTTAAAAGCTTTAGCCTGCTTTTTAGCTTGTTTGCCTATTGTGGCGTCGATTACGAACATTACTTCGTCAGGCTTTATTTTTTCAAACATAGCTTCCATTTCATTAAGTAGAGCTTCTTCTTGTTTATGTCTGCCTGCAGTATCTATTATTATTAAATTGTATTTCTTGGATTTAAAATACTCTACTCCGTTGACAGCTATTTCTACAGGGTCTTTGTTTTCTTGAAACCATACAGGTATATTTATTTTTTCTGCCAATTGCTTTAACTGAGTAAATGCCGCGGGTCTGTAAGTGTCAGCACATATTAGTCCGACTTTATATCCCTTATTTGAATAAAACCAAGCAAGTTTAGCTGCGCTCGTTGTTTTACCGGAGCCTTGTAGACCAACTAGCATTATAGTATAAGCTTTGTCTTTTGGCGGTAAAACTTCAGGAATAGATTCTCCTCCTAAAAGCGAGATTAGTTCTTCGTAAACAGCTTTTAGAAGCACATCTCTTTTAGAGAATCCTGGAGGTATTTCGGCGTTTAAAACTCTATTCTTAATGTTTTCAGAGATTTTGAAAACTAAATCTACACTTACGTCTGCTTTAAGAAGAGCTCTTTGGATATCTCTTATTACTTCCTTAAGTGTCTTTTCGTCTATTAGTGGAGCTCCTTTTATTTTCTTGACTACTTTAATAAGTTCTTCAGAGAGAGTTCGTAGCATCTATGTCAATATATGCTTGCTGCTGCTCTCTTAAACTTTTCTAGCGGACCAAGTATTACTATTCCTACACCGCTTCTTATTTCAAAGACATATTTGCACGGCTGAACAGGAGCCCAGCGGGCCTTTCTTATGTACATGACTCTATATATTTTTCCTGCTATTTCTTCTAGAGAAAGAACTATTATTCCTGAGGCTAAAAATTCTTCGACACCAAATCTGCTCAATTGCGTAGACCCTGTGGGTATTTCGCTTGTCATTATTGTGGTTACTGTGCCTAGTCTTTCTAGGGAAAATACTATTTCTCTAACGAATTCTCTAACGTATACTACGTCTGAAGGAGATCCTCCATAGATAAGAGGTGCTATGGGGTCTATAACTAGACGCTTAGCTCTAATTTTCTTGATATTACTTATTATAGACTCTATAATGTATTTTGGCTCTATTTTTCTTCTCTCTTCTCTTAAGTATATCTTACTGAAGTGAGTTCTCATATCGAGAAAGAGAAGTAATCCTTCTTCCTCGAGTTCACTAACATCCCATCCGAATAGCCTTAAACCTCTTTTAACGTGCTCAGAAGGTTCATCTATAGCGAGATATATACCTGGTTCTCCTAAAGCAGCTCCTTTTAACAAAAATTGCATAGAAAAAATTGTCTTTCCACAACCAGTTTCGCCTGCAATAAGATAAGTCTTTCCTCTAAGGAATCCTCCTCCAAGTACTCTATCCAATTCAGGTATACCAGTCGGGGCATACATCAAAAGGGTCTTTTTTAAGGGGAAAGTGGGTTTAGGAGGAGGTGCTATCGATGAAGTTTCGAGAGTAGTTGTAGAGTCTGTATACTTAGTAGCTGTAGTTGGTGAAGGAGAGGTTTTAGAGAGAATTCTCGACAAGGAAGTTTCGACGGAAGTGGGTTTCAACGAACTATTGTCTCGTGAAAGTGAGCCTAGTGAACATGGAGGATTATCTGGGTCGACGACTTCTTTCCCTAGAATTCTACATATTCTGCGTGAAGCGTCATACCACGTGCAATTTATACACTTCTTTGCCATAGTAACCACTTTACACTACTAGGTCTCAATCGTGATTAAAATCTAGCAATCCAGTATATATTTATATGGCTTGAGTATTATTAGAGCACCTTAGGTCTCAGCCCAATTCTTATTCCGAGTTTTCTACTCAGTCTCTCTAGTCTTTTACGGCATTTTTTACGTACATAGTTGTATATCTCTGTAGGAACTAGAACTTCAGCGTGAGTATCATGAATTATTATATCGAATTCAGCATCAGGCACGTATTTTCTTATAGTTTTTTCAATAAGAATTCTAGTCATTTCTTTCCTTTCTGATTCTTTCTTCTTTAGTGGGACAACAAATGTTCTTTCGCCGAAGACATATAATTCGTATTCCGGCTCACCTGTAAAGAAGTCTTTTACTACTACTACAGGTCTGGCTAGGTCTTCTTCTTTCAAACCATAGGGTACCTTAACAACAGTCTCTAATTCGTAGACCTTTGCGACTTCACCGTCTTTAATGAATATTACAGTGTCTACTATAGAGGGAATCATCCCTAATTCTACTCTTCCTATAAAGCGTTGTATGGCGTCTATAGGAGTTGTTGCGTGAACTACACCTATCATGCCTACGCCTGCTAGTCTAAGGTCAGCAAATAATTCGAAATCTCTAGTATCTCTCATTTCATCAAATACGGTGTAGTCTGGTCTAGATAAGAGTAAGACATCATGTATTTCCTCCGAGCTCGCGTAAGCCTTAGAATATTGGGTTATTTGCGGAGGCAAATGCATATCTCTGGGAGACTCTATTGTTTTAACGACCTTGTTCTTTCTCATGTAGAACTCTGCTAGAGCTTGAGCGAATGTAGTCTTACCCATTCCAGGGGCTCCAGCTATTAAAATACCTTCAGCTCTTTTCTCAAGACGTTCTAGAAGTTTTTTAGGTAAGTTATAATCTTCAATACTTAACTTGACAAGTGGTCTAACTATAGTTAGCTCGTATCCATCAGAGAAAGGCGGTTTAGTTATTATGATACGATACTTCTTAAGCTGTACTATTGTTGATCCAGGCCTATCTATTTCTATGAATGCATCAGGCGAGCTACGAGCAGCCTCAATTATTTCTCTTATCATACTTTCTAGCTCTTCTCTAGTTAAAGGCTCATCTCTTATCTTCACGAAGATCCATTTTCCAGGTTTTCCCACTTTTGCGTAAGGAACAACGTTTTCCTTCAAGTGTAAAGACATAGCGTTCTCGGGAAACATTTTTTCAAAAATTAGTGCTTTTCCAGTTTCCGTTTTTAAGTAAATTACTTTAACGTCTTCAGCTAAACATGTTTCGTACTGTGTTCTATCAGATGTTATGAGTGTGGCGTTCCAGTCCTTAGCTAATTCTCTCAGGATAGCGTCTATGCCTTCATCTCTTAGCATTTGGTATCCTTGTGGGAGTTCTCGGCTTTCCTCTATAATTAGTTCTTCTTCGCTATACTTTTCTTTAATAATACTTCTTATTTTTCTTAATTCCTGTAAACCTAATAGACCTTGACTTTTCCCTTCTCTTAAAAGTTTTTCGAAGTGTAACACGAGCAGATTATGGATAATTATTTTACCTAAAATTTTTGGAGACCGTCTCTCAAGTGCAGTACTCAGAGTGCCTTTAATTATTACCGTTGTGTCTGGTATGTATATTTCTCTAAGCATTTTCACCAACCTGATCCTTAGGGACTAGTGTGAAAACCAGCTTAAATATATATTTTTCTTACTAAGATTCTGCTTCATTGAATATATTGTGGGGTCAAATATATTTTGATACTAGCTCCGTATTACTCTGTTTAATATGTTCTTTTTCTCAAAGTCTTATACTTATTAGTATTTTTGAAGAGAAAAGCGTGAAAGTAAAGAGTGTTGGTTTAGGGGAGATACCTTATCGGGACTATAGAAAAGTAAGGCTTGCTGTAATAGAAGCGATGGGTGACCTAATTAAAAAGTCTAGAGGAAGCTGTGTTACGTTCACTTGCAAGAAACTTGCTACAATAGCTGGTTTACCGTCGCAGCCAGTTCTTTTAACAGTTATAAGAAGTATACTAGATGAGCTATGCGATAAAGGACTTATCACAAGATACAGCAGATCTAGTCACGGAATAAAATATATGGCGACTAAGGAAAGTCCTATATGGGTTGCTTTTAAACACGGAGATCTAGAAACTCTTAGCAAAATAGTAGAGCTCTAGGGGCGGAGAATGTCTGAGAAAAATAAAAGAAGTGAAGTATATGAGAAGGCGGTATGTGATGCACTTGTAGAGCTAATTAGTAAGGCTAAAGGCACATGTGTCTCCTTTGAGAGCATAGATATAGCTAAACTAGCGGGACTACCCATTAATGCTTATACTCTTTACTCTATTAAAAAGGTTCTATATAAACTCATGAGAGCAGGAATGGTGAGAAGACTTAGAAGAAAAAAGGGACGTATATTTGTTGTTAATTGTGATTCACCACTATGGTCCGCTTGTAAAATAAAAGATAGAGAGATTGTTTTCGAGATTATATCTGAGTGTATAAAAAATAAAGATTAAATTTCAGCTAGTATTGAATCCTTGACATTGAGCACTTGGAATGCCCGATCTTCTGGTACACCGAAATAGTACTTTGCAAACTTGTAGATCATCTTGTCGGATGGCGCTGCTTTCGGCGAATTTATTTTCATACAAAGTGCTTGCTTAAGAGCTTCTTTTTCTAAACGGTTTTTTACAGTACCTTCTGCAATCTTTTTAGCTATTTCTATAGCTATATATATTTTGGCAAGTTTATGTAATTTTGGTGCATAGTCTGGGTAATTAGTTGCTAAAAGTGATATAACTTCTAAAAACTTATTATTTAATCCAAATCCAAGTAAAGACATTATTAGTCCGAATCTGGCAGTCTTCAATATAACTTCAGCAGACAGCTTTTTTTCTAAAGTGTTACTGCTGGATGAATTTTCAATAAGTTCATGATATAGTGAGTCGTATTCTTTTTCCTTGTAGAATACTTTTGATAATGAATTTATTTCATCTACGAGGTTTAGTCCATATTTTCCAACAATGTATAGCGTTATTATTTCTCTCTCGTAAAGTCCTGTTCTACTGTAGTCTTTTATAGGTTTTACTTTAAACTTATGATAGGCATCTTTAAGCATTTTTACAATTTTCTCTCTAGAGACTTTGTCGTTTTCGTTATTTATAATATGGCTCCATACGTATATGCATGCCTCTATCATTCTCTTTATTCCTTGATTCACAGAAAACACCCTATTTTACTTAATTAATTTACTTGAATAGATTGTTATTGAGCAGCTAGAAGCTCTACAACTATTCTACATGGTAAAGGTAGCTTTGATGCAGCGCGTCTAAGGGCTTCTTTTGCTTTATCTATGTGCTCACCGTTTATTCTCACATATATTACTGTTTGGTTCTCATATACTCTGGCGGCTCTTCCAATAGGCGTACCAAACGCTAGTCTCATTCCATCCTGGAGACGATCGGCGCCAGCCATGGCCATCATTTTATTTTCTCTTAAAACGTGATGTGGGTATACACATAATTTCATATGATAGTTTGCTTCGCCAACATTTTTGCTTAAATATTTGTGTGCTATGACTCTTGCTGCTTCTAATGCATTTGCTCTGATTTGACCTCTTTCCTTGGTAATTAGCTTAACTATGTGTGTGAAGTTTCCTTTAACATTCCCGAGGTCAAATTTTGGTATTTGTACATGTGGAGCTCCTTTAATATACTCTAGTCTAGTGTAAGGTGGTGTGTCGAACCGCCTATAGCATCTGCCTGGCCGCAGAGGCATAATTATCACTATATGTCTTCACGCTGATTTATAAAGATTGCTTAGTTAACTAAGTAGGAATTTAGAATCAATTTTTACATAATAAAACATATATTTTTCTAATAAATAATAATATTGTTCTTAGTTCTTTTTCTGTAGAATTTGATTTATATATTATTTTCTTAAAAGCTAATATAATATTATCTTTTTTCATATCATGAAACTCTATATTATCGCATATTTTGGAAACATAATCAAGAAATAATGTAGCGTAATTTCTTGGAATTTTGTGTTCTTTTACAGCTCTTTTTCTCGTGGCCATGTATATCTCGTATAGAACTATGGCTACTGCATGAGAGAGGTTTAGAATAGGGTATTCGGGGTTCGCAGGAATAGTTACCATGTAGTCGCATAGTTTTATTTCTTCGTTTGTTAAGCCCGAAGGCTCTCTACCAAATAAAATCGCTACTCTTCCCTGAATAGAGCTAACTTTTTCGGCAAAAGTTCTCACAGAGAGGGTCTGTCTTAAAAGTGATGTATCTGATGTTTTTCCAGTTGTTCCGACAACTAACTCAGCGTCTTTAATAGCAGGATTTATAGAATCTAGTATTACTGCTCTTTCTAATACATCTCTTCCTTTCATAGCATAGCGTCTAGCAATACCACTTATTTGTGCTCTAGGTTTCACCAAGTAGAGTTCTTTGAAACCAAAGTTTTTCATTACTCTAGCCACGTATCCTATATTAATTTCGTAGTACGGTTCGACTAATACTACTCTTATTGAAGGCATTCATTCAGTATTCTATAGAGGTGTAATAAATATATACGGTCTTAGCAATGATCGATTGATTCTTGGAAAAATATAAGTAGACAAGACGAATTAAAGATTATATTTTTAGACATGAAATGATATGAGGGGGGCTGGGGGTGCAGGATATAGTAAAAATATTGAGAATTATAGGTAATGAAGTTAGAATGCAAATAATTAAACTATTATATAATGAAGGAGAGTTATCTTATGGCGAATTAATGCAGAAGATCGGTATCGCAAGAGATAAAAGTGGAAAATTTGGTTATCATTTAAGACAATTAGTAGACAATAGAATAATAGAAATAGATAGAAATACAGGAAAATATAGATTAACTGATCTAGGATTTAAGATATTTGATTTATTTAAAGAATTTAGGGAGTCTTATCTTGCTCTACAAAGTAGAGACATGCTTGTTTCGACATCAAAATATGTAATGGAGTACTTTGATAAAAATAAAATAATAGATAGTCTAGTCAGAGAGACTGGTATCAAAAGGTCGCTGGCTAAGGAAGTAGCAGTTGATGTAGAGGAGAAACTTAAGAATGCAAATCTACGCTATGTTTCAACAAACTTAATAAGAGAACTAGTAATTGCTACGCTACTTGAGAAAGGATGTGAAGAATATATAAAGAAATATAGTAGATACGGTTTACCTGTCTACGATGTAAAAAATATATTTGAATCTTATGATTTAGTAAGACCTTACACTCCCAATGTTTTGCTAAGAATACTTGGGAGGTCGATAATCGAGGCTTATACAATGTCTCAGCTAATACCTCCTAGTGTTCTTGTTGCGCATTTAAACGGATATATACACATAGCGAACAGCAGTGATTGGTTTATTGGGGTTGAAGACATTAGACATGATTTATGTCTATGTTTGTCGAAAGAAAATTTTATGGGAAATAAATTTTTTCCCGAGATAATCATACCTGCTCCGAAAAACTTTAGAGAGGCTCTTTTCTCAATGTATATTACATTAAATTATTTTAAAGATTATTATTATATTTCTCAAATCATAGACAACTTTAATTTTATTTTGTCACCTTTTATAAGTAAAGGTGATCAAGACAAAGTATCATTGGAATTACTCTATTTTACTAAAATACTCAACATAAATAACTTAAGTTATAGAAACTATAGACCCGTAGCACTAGCTTGTGCGTTTTCTTTACCTAAAGAATACGAAGATATTAAGATTAAATACAAAAATACAGGTTTATTCTCCTTTGTAGACTACATGGATGAAGCGCTACTATTAGCAAAAACATTGTTGAATGTTTTAGCAAATGTTAATAGCAAGTATCCTTCAAAAACTCCCATAGTAGTGCTCAAAGTAAATGACAGAGTCCTAAGGGATGATGATCTTCTAAGTACTATATATAAGGCGCTTGCATCAAGAGTTCCAATAACACTTGTTAAGGAAGAAAACTATGTTTCTACTTCTAGTGAAGGTATACAGCTCGAAAAACCTAAGGAAGTACCGATTCTGCCAGCTTACGGGATAATTTCCTCTATTGCTGTTAATTTGCCTTTAATAATGCTTGAAAGTCATACGGAAGAAAAGTTTTTTGACAAAATATATAACGTAGCAGATTCTGTGGCGCTGGCATTTAACAGCAAACATAGCTTTATTAAAGATATTGTAGCTAAAAGAAGGCTAAAACCGTTAACAGAGTATATACTTAAAGGAGACTATTACTATAGGTGGGAATATTCGCGTTATTTAATTTCCTTTATAGGAGTATACTTTACAGCCTTTTTGCTAGCGGGTAACGATAACAAAGATCACATCATATCAACTGCTAGAAAACTAGTAAAAGAACTGATCAAGGTATTTAGAGATGCTGTTAAAAACGAAGAGTATACAGTAGAGTTTTCTTTTATGTGTAACGATAGAAACTTTGTAAGAGTAGTCAGTATTATTAGAAACGTACTAAGAAAAAAGAACATTCCAATAAAAAATCTAGAGCAATATTTCTCTCCACTAACATTGATGCCCTACAATATAGCGGGGTCACTCGAAGAATACTTAAAGATTTATCATAGCGAACCATTTAGAGAACTTAAAGGAGGAGTTTTTCTACGGGTAGATCCTATATACTTCACTAAAGACGACTTAGTTACTCTGCTAGACTACTTGCTTAAATACGAGAGGCCCTTAATGTTATCTCTGGACTATACTTATTGTCCACGATGCCGAATAATCCTAGATGGTTTTCATCAATTTTGTCCAAAATGTTTAGCAATGATACCAATGGGAGCTCACTTTTCTAGAGTTTTTTCGGTGTATGAGCCAATAACCTATGTTCACAGCTTCTATCGAGATGAATACTTGAGCCGAAAAAATATATAGTATCGGAATTAAAATAGACGAGGGAATGCAGATGATCGGTACTGCTAAAAGATATCTTGAAGCTCTGCTTGAACCGAAATTTTTGTCCTATGTAATAATTTTCGTTGCAGCACTACTTTTAGGAGGAATCTTATACGCTCTTGTTGTAGCATCGCCGAGAGAGCTTCAGGCATTTATCATACAACACAATTTGTATCAGTCTTTAACAGAAGTCATAGTTACTGCAATTTCTTATATATTTGGGGCATTCAGCATAGTTTACATGTATTCAGCGTTAAAAAAGAAAACTGAAGAGTCTTTAAAAATGGCTGGATTATCGGTGCTGCTTCTACTAATAACATTTCTAATGTTAAGCTATCTATATTATCTAAAAATATATGCAAGATAAAGAAAGTGCTTTGAGAAAAATACTGGTGGAAAAAGGTCCTAGCCTACTACTATATGATGTGAATTTACGAAAGTCTGTAGTAAACTCCTTTCTAAAATACATAAACAATACTGCAGAAAATTTCTTAATTATTTCACCTCTATTTGATGTTTTTGAAAATATTTTAAGTAAGAATAAGAATAAAGGATCTATTATAGTTGTAGATGATTTACTCAAATTACTGGTACTAGTTCACACATTAACCTCGCTAAAACATATGTTAAAAAAATATTTAATAATAGTTTCTGATATTGATATAGTATATAAATCAAGTATAATTAACTATAATTTAAATAAATGTATTTCGTGGCTAAATGAATTATTATCATTATTTAAAATTCATTTTAATAGAAGTATTGTATTTCAGCCTATCAGTAATAAAGAGTACTCATATAAAAGCCTTTATATGAAAATACTTTTTAGAAACGTAAAAAATATAGTTGAAATCGGTGAAGAAGGAGCTAATATATTAAGAAGTATTTACTCATAATAAAGCAAGGATGGCTGAAAAGAATATACATGAAAATACCAGTAAATTTAGGAAAATAAACGTATATAAAAAAGCTATACGGTGTCTTGGAATAGCTGAAAGCTTTAGAAAAGAGAACAAATATGCAGTATTAGTTGGAGTAGTTATGAGAAGTGACTTTCTAATAGATGGAGTCTACATAGAGAGAGTAACTGTAGGAGGAATGGATTCTACGAAAGCTGTTATAAGAATGTATTACAATACTGGGAGAAATGACATTAACTTTATTTTAATAAATGGTGTAATTATAAGCTACTACAACATAATAGATTTGAGCGAAGTATTTAACTCAGTAAAAATTCCTGTAATATCAGTAACCTACAGAGAATCAAAAGGATTAGAGGAAATAATTAGAAAGAATTTTCCGGACTGGAAAGAAAGAGTAGAAGTTTACAGGAAAAATGGAAAACGAGTACCATTACCTCTTAGAACAGGACATATAGTCTATGTGAGATATTTTGGTGTTGACTTTAGAGAATGCATGCATTTAGTTAATAAATTTACTGTAGAGGGAAAGCATCCAGAGCCAATTAAGGTGGCAAAAATGATTGCTAGAAGCATTAATAAGTATGTGTGTTGTAGTAGGGGGAGACTGCTGTGAAGGAGCACGAGAAAGTGTACATATTGATGAAAATATCGCTAAAGGGAGGAATTTTTTCTCCGGTAAAAATAAGCACTAGTGAGCTAGCTAAGTATATCAAATGTTCTCAGCAGTCTGCGTCTCGTAAGTTAATAGAGTTAGAGCAAGAAAACTTAATTATTAGAAGAAAATCCATTGAGGGAACATATATTATGATAAGTGAAAAAGGTTTAAGTTTACTTTATAGCTACTATTTAAAGTTTAAGAAAATTTTCGAGAAAATTAATGAAGTAGTAATACTGAGAGGCACTGCTGTATCAGGATTAGGTGAAGGAGCCTACTACGTCTCATTACCCTTCTACTATAAGCAGTTTAAAGAAAAATTAGGATTTGAGCCTTATCCGGGGACCTTTAATGTTAAACTAGATAGTGATAGTATAAAAAGAAAAAATATTTTGAATTATATTAGCGGAATAAAGATAAGTGAACACTATAATGGTAAGAGAAAATACGGAGGAGCCAAGTGCTTTTATGCTATAGTAAATGATAAAGTTAAAGGAGCATTAATTCTTATAGAGAGAACACATCATGGGCCTGAGATAATCGAGATAATAGCCCCCCTGTGTATTAGGAAAGTCCTCAATATTAAAGACGGAGATCCGGTAGTAGTAAAGGTTTACTTAGGACTATACTAACCTAACTCTGTTGTATTTCTTGTTTTGCCACGAATATCTGCGCATTCTTTTAGATCGACCAAAGCCGCAAGCTGCACAGTATTTCTTTCTCACGTGGTATGCGTGTCTTCCGCATCTTCTACATCTTATATGGGTTTTTCCTTTGCTCTTTTTACCAAATGAGGTTGTTCCTTTGACCATACTACTTCACCGTTACCGATACAGGACTTACAAGAACTACATTATCTCCTCTCACAATTATAGTTCCTAATTTTCTAGATTTTTTATCCTTAATTTCTTCTGCTTCATCTAATACTAGGTTTAAATGCTGATCGAAGCTTCGTAAAATTCCCCTAACTTCTCTTCCGCCTTTGAGTTTCACTAACACCATGTTACCTAGAGCTTCATTAAGCATTTCGCTAGACATGTAAAGCACCTTTGCAAAAGGTGTATTCTGTTCACTATTATAAAACTTGCGTTTTTATCAATTTAGTAAATAGATGTTTTCTAAGAATTTTTATGACTAAAAACAAAATTATCTTACTCTTATAGCTTCAAGATTGCTCGGCGCTATTGCATGTATTTTTAATCTACTGTTGATGAATGAGGCTAAGCTCTGGGCTTTTGTTTTCTCTCCGTGACAGAGCACTATTTTCTCTGGTTTAGGAGTGACTCTATTCACATATCTAATTAGCTGTCTTCTATCGCTATGTCCTGAAAATCCTTCAACTCTGTATACTTCTAATTGTAGCTTTACTAAAGATATTTTTCCGGTAGGGTCTACAGACTCTATTTCGCGCTGACCATCTAGTATTCTTCTACCGAGAGTGCCTTCTATCTGGTAGCTTACAAATACTAAGGAGTTCTTGGGATCACTGGCTAAAAGCCTTAGGTAGTCTAGGACAGGGCCCCCCATGAGCATGCCGGATGTTGCGAGAATTATACAGGGCTCTCCTTCGGCTACTTCTATGCGTTTTTGAGGGTCGTCTACTGTAGTGAAGTATTCTGATAAGAATGGGTTTTCGTCATGATATATTTTTTCTCTCATTTCTCTTGAGAGAAATTCTGGATATGCTAGGTGAATTGCTGTTACTTCTTTCATCATTCCCTCTATGTATACAGGTACTTCGGGTATGAGTTTATTTTTCATAGCATTACTTATGACAAGCATTATTTCTTGAGCTCTTCCAACAGCTAAAACTGGAATCAGAACTTTTCCTCCTCTTGAAAGCGTTCTATTTAATATTTCTATGAATTCTCTTTCTGTTTCTTCTCTTGAGCGTACTCGGTCTTCTCTACCGCCGTAAGTCGACTCCATTATAAGAACTTCAAGTCTAGGGAACTTGTAGTTTGCAGCTTCGAGAAGCGCTGTTCGTTCGAATTTGAAGTCACCTGTGTACACAATATTGCAAAGACCGTTACCTATGTGCAGGTGTACAATCGCAGACCCTAAGATGTGGCCAGCGTCGTGTAATGTTAGCTTAACATCAGGAGCTATGTCAGTTACTTCGCTGTACTCTAGAGTTATTGTGTGTGATATTACATCGTAGATATCTTTTTTCGAGTATAATGGAGTTTTTCCTTCTTTAATAGAGACTTGAATGTAGTCTTCTTGTAGTAACTTCATAAGATCTCTTGTAGGTGCCGTACAGTAGACTGGGCCTCTATAACCGTACTTGAATAGATACGGTACTAGACCGCAGTGATCCAAATGCGCATGAGTTACAATAACGGCGTCGAGTTGATCTATATCAAACTCCGGCATATATATGAACGGATATTCGTCTCCTGATAACGAGGGTTTAATTCCACAGTCCAATAGTATATTGCTTTCATCTGTTTGAACTAAAATGGCGCTCCTACCAACTTCCTGGAATCCTCCTAATGCTATTATTCTCACACGGCTTGTCTTGAAGAATGGCGATCTATGTATTTTGGTGCCTAAGTCTCTGAGAAATCTCTGTCTTTCAGGAGATGTAGCTCTTAAAATATTTCTTACTTCTCTTATAGTTTTAGATTCGAGCGGAGGAGTTCTAACTACTCTAGGGCGCCAGCCTGTGAGCAGTATTATTTGCCTTAAGTTTTTTCCCTCCTTACCTATAACATATCCAGGTTTCAGAGCCTCTATTTCAACTTCGCCTGTATTTTCGTCAAAGTACAGATGTTTAACCTCAGCTTCAGGAGGAATTATGTTTAATATTACTTCCTTTGCTTTTTCTTCAGGTAACCGCGATTCAGGGTCTACTTTGATAATTATTCTTTTCTTGATGGTTTTTGCTACTCTTTTAATAATATCTTCGTTTTCTATGAGAGACTGTGGATTATCTAGTATTATTGCTATTTTAGGTCCTTCAAAATCTATTTTTACTTTTCCTACGTTTGGGGGAATATTTTTTAATATAGTTTCTCTTATATTTGCTAAAACAAAATCTGTCGTCATTATCAGATACCTCTACTTTGCGGTAGACAGTATTTTCTTAATTTCTTCTTCAGATAGCTCCCTATAACCTTTATCCTTAGATACATATGCGACATCTATGCCTTCGCCGCTGCCGGGGTCTCTTTGCATTGCTGAAAAGACTGCTTTTACTGCCAGCTTAATGGCGTCTGATAGCGGTATATCTTTTGAATATTCTGATTCAAGAACTCCTAAAGCATAGGGAGAACCTGATCCTGTTGCAATGAATTTATCTTCTTTTGTTGTTGAGCCGAACCAGTCTACCTCATATATGGCTGGGCCTTCGTTATCTACTCCTCCTATTATAAGCTGAACTACCATGACGAAAGGCCTTGCACTGAAAAGTAGAGATGATGCTATCGATGCTACTGACTTCAGTGGAATAGGCTTATTGTTTTCGAGCCGATATAGAGTAGCTTCGCTAGCGAGCCTATCTACGAGGAACTGTGCTTCTGCCACAACTCCTGCTATTGTTACTCCTACATGGTCGTCTATTTTATGGATCTTCTTTCCTCTTTTATGCGAAATGTAGAAGCCGCTGGTTACTCTACGGTCGGTTGCCATTATCACTCCGTCTTTGCAAACGATGCCTACAGTTGTTGTGCCTTTAAACAACTTATGTCTTATAAATTCAACCCCCAGCATATTATTAGCCTTACAATATTTCTCTTAAAAGTTAATTAATTTTTTCTACATTAAAAAACTAATAAAATTCACTCAGTGGTGGCTGCTTTTTCTGACGCTGATTTTGATTCAGGTTTTTCTGGTTTCTCTTCTTCTTTTTTAGGTTTTTCTGCAGTTTCCCGTTCGAATGTAGCCTCAAATATTATTTTAACAGCAGAAATTTCTTTTATGTATCTATCTATATCTCTGATTATTCCTCTTAACGCTAAATTGATGTTAGAGTAAGATAGTAGATCTAGCGGTAATAATACCGTAGCTGTGTGGTCTTCTATTGTTACGTTTACCTTGTTTAAATCAATTAAATGTATTCTTCTTCTAATTAACTCTTTTATTTTATCTTCTGTTTTTTCTATTTTCTTTACTACTTTTACAGTATATACTAATGTTTTTCCAGCTAGAGGGTGATTAAAATCTAGGATTACTCTTCCACTACCTATTCTCTTGACTATAGCTGGCTTTCCGTCGAAATTTATTATTTCATTTATCTTTGGTCTAATGTTTCTCCGCTGTAGATCTCTTATTGAGACGACTCTTATTTTTGAAGGATCTCTTTGACCAAACGCTTTTTCAGGAGGTATTTCGAATGTTTTTTCTTCGCCAACGTTCATTTTCTTAATTTCTTCTTCTGCGCTCTTTAGTATCCAGCCTTCGCCTATTATGACTAGCTCTGGGCCATAGACTTTTCCTTCCTCGTATACTCCTGCCTTTTTAGCTTCTTCTTCTATTGTCGTATCTATAACGCGGTCGTCTTCCTTGACTTTTACTATGTAGTCGATTAAGATATAGTCTCCCTCGTTAAATGGCATAGTACCCATCACATACTTTAGAAACTGCTTATAACTATTACTCTAGTTTCAGAAGGAGAATTAAAAGATCAGAGGATTTTTAGGTCATCATTTGTCAGCGCAGGTCAGTGACATCATCTCGGGGCAAGATTACTTTAAACTTGTTCTCGCTCGGATAATTTAACCAAACGTGTTATGTATCCGGCGACCCTATTGCGTACTCTTTTAGACTGAATATTTGTTAATTTAGCTACTAGCCTTTTATTTGCCTCAAAGTCTGTAGTGAATTTATCGGGATATGTTTCTAGTAGTTTTCGCGCTAGTCTTTTAATGAACCCCGGTCTAACTTTACCCATACACCAATCTTTGGTTTAAGGTATTAATATATTTGTTCCCGGCGTTTTATGTCTTTAAATGAGCAGTTTAACATGTATTATTTTAGATAAAGAGATAGTTTTATTGCTTAGGAAAGTGGAATAAAAATGTGCCAGAGATACCTTTAGCTCCTGTAGATAGAATAATTCATAAGGCGGGAGCAGAGAGAGTAAGTAACGGGGCAGCTATAGTTCTTCGAGATGTACTTGAAGCGATAGCATATGAAATAGCTAAAGAAGCAATAGAGCTTGCTAAACATGCAGGACGAAGAACTGTTACTGAAGAGGACGTTAAGCTAGCTGCGCGAAGATTAACTAAATGGATTTTACCTACTCTTTAACAATTTGTGCAGAAGTTTTTTATAGAAAAATTTAAATAGAAGTGCTAGTCGTAAATTCTGCTGAAGAGGTGATAGTATGTCTCAGGCGCAGCCAGCTGTATTAACACAAATTGGTGGGGTGCCCGTACTGATACTCAAAGAAGGTACTACTAGAACTGTAGGCAAAGAGGCTATTAGACTCAACATAATGGTCGCTCGCGCAATTAGCGAGACTATTAAAACTACACTAGGTCCTAAAGGCATGGACAAGATGCTTATTGATAGTCTAGGAGATATCACTGTAAGTAACGACGGAGCAACGATTCTCGACGAAATTGACGTACAGCACCCAATAGCTAAACTTCTTGTTGAAATATCAAAAGCACAGGACGATGAAGTTGGAGACGGAACAACGACAGCAGTAGTGCTTGCCGGAGCATTACTAAAGGAGGCTGAACACCTACTAAATAAGGACATTCATCCAACAATTATTATAAGCGGATATAAGAAGGCTCTTGAAAAGGCTATTGAGGTTTTAAAGAAGAGAGCAATAAAGGTAGACATAAATGACTATGACACTTTAAAGAAAGTTGCGCTAACAGCAATGCATGGTAAGGCTGTTGCCGGGGTCAAAGACTATTTCGCTGATATAGCAGTAAAAGCTGTTAAGCAGATAGCTGAAGAAAGAGACGGTAAATATGTGGCAGACATCGACTACATTCAGATAATAAAGAAGCAGGGAGGCAGTTTATTCGATACTAAGCTCATTTACGGTGTTGTAATAGACAAAGAAGTAGTTCATCCAGGAATGCCGAAGCGTATAGAAAAAGCTAAAATAGCTTTACTTGACTGTCCACTTGAAATCGAGAAAACAGAAATAGACGCTGAGATTAGAATAAATGATCCATCACAGATGAAGGCGTTCATAGAAGAAGAGGAAAGACTTCTAAAGGAAATGGTGAAAAAGATAAAAGAAACGGGAGCTAACGTGGTCTTTGTCCAAAAAGGAATAGATGATATTGCTCAACACTACTTAGCTAAGGAAGGAATTCTAGCAGTAAGGAGAGTAAAGAAATCTGATATGGAGAAGCTTGCTAGAGCAACTGGAGCAAGAATAGTGACAAGAGTTGATGATCTAAGCCCCAAGGACCTAGGTGAAGCAGAGCTAGTTGAAGAAAGAAAGGTCGCCGAAGAGAAAATGGTTTTTGTAGAGGGCTGCAAGAACCCCAAGGCAGTGAGCATACTCATCAGAGGAGGTTTAGAAAAAGTAGTAGATGAGGCAGAGAGGTCGCTAATTGATGCTCTGAGTGTAGTAGCTGACGTAATTGAAGAGCCATACATACTTCCAGGAGGCGGTGCACCAGAAGTAGAAATAGCTAAAGTGTTAAGAGAATATGCTGCTGAAATAGGTGGAAAGGAGCAGCTCGCAATAGAGGCCTTTGCTAATGCAGTAGAAGTTATTCCAAGAGCTCTAGCAGAAAACTCTGGACTAGATCCAATAGACATATTAGCTGAGCTAAGAGCTGCTCACGAGCAGCCTGAGGGATGGAAAATGGGTATTAATGTATATACAGGAAAAGTCTGCGATATGCTTTCAGAGGGAATAATCGAGCCACTAATTGTCAAGACTCATGCAGTGAGATCAGCAGTGGAAGCAGCTAGCATGATACTAAGAATAGACGATATAATCGCAGCTAGCAGGCTTGAAGAAAAGGAGAAGGAGAAAGGAGAAAAGAAGTTTTACTAGCTTCAAAGAGGAAAACCGTAGATTTTAGTTTTTTCTGATAGATCTCCTCCAAGCTTTAAATTACCAACATATATAAGTGCTATTTTTTCTGCCTCTACGTTTGTGAGAACTCTTACTATTTCTTTTTTGTAGTCTATTTCTGTCATTACTCCTATATCGAGGAATAATCCTTGGTCATCGTACAGTCCCACTATAAGTCCTTTTTCATATCCTTTATGCACTACTAACACATCGTTTTTGGAAAATTCTGTTTTTATCGTGTTCAATACTTCCTCGGGGACTCTTACTTTCTCATTTGTAACTATAAGCAAAGCATCGTAAGCGTCTTCAGCGTAGACTATTGATGCTTTTAGTAGGGCCTCTAGTCTGCTTATCTTGTCTTTGTCTAGCTTAAACCCCGATCCAAAAATAGTTCCCTTAAATCTGACTCTACTCCAACTAAGTGTCCGTATTTTTGATTTAGCTAATTTCCTTTTATATGCAGATTCCCTGTAAATTTTTCTGCTAGTGGGGTCTCTTGAAACAGCTTCTTTAATACTCGGTAATCTAATTATTTCTACCCACTTTTGGGTTTCGTAAGCTCTCAAAATATGTTCTAATTCTCTAGTTGATTGAAGTGCTATAATATAGTCAGGACGAACTATGTCGATAAGGCTCCATTTGTACTCCCTAGCTTCTTTTCCGTGAATCCAGCCGTCGGTATTAACTACTATTAAGTCTACATTTTGAGACATTGCTTTTTCTAAAAGAAAGGCTGAGGCTACCAGTATTCTGTGAATAAATCCTCCCGGAGATATCGATCCCACAAAGTAGGCGTAATGAGTTTTTACTTTGTGAAGTGAAGTAGTGGCTTTTTTCGTTATGACTAAACCTATTGTTGTCGGAGCACTTAAGGAGCTTTGACCGACATCTTTATCGAGAATAGCGACAGTATATCCTTTCTTTACAGCTAAGTTTGCAATATAAGTTGCTAGCAAGTTTTTGCCTGTACCTACGTCGCCTAATATCATAATTTTTGTGGGCTTTTTCTTTAGCTCCGAAACTAGCGGCTCAATGAGAGTTCTCCAGTGATAAGGTACAGTTACGTCCTCAATCTCTTCTAATACTTCTATTTCAGCATCTTCCCCTAAATTGACTTCTAGTGAACTATTTTCGAGAATATTTATGAACGCTACTTTTCCAACGGGTATTGATATTCTTTCCTTTTCCCTTAAGGTTTTACCTAAGTATTCAACACTTCCTTCTCTTAGAACTACGGAAGCGGGTCCCTTGATTCTTATAATATTTCCTTTTTTAGCCTCCAGTCTCATGGTCTCTCCCGCGCGTAGTATTGATTAGTAAGGGAGAAAATTATACTTTATCTCGGCTAGGCGTTAATGATTTTTAAAAGTGTTGAGAGTAATGACAAGTGGATAAAAGTAAGACTAGAAAACATCCGCTTCTGGCAGTCGACGTAGTTGTATTGAACAAGGAGGGCGCTGCCTGGAGGATTTGTAGAGTATGGTGAGCGTGTAGAGGATGCAGCGTTAAGAGAGGTGAAGGAAGAAACAGGATTTAAAGTAAAAATAAAGGGGCTTGTGGGAGTGTATTCTGATCCTGGAAGAGATCCGAGAGGACATGTTGTTTCTATAGCATATTTAGCTGAATTATCTGAGTCTACAAAAAACCTTGTGAAGAGGAGGTACTAGAAGTAAAGTTCTTTAGAGAGATTCCTAAGACTTTGGCTTTTGATCATCTCCATATAATAAAAGATGCTTTAACACTCGCTAAGAGACTTAGGATGAAGTGTCCACAATTTTCTTAACTTTATCTTTATTGACAGCAACCACTTTGAAACCGCAGAATGGACAGTGTACTGCTTTCTGAGGAATTCTTGCTCCGCATTCGGGGCATATGCTTGATGATAGCTGAGCAGATATTATGCTCTTTGTATAGGCGTATATTTCATCAAGCAGCGGGGTAAGTTGTTCCTTAACGTAGATTAGCGAAGAGATTACGAATGACAGTGAGAACAGCATTATTACATATACAGGAAGTACTATAAGCGATGGGGATGACTTGAATAGAGTTGGTAGAGCTAAGTTATATACTATTTCACCGAAGTATTCTGTTGATTGAATATACGTTAATGTTATGAAGGCGGCTACTATACACAGTAAGCGCTTGACTAGTTTGTCTTCTTGGGATAGGAGCTCGTACATCTTCATGGCGGCTGGATCGCTGCGGTAGTCGCTTGTCTTAATGTTCTCTAGAAGAATAGTCCTTGAAGTTATTTTGGCTATTCTGTAGAGATCCCATCCCATGAACATTAGTCTAGATATACATACATAGAGAAGCGCAAACAATAAACCTACTTGGAGAAATCTGTAGAAAGCTTCTGCTGATGAAAGCTCTATAGGAAAGTATGTTCTGAAGATCCATGGAGTTATGAAAGTTATTATGGTAAATGCTGCGACTGTTATTATTCCATCGATGAGATTATTGAAGGCTATTCTTTTTTGGCGCTCCATTGCGTCAAGTAATGCTGATATATCTAGAGTGTTATCCGACATTTTCTCTACTAAGCTAGCATAATTTAGGTATATAAGTTTTCTCAAAGCCTTCTAGCTTTAGAGATTTTGAGGACTGAAGAAAAGTACCTATAACAAAAAGAACAGCAATATAAAATGAAATATCTATATGGGTAGGCAACTCTCCTCTCAGGCAGGTGAGTCTGTTGGCTAAAATATCTTTGATAGTGCCTCTTAAAGGGAAGCCTCCGAAACCTGAGGAGTTGTATTTATCTATTCTTCAGCAAACACTAAAGCCTGATGAAATTATAATAGTATACCAAGGCGGATTTGACGAGATCTTTGAAAAATACACAGCATCTGAAATAAAAATAATAGATGCTAGAGGAACTAGTGGTGCAAATTTAGCAAGAAATATTGGAATTAAAAATGCTTTGGGAGATATTCTAATATTTACTGATAGTGATGTAAGGCTTACTGAAAATTGGGTCGAGAATATAATTAAGTTATTTGAAAAGTATCCAGATATCTATTGTGTAGCAGGGTCTATGGTATCAGCAAATCCTGAGGCTTTTCTTTCAAAGTACTTAGACTACTCGATAATTTCGCCCACAAGAGCTGCTAAGGTTAATCTAGAGATAGTTAATATTGTAAATAAATTATTTAAAAATAATACTAAGGTTCAAATAATTGACGAAGGAGCTTTAATAGCAAATGATATACCATTATCTACTCTAATCGTTACATGTAATTTTGCAATAAAGCGGAAAATAGTAGATAAAGTGGGTTTTTTCGACGAAGAGTATAAAGCTTATGGATCAGATGATATCGATTACGCGTATAGAATACTTAAGAGTGGTTACAAAATTTTATGTGTGCCAGAACTGGTGGTGTATCACTATCATAGAAATACTTTAGTGAAGTTATTAAAGAGATATTTTCAATACGGTCTCGGTTTTTCTATTTTCAAAAGAAAGCATCCAGAAAGTATATTTTCCAAGGCTTTAACTTATATATTGTTGTTTTTGTTATCGTATTTTGTTCTTAGTATAATATTTCTACTACTCGGCTTCTACTTAGTTGGTTTTTCCATGTTTTTATTCTCTTATGGTGTGCTACTTTTGCATAATATCATTCGCCATAGAAAAAAAATAAGAGTGTCAGAAATAGTATCGTATGCTTTTCTCGATTTATTGCTAATAATAGTATCCTGCTTAGGGATTATTGCAGGGGATATGGTCTTCACATTAAGAAAATTTTTCAAAAAGCAGTCTGAAAGCTAAATTTTATATATAGGTTTACATATATCTAAAATAGGGTATAACTATGGAAAAAGGCCATATAAAATTGACAGAAAAACAATTAACTATCTTAAAGTATCTACTTGAAAACAGCCAAGGAATGGAGATATTTATAGTGAACAAGTCTCAAAGTGAACTGGCAAAAGAGCTTGGAATTACACGACAGGCTCTAAATGTTCATCTGCGAAAACTACGAGAAGAAGGTCTCATAAAAACAGGAAGAGGCTTTATAATGCTTACAGAAAAAGCTCTAGAAATTCTAGGAATGAGGTCAGCTGAAGTATTTGTTCTAGTGAAGGTAGAGCCTAGAGCAAGAAACCAGACATATGCACGAATAGTTAAAACACTTCCCGTAGAGAAAGTATACAGAGTTACAGGAGAAATAGACCTTATTGTAGTAGTCAATCAGTCTAAATTAGATGAGTTCTTGAAGCAGATATCGAGAATAGAAGGAGTTAAAGAAACAGTAACTCATGTAGTTATAGAAACATTGAAGTAGTGACGAGAAAGAAACTTATATAGTAGTGACAATAGTAGAAACATGGGCCCGTAGTCTAGCGGCAGGATGCCGCCCTCACGAGGCGGTGGTCCCGGGTTCGAATCCCGGCGGGCCCACTTTTAACAAAAAGAGAATTCTCCTAATGATGTTTTCTGAGTGTTGCCAGATTGATGGGTGCGCTGGCAACTAGTCTTATATACGTGGGGAAGCTATTACAGTAACGGTGGGAGAAACTTCTTCTCAGAGAGAGATCTATTACTTACTCTGACATCACTGAAGAAGGGTAGGAGAATTCTGAACTATGTTCTTGAAGCTAAGGAAGTTATTTATAAGTATTTAGGATCTACCTTCTTTCTCCATTAGCTATTATTGCCTCTAGAGCCGGCTTCACCTTGGCCATATTCTTACGTATAGATGAAAGGAATAATTTTAGCACTAATCTGACAGGTAGCAATAGTGGCTCACGTATATAAAATCTATTCATTATATCTTCAGCCCACCGTACACTATGCCTTAAGCACTGAATCAGGACATCTACGTGTTCCTCCCTTAACCCGTGTGTCTTAAACCACTCTCTATTTTTGAAGGCACCCATTGGCACGAAAAACATCGGTACTATCAAGCTCCTGTAGGGCTTAAGCTTATCAAGTAATTCGGCAGTAGCTATTATGTCTTCTGGTTTCTCTTCTGGGAGGCCGAGTATTAGAGTTGCCGCTGGCACTATGTGATTTTCGTGCATTATTCTGAAGGCGTCCTCAACTACTTCCGGCCATTGCTCTGGTGAATATGGAGCAGCTTTCGCGGGCATAATTATCTTTGCTAGTCTCACGCTACCAGTCTCTATCCCGACCTCAACGCCGATATACTTCTGCCTAGGTATGATCATGTCATTCATGAGCTTGGATATAAGCCTATATTTTTCTTCAGCGTACTTTGTCGCTGCTAGGCTTATGTGAGCCCATGCTATTGAGCCAGGGGTTGTTTTCAAGACCGCTTCGTGAAGCCTCAGTACGGGTTCTGGTCTAGGCTTAACACCATCTGCGTAGTAGAGGAGTACGTCCTCGCTATGTAGTATTGCGTTCTTTACTCCAGCTCTCACGTTAACCTCTATCTCCTTAACTATGTGCTCTATGGGCATGAATCTCAAGGGCCTTAAGGTGACTGAACAGAAGCGGCAGCCTCTAGGGCACCCCCTCATTATTTCTACTAAGCCGTTCACACTAGCACCCTTAATTATGGGTATTTGCTCCACAGAGGGCGTATCTGCTGGTCCAACATACACGTAGTCCGGTAAAGGCTCGTTATTCAGTGCGGCCTCAACGATGTCTGTGATTACTAGCTCCGCCTCACCATCAATTACGCAGTCTACGCCCCATTTCTTCCACTCCTCCAGCGCCCAGAGCCATTGCCATGCAGCAGGTCCACCAACTATTATCTTAGCGCCTCTTCTCTCAGCCTCCCTGACAGCCGGGGATTCCATGAACTCGCGAAAAGATACTCTATTGACAGGTTCCTTACCGGTCAACATCCACCATTCACAGCTGGGTGGCCCATACGCGAAGAAGTCGTGGTGCCCTATCATTAACACCTTCATGCTATCTATGTGCTTGTGTATGTGATCTGGGTCAACTATTGCTGCATTGTACCCGGCATCTTGTAGTACTGCTTCGACCTTTCTAAGTCCGTAGGGTGCCTCGACGGGTCTCCCTAAACTATCAACCTTCATTTTGGGTGCTGCTATCCACATCCAGAGCCACTTGGGTAAACCGATAGCTGGCGCGGTAGTCATGAATCCTAGAAACTCTTTGCCGTGATGATTGCTCATCATAGTCCTGTCAGACGTGATAACTATTTCAAAACCTTTGCATGAACTCATGTCCCGTACCCCTTTCTTAGGCTAAATAACTATTACGTTCTTGTAGCCTATATCATCTAGTGCTTGAATGAAGTCCCTGCAAAGCCCAGCTATAAATACATCTGGGTTATCTAATTTCCTAATTAACTCTAAGAGATTCTCAGGTTTCGACCCAGAGTATCTTATACTCATGCTTAAACTTATGTTTTCTTGTATGAGTCTTCTAATCACCTCGAAATATTTTGGTCTACCTAGCGGTGATATTACATATATGAGTACCCTACGCTTACCCTCCCTTTTTATTTTCTTGGTTACCTCATTAACAAGTATCATAGTTTCTGCTGAGCTCACGCCGTCGCAGATAACCAACACTATTCTCTTGCTATTATTCTCTATCCTTAATCTTGTCTTGATCGCTACCTGTTGTTTAACCATCTTTCACATCTCTCTAACTTAGTCAGAAGTGAGTGTAACTCGCTTTCAAGCATGCATACAATACTTAGAACGTCTTCATCTTCAAGCTCATTCATCACAGATCTCAAATATGTGTGTATTTTGCTTAAGTGTTCGTAAATCAGCATAATCAGCCCTTCAGTCTTTGCCTGGAAGAGGTGCTTCCTTCCGTGAACCCTTCTTCTCTCGATTAAATGCTTCTCTTCTAACAACCTCAGAGCTGAGGAGAGGTGACTTTTAGTGTATCCTGTAGCCTCAACGAGCTCGTTCAGTGCTAGGGGCTTTCTCTTGTGCATTAAGGTAGAAAACACTAGGGCGGCAGCGAATGGTAACCTAAGCATCATAAGCAATTTGACTAGTGATTCCATTATTTCTCCCTTATGTTCGGTATATTCCGAACATTCTATATAAACATTACTACTAGTGACAATTAAGCTCGTATACAGGAAAATCAATGTACCACTGTCTGCAGTCAGAACCTATAAGACTTGAATGCTTATCCTCAAGTGAAGGTGCAGGCGTAGCAAGAGTAATCGATGCTGCATTGCAGCTCTAGTATCGTTTGAGCACCCTACTCCATTTGCGAAGTACTACATAGGTAATGTTCCCATAGTTTCTGGCGATAAGGAAGATTACATAGAGAGATGCATTATATACTACACGACGAGATTAACTCTAATGATATTAAGATTCTAAGAAGAGAGAAACCTGCAGGAGGTAGAAGCGATGCGCTAGACCATGGAGCTGAAATCGCTGACGGCGAGTTTGTAATGATGTTTGATTCAGACCTCAAGATACCTGCAGAGCCCTGGATGACATGTGTGTCTTCGTGCCGAACTTAAGCTGCCGGTAATAGTAGCTCCTTGGAAAAGGTATATTATGGAGCTGGGCTAAGTTTCTGAGATAATGATCTCTAGTGTAAATATAGTATTACTTCTCCTCTATAGGATAAGAGAGAGCAAGGTTTTTCCCTGTTTGGCTTAGAGACAACTGTAAGGAAAGATGTGCTTGAGGAGGTAGAGTATTAAGACTGATACTTTTCAGGACAATGTATAGACAGTTAAGCACTAAATTAGTACTGAGAGAATACTTCTTCTTCGTGTTTGAGAAAGGAGAAACTAAGGTACTTATGTCATCGAAACTTCTCATGCTAAGAATCCAGTGAAGCCGCTGAGTGTACAAGCTTCCGAGGTTTATCAAGAGAGCTAAGTTCGCGACAACAATTAGGACTAGGCTGAGCATTAAAATGGAAAGAGCTTTCCCTGAGCCTGATAGTAAAGTTTCCGTAATTAGAGCTTTGCTTGAACTAGAATTATTTACTGAAGTCAAGTCTACTTCAGCTAGACTTGATTTTCTTCTCGGGGCAGTAACTTTAGTCTTTGTTTAAATTCTTTTTAGCTAATGGCTGCAAATTTAACATCGTTATAGTTAATTGCTACTTATAAAAGCGAACTTATGGTTTAAATTAAGGACTGGTGGATTATCGATCTAAAACAGTCAGCGAATAATGAATTAAAAGGTGGAGCCCCGGGCGGGATTTGAACCCGCGACCAACGGCTTACAAG
>QMRV01000002.1 GCA_003649445.1 Thermoprotei archaeon | reverse complement strand
TCCTGGAAGAAGCATTGTAGTGACAGGCGGAGGATTCAAGCTAGAAAAGGGAGTATCGCTTGAAGACTTCCGCAGAATGCTTAATGAAGCGCTTGGAATACCTGCTCCTGAAAGACATGTAGATGGCTATGGCATGTGTGAATGCAATGTACTGTTTTATTCCTGTGTAGAAGGCGGAGAAAAGCATATACCTCCATGGATTAAACCTGTGCTTCTCGACGAAGAGTTTAATCCTCTACCAGAGCACGGTAGACAAACAGGGCGCTTCGCGTTCTTCGACCCGCTAGCTCAATCATATCCAGGCTTCATAATCACAGGAGATAAAGTGACAATAAATTGGAATGGGTGCTCCAAGTGTAGTAGAGAAGGGCCTGTAATAGAGAGCATTGAGAGAGTAGAGTCTGAAGAAGGAAGAGGATGTGCGCTAGTTCTCGGTAAAGTTCTGGGAGAATAATGTTAAAGGGATATTTTCTTCCAAAAGAGCTTCAAGATAGTTTTGATACTATCATAAGAGAGGTAAGCGGCTTTGAAATAGAGTATCTAAAGCTCAAGGAGGGCGATGCGGAGAAAATCTCAAAGTTTCTTAAAGAGGAGCGAAGAAAAGCGCTCAGTGAAGTAGGTATTTCTGAAAAAACTATGAGAGCGGCAGATAAGCTCGCCGAGTTATGGAGCAATAGCAACTATACTAAAAGGAAAATTGCTTTAGAAGTACTTCCCGAGCTTACGGGTTATCCCTCTAAAATGATTGAAGTACTGTCCTTCAGTACTTTGATAAAAGTTAGGGGAAACTATCTTAAAGTGCTTAAAAGTCCTTCAGTTGGAAAAGAAGTATTCAAAAAGTTTACTGAAATTCTTGGACTTAATGTAAGAATAAAGGGATATGGGTCTTTCTTCGAGAAAATAAAGTTTGCAAAGAGTTTGTCTAGCTTGCCTGAAGTAGAGCTTATTTTACATATTTGTCCAGGAAATATTCCTGGCTTAGTTGAATCCTATGTAATGCTACTTTCGTTGCTTTTAAATGCTGCAGCAATAATAAAGCCTCCAACTAGGCAGCCTGTATTTGCTGCTCTTTTTGCGGAGTCTTTAAGTGAAGTAGATGGAGATCTAGCTAACTTAGTTGCAGTAGTGAACTGGAGTAGGGGAGACGTTATTGAAAACGAGTTTTACTCGCATATTGATGTAGTCAATGTAGTTGGAGGAGAAGAAGCTGTAAGAAGTGTAAAAGAGAAAGTAGAGGAGTTTAGACAGAAAGGCAGGGATATTAGGGGATGCTACCATGGAGCAAAATTTGGAATCGAAATAGTTGCTAAAGAATATGCTTTACCTGAAGTAGCGGAACTAGTTGCTTTCGATATAATCGGCTATGAACAGGAAATGTGTTCTTCTCCCAGAGAAGTTAGAGTGGAGGAAGGAGGCAAGTTGTCTCCAAGAGAATTTGCAGAGAAAATAGCTGAAGCTATGAACTGGCTGTCAAGAATTTTTCCTCAATCAGAGAAATATCGAGCTAAAGCTAAGCCAATGATACTTAAATTAATAGCTGAAGGAGAGGCGTCAGACAAAATTGAAGTATTTGTTGTCAATAAAGGCCAAGGAGCAGTTGCATATGATGAAGAAAAGGTAAGGATCTTTGAGCCTATCTACTCTTATCGAGTCATCAAAGTCAAGCCTGTGAAAAATATACTCGATGTAAGCAAAATCATTAAGCCCTATAAGGAGTTCATGCAGACAGCAGGTGTTGCTGTACCAGAAGCACGAATCATAGAATTGGCTGAGGCTCTAGCTCAATCAGGTATAGTAAACATCAGAGTAGCGGGGTCTGTTCCAATGCCTGAGCCTGGAGAGAGTTGGGATGGAAAGCTTCCGGGCTTAGAGTTTCTGTTCGATTCCAATATTCAGTGGGTAACTATAGCATCAAAGAATTTAGATGAGAGCATAAAGCAGAATATCGAGTTCTTAGCCGAGCTAAAGAAACTAAATTTTTCTTCTAGCAATTAAATACAATAGAGCGGCTGAGAGAAAAGATAAGAGCAGTATGATCGTTATCTTAGTGTACTTTTCTGGCGCACCAAAAGCTCTTTTACCTCCTTCTACAGCAGTAGTTTTCTGAAGAGATATTGGGCTTATTCTTTCAAGAACTATAGTCAATTTATTAGGAACACTTCTTGTAATAGTAATTGATTTATGTGCTAGAGCACCTGTGGTAGCTGCTTCTAAGCGGTGTGACTGCTGAGGCATAGGTGTTGAATTCAGTGAATATACTTCAATATTCAAGTAAGGTAAATTAGGTACCTCTAGAAGAAGTTCCCCCTTTAAGGTAATACCGAAGGCTATTGTTTTATTTAAAATCTTTACAGCTATTAGGCATGAGTTTATTTTCCTGCCTTGAGTATCTAGCACTTCTATTTTGACGAGTTTTTTGGGATAGGAATTTATGTTAGTAACATTAATTGTTACTGAAGTATTAGATAATATCTTTAAATCAGTATAACCCAAGAAAATATCATTGCCTCTAATAAAGCCTGCTATAATAAAGTACCTGCCAGTTAAGGGCAGTGCAGCCGAAACATCTCCTGTTGTTGTTTCGATGAGTACTCTACTACCTTTTTCTGAAAAGAAGTAAAAGAAGACTCTAGCTCCCGGATCCGGCTTAGGTTTAATACTAATGTTGACTAGTACTGGCTTAGCGGCAACTAGAGTACATGATAGCAAGGCTAAGATTGCTGCCAGATAGACGGACTTGAGTAGCATATCTCCGACTATTCTCTCGCGTAATGTGAATTTAAATGCTACTGCTGACCTACGCTGTACAATGCTTTTGAACAAAAAAAGTTTATTTAAAATATAACTTCTTTTAAATCAGTTATGGAAGTAGCCTCGCGAGAAAAGCTTGAAGCTGAGCTCAAGGGAACAACGCTTAAGGTCTATGTAATGTTGCTTAAGTTAAATAGGCCTGTAGGTGTTAGGGAGCTTCAGCGAATAATGGGTTTTAGAAGTCCTAATACGGCACTTTATCACTTAGAAAAGTTGAGGAGGTTAGGTTTATTAGAAAAAAATATTGAGGGAGAGTATTTTGTGGCCAGAGAAGCCAAAGTAGGAGCTCTGATTTTTTTCACTAGAATAGGTTCTCTCCTTGTTCCTCGCTTTCTATTTTATGCTGTTTTCTTTACTGTTTTCTTGATAGTCTATCTTGTTTTAGAAAAGCCCAATATTTACGTTGTTTTGGTTACTTCTCTAGCGTCTATTTTCTTTTGGATAGAGACCTTGAGGGCTTGGTTAAATAAAGTGTTTTAAAGTAAAGCTAAAACTCTTCCTTTATAGTCTACTACTTTTATTAGTGGAGCAGAAGTTTCTGTATGTGTAGCGCACGATAAGCATGGATCATAAGATCTCACGGCGAGACCTATGAAATACTTCAGTTTTTCTTTATCTATGTTCCCGTTCTTAATGCATCTAGCTGAGACGATTTTTATGGATTCTTCAATAGAAGGAGCGTTTATTGTAGTCGGGACAATAATATTGGCTTTTGTTATTAAGCCCTTTTCGTCGCAGCGGTAGTGGTGAATAAGTAGGCCTCGAGGAGCTTCTACGACTCCTACTCCTTCTCCTTCATGGAAAGTTATTGCCGTATAAGGTTTTTCCTTAAAAGGTCTATCCACCAGCTTTTCTATTTCTTCGGCTAGTTGCAAGCATTCTTTAAGTCTCGAAATATTGTAATAGAGCATATTATTTTCAGTCTTTATATTCGAGACATTATATCTCGCTAAAGGCCCTACCCTAGTCAATTCTTCTTTAGCAGCTGTTTTAACATAAGGGTATTTAATGTAAGTATGCTTAATTGTTTTTTCAGTTAGTATTGAAGAGTATTTATCTGGAGGAATTTTTTCTAAAATATTACTATTTTTGATGCATAGTTCTCCCTCATAAAAGTCCACATTATTCTTGTTGACTAAAGCTATATATAGCGTGTTCATTTCAAATATTTCTCTTAATTCTTCAGCCTTTTTATAGAAGATTTCTTCAGTTTTTTCAACTATTTCATTAAGTATTTTTACCAAGTTCTTTGCTTTAATTACTAGCTTTCTATATTTTTCGTTATCTGGGGAATTAAGTACTCCACCTACAGCGTTCAGTACGGGGTGTATCGATTTTCCTCCAGTTAGCTCAACTATTTCCTGTGAAAGCGTTCTCGCGGTAATAGTTGACTTGACTATCTCCGGTTTCTCTTTTAGCAGCATTTCGAGCGGATTATATGCTTTAAATTCAAGGTAGTCCGGTAAGGCTAGGAAAATTAAGTGCAGTAAGTGACTTTGAATTATTCCGGCATAGTGCATAATTCTCCTAAGTCTGATAGCGTCTTCAGGTGACGTTATCTGTAAAGCATTTTCAGCTGCTTTTGCCGAAGCCATGGAGTGGGCTACTTGGCATATTCCACATATTCTGCTAGCTATTCGCGGAGCTTCCTCAATAGGCCTACCTACTAGTATTTTCTCGAAGCCTCGGAACCCTAGAACCATGAATTTAGCTGACTCTATTTGTCCTCTTTCATCGAGCTTTATTATTACTTTAGCATGTCCTTCGAGTCTAGTAAGAGGACTAATCTCGATCTTCATGCTTGACCCTCCTAAGTACTTCTACATTATACGGTATTGTTCCCGAAGGTAAAGTAAATCTATAAAAATATCCTGCAGGGTCAGGTATTTTCTCAAGGAGCTGCTGGGGATCTATTCTAGAAAATACGCTGGCTATTGCTGAAAGTAAGCGTTCTCCTTGATCTGAAATAGAGGGTGGAGGGCCTCTACATCCTCTGCACGGCGCTCCTCGAGAAGGACAGTGAGCTTTGCAGCCTGCTACTGTAGCTATGCCCATACAGAGTATTCCTTGTTCAAGAAGGCATCTAGAAGGATCTATTTCTATTTCTCCAAGCCTATAGACTTTAGAAGAAAACTCGTCCTTTTTCTCTAATGGGCATTCATCGCAGACTGTTTTAAAAGGAGGTTTAGGGAAAGTGTTCTTCTCTACGATTGAGAGAAGCGTGTCTCGAAGAAGCTTATAAGGCGGCGGACACCCTGGAATCATATAATCTACTTCAATATATTCGCTTACAGGAGCTGCTGCTCGAGTTAGCTTAAGTACCTCTACTGGAAGTACTTTCTCTCCATATACCTCCTTCAGCATATCTCTTACCACGTATAAGTTAGCTAGACCGGGAATTCCTCCAAATGAAGCGCATGTACCTAACGCAATTACCTTGCTGCTTTTTTCTCTAATCTCTTTCAAAATCTCTATATCGTGTTCGGTGCGAACGGCCCCGCTCACGAGACTCAAGTCGATATTCGAGGGAATTTCTTCATAATCGGCTACTAGCGTTGAGTACACTATGTTTACTTTAGTTAAAATTTCTTGGCCGAGATCTATTAGTGCTACTTCGCATCCAGAACAGTAGCCTGAAAGACCCACAAGGGCTACTTTAATCATATTCTTCAACCCCAAGGTCTCTAATTCTAACTATTTTGGGCAAAGGTTTCATTTCTTCAAGCTCCTCTGTGAACTCGGATATTACTCGAGCAAATTTCTCTCCTTCTGAAGCGGAAATCCACTCTAATTTTACTCTGTTTTTTTCTACTCCGAGTTGAGATAGCAGTTTTTTGAGGAGAGCTACACGGGCTCTAGCTTTATAGTTTCCGCTGATGAAGTGGCAGTCTGCGGGCAAATGGCATCCTGAGAAAAGTACTCCGTCAAATCCGCTTTTAAGGGCAGTGAGTGCAAATAGGGCTTCTTCTCTGCCTGAACATATAAGCCTCACTATGTAAGCTGAAGGAGGATACTGTATTTTAGATACTCCAGCCATGTCAGCCCCAGCGTAGCTACAGTAAGTGCAGGTAAGGACAAGTATTTTCGGTTTCATGTAGATCACTCCGCTAGAGCTTTGATCATAGCTAATATTTGTTCTCTAGTAAAATGTATTTGCTCAATAGCTCCAGAGGGACAGGCTGCTGCACAAGATCCACATCCTTTGCAGAGAGCAGTATTTACTTTAGCTCTTCTCTCGCCGTTTTCCTCTACAATCTCGATCGCTCCAAATTCGCAGACTGTAGTGCATATTCCGCATCCACTGCATAGTTCTTTATCTACTTTTGCCACATAGGGCACGGTCTCTACGTATCCTTTACTTAGAAGCTCTACAGCTTTCATTGCAGCAGATGAAGCTTGGGCTACAGTATCTGGTATGTCTTTAGGGCCTTGAGCGCAGCCGCATATAAAGACTCCTTCTACGGAGGTTTCTGCAGGTCTGAGCTTGGGGTGTACTTCTAGGAAGAAGCCATCGGGGCTCTGAGATAACTTTAATATGTCTCTTATCGCCTTAGAGCCGGGATTGGGTATAATACCCATCTCCAGTACCACTAAATCGACTTTAAGCACTACAACTTCGTCTAAAGAGGGGTCGTAGACATATACTTCGAGTTTTCCGTCAGAGGATTTATGGACTTCTGATGCTCTGCCCCTAATGACTATTACTCCTTCAGACCTTATTCTCCTATAGAACTCTTCATAGCCTTTTCCGAAAGACCTTATTTCAGGAGCAATTACATAAATTTTCACATCGCCTACGCTGTGCCTTATGTACCACGCATGTTTAAGCGCGTTCATGCATCCTATGCGACAACAGTAGGGTAGATGTTTTTCGTCTCTTGAACCCGAGCAGGCAATAATAGCTACGCTCTCGGGCTCCTTATTTTTCCCTGGAACAAGTATTTTTCCTCGCGTAGGACCAAAAGAACTAGCTAATCTCTCTAGCTGGAGTCCTGTAATTACTTCAGGGAAGATTCCGTACCCGTATTCGGGGAGATTCCTAGGATCGTATTCTTCGTACCCTGTTGCAACTATTATTGCGCCTACTTCAAGCCCTACTATTTCGTCTTCCTGCTCGTAGTTTATCGCTCCAACAGGACATACTTTTTCACAGATTCTACAAATTCCTTTAGTGAAGTATAAGCAGTGTTTAGTGTCAATAACGGGGACTCGGGGAACTGCTTGAGGAAACGGGACATATATTGCTTTTCGTACACCTAGACCTCTTTCGAATTCACTCGGAACTCTAGTAGGGCACTTCTCCATACAGAGAAGACATCCTGTGCACTTACTTTCATCTACTTTTCTAGCTTTTTTGCGTACTTTTACTTTAAAGTTTCCGACATATCCCTCTATGTCGATTACTTCAGAGTAAGTAAGTAAAGTGATGTTAGGATGATTAGCTACTTCGACCATGAGCGGGCCTAAAATACATATAGAGCAATCAAGTGTCGGGAACGTTTTATCTAGCTGCGCCATATGCCCTCCGAGCGAGGGCTCTTTCTCAACGAGATATACTTTGAATTCTGCTTTAGCTATGTCAAGCGCAGCAGTTATACCAGCGATACCTCCACCTATTACAAGAACAGCTTTTTTAACAGGTATTCTCTCGACTTCAACTTCCTCATAGAGCCTTACTTTAGCTACAGCAGCTTTAATTAGTCTTATTGCCTTAAGTGTAGCTTCCTCTTTTTCGTGCTCATGCACCCACGAACACTGGTCCCTAATATTGGCCATTTCGAGCTGAAAGGGATTCAGACCAGCTCTCTTCAATGCTTCCTGGAAAATAGGTTCGTGAGTTCTAGGAGAACATGCTGCTACTACAACTCTGTCAAGATTATATTTCTTGATGTCTTCTATTATTAACTGCTGGCCTTCGCTGGAACACATAAAAGGATAGTCTCTGCAGACGACTACGTCCTCTAGCTTCGATATTTCACTCACTACTTTCTTCACGTCGATTACTCCAGCTATATTTTTGCCACAATGACAAACATATACTCCTATTCTTAGCACTGCTAAACTTAATGAACTTAAGTATTAAATACTTGTTACAGATCTCAAGAGGCTAAAGGTAGTATACTGTGACAGAATTTAAGTAGGTCTCAATACTACAAAATATGTGTTAAAAGTATACAATACGCTAAGCAAAAAACTTGAGGAATTCAAGCCCCTAGAAGATAATTTAGTCAAAATATATGTCTGTGGTCCAACAGTGTATGACTACACACACATAGGTCATGCTCGAACTTACATTTCATTTGATGTAATAGTTCGATACCTTAAGTACAAGGGATACAACGTCAAGTACGTAGTCAACATAACAGACATTGACGACAAGATTATAAGGAGAGCAAGAGAGCTAGGAATTTCTCCACAAGAATTAGCCAGAAAATTCGAGAAAGAGTTTTTTGAAGATATGGAAGCCTTAGGTCTACTTAAAGCAGACTACTATCCCAGGGTAACAGACCACATAGAGGACATAATTAAGGTAGTTGAAAAATTGATTGAAAAAGGATACGCGTATGTAGTAAACGGCAATGTCTACTACGATGTCACAAAGTTCCCTGACTACGGAAAATTATCAGGACAGACACTCGATCAAATAAAAGCTGGTGCAAGAATAGAGCCTGACCTGAATAAAAAGCATCCAGCAGACTTTGCGCTCTGGAAAAAGGCTAAAGAAGGAGAGCCTTACTGGAATAGCCCGTGGGGACCAGGTAGACCTGGCTGGCATATAGAGTGTACTGTTATGTCTATGAAGTATTTAGGCGAGCAAATAGATATTCATGGAGGAGGAACAGATCTTATTTTCCCGCACCATGAAAATGAAATAGCTCAATCTGAAGCTTACTCCGGCAAAAAACCTTTCGTAAAGTACTGGCTTCACACAGGATACTTAATGATTAAAGGAGAAAAAATGTCTAAATCGCTGGGCAATATCATACCTGTCAAAGATTTCTTATCGAAATATGAGCCCGATGTCCTGAGACTCCTTGTTCTCTCAGCCCACTATAGAAGCCCTATAAACTTTACTTGGGAAAAGGCCGAGCAAGCTAAAAGTTCTTTAGAAAGAATAAAAAGAACTATTGAGCGTTTAAGAAGAATAATGACGTATGAAAAGCTGCACATAGAAAATCTTTCTCTCGACGAGAAAGAAGTATATGAAAGGGTATGTGAACTTCGAAGAAAGTTTGAAGAAGCTATGGACGAAGACTTTAATACACCTAAAGCGCTAGCAGAAATCTTTGAGTTTATATCATATATTAATAGGAAAATAAATGAAAATAAAGTGCCGGGGCCTCTGGCAAGGTATGTTCACGACGTACTAATGGAGCTTCTAAACGTCTTTGGTCTTCTTCAGAAATTTGAGATAACTGGAGTTTCAGCTGAAGTAAAACCGTTTATAGAACTTTTAGTAAAAATTAGAGATAAGGCTAGGAAAAGGAAAGATTGGGAAACAGCCGACTATATTAGAGATGAACTCAGAAAACTAGGGGTTATTCTAGAAGACACACCTAAGGGAACTATCTGGAGACTATCCAAATAGATTCGTGTTATAGCTGAAAAAACTATTTATAAAAATTTTCATTGAAGAAAAATTTCTTTTTGTTAAAAACGATGTAAATAAATTTGTGCAATCGCAGAAAAATATATATAGTTTTTCCCTAGATAGGTATCTTGGAATGAGAGTATGTGGAGCCCAGGATGGGGTAGAGGATGGGGTAGAGGGGGTTGGTGGGGCCCATGGCCAGGTAGAGGCCCCTTCAGTCACTTACCGCCCTGGCTAAGGCCAGGCTGGCTATTTGGTAGAGGCGCCTGCAGATGGCTATTTCCATGGCTATTCGGCTACGGCTGGTACCCCTACTACTTCCCAGCACCATACTACTATCCATACTACATACCACAGTACTATTACATGTACTACTATGTTCCATGGGCATATTACTACCCTTGGTGGTGATGCAGTATGTTCCCCTACTACTGGTACAGTAGATACTATTACCCATTTCCAGTGATGCCAGCGATTCCACCAGATCCTATGGCCTTACTTTACATGTGGCCATATCTATGGCTATGGTACATGTCAATGATGTACTACATAGAGCTATATAAAATAACAATAGACATGTGGAGAAAGTGGGCTGAATCAGCGTTTAAATACATGTCTCCAACTACAAGTGGAACCAGCTAGCATTTCATTTAAATGTTTTTAAAAGAAAATATTTTTTAGCATATACACAAAATTTATTTTCCTCTTAACACCTTATATATAGTGGTTAGTATGCAGTGGAGACGTAGAATATGGAGATACTGGAGATATTTCCCGCCCCCTATGCCAATGTACTACTACTATCCGCCGCCCCCACCGCCTCAACAGCAGGCTCAAACACAGCCTCAGCAGGCTCAACAAACTTCAGCTCCGCAGACCCCGCCATACTATCCTCCGCCCTACTTTATGTTTCCGCCTCCGCCTTCACCATATCCAATGACTCCTGAGGAAGAGCTAGAGTTCCTAGAAGAATACAGGAAAGCACTAGAGGAAGATCTAAGAGATCTTCAAGAAGAGCTAGAAAGCGTTAACGCTAGAATAAGAGAATTGAGGGAGAAGTTAGGTAAATAATATTATTAGAGGTGATTTTTTGTCTTCTGAAGTCAAGAGATTTAAGTGTTTTGCTTGTGGACGTGAAATAACAGTACCTTATGGTGTCCCTAAGCCTGCTTACTGTCCTTATTGTGGAGCCCCGGAAGCAATGATACACAGACTTGATAAGGGACCGCACAGAAGAGGTAGAGGCAGAGGGGGGCCTCCTTGGGCGAAGAAGGGAGAAGAGTTTTAGATGAAATAGAAAAGAAATTGAGCAATATAACCTATAAAGTAATGGTTATAAGCGGAAAGGGAGGGGTGGGTAAAAGTTTCATTACAGCAAACCTCGCGCTCTGCACTGCGCTCATGGGCTACAAAGTTGCTGTTCTTGACGCTGATATACATGGACCGTCGATACCTAAAATACTAGGAGTCCACGGTAAGCGGTTCTCTGTAATATCTTCGGGAATAGTGCCTGTGCCAGGGCCTATGGGCATTAAAGTTGTCTCAATGGACTTTCTCCTTCCTTCAGAAGAAACTCCTGTCATTTGGAGAGGCCCGCTCAAATTCGCCGCCATTAGAGATTTTCTTTCTAAAGTAGAGTGGGGATACGCCGATTTCCTTTATATAGACCTTCCTCCAGGAACAGGTGACGAGCCGCTTTCAGTAGCTCAGCTAATTGGAAGCTTAAATGGCGCTGTCGTTGTAACAATGCCATCAGACTTGAGCCTACTAGTAGTAAAGAAGGCCGTGTCCTTTGCTCAGAAAGTAGGTGTAAGAGTATTGGGCATTGTAGAAAATATGAGCGGTTTTACTTGTCCTTCATGCGGAAAAACATACTATGTTTTCGGAAAAGGTGCCGGAGAGAAAATAGCTAAGGAAATGAATGTACCTTATCTAGGTTCAGTACCCATCGACCCGAGGATCTCTGAGGCATGCGACAGGGGAGAACCCTTTGTCATAAAGTATTCTGATGCACCTGCAGCTAAAGCGCTAATGGATATTACGAGAAAAATTATTGAGTCTTTGAAAAAGTCTGTCTAATTGTTTCAGTTAAAGTCTTTTTCTTGAAATTTATTATACTTAGATTTTTATACGAGATACGAGATTTTAGTTACTTGTAGTTATTCGCTATCAGCGATTACTGAGGGATAATTATGTGGTGCTGGCGTCACGGAAGAAGAGGACCTGGAAGACCAATGAAGCCTCGGTTCATTTCAACTTACCTAGGCGGCGTGAAATTTGTTCCAATTAGAGAAGACGGATGTATTGTTGAAGCTCCTCCGATAGTAATGCTTCCTGACGAACTAGAAGCCTTTAAACTAGTCTACTTAGACGGCTTATCGCAGGAGGAAGCAGCCAAAAGAATGGGTGTCTCTAGAGGGACTCTCTGGAGATGCTTAAGTAACGCTAGAAGAAAACTCGCTAGAATGCTTGTCGAAATGCGGCCCCTAGTAATTACTTGGAGCGGTGAGGAGTATGGAAGAGACTCTGCTGGGCAGTATTGAGTGGAGTCTGCTACTAAAACTCATAATAGCTTTTGCTACTGGAGCACTTATAGGAACAGAGAGAGAAAAAGCTAGGCTTGAGAAAAAGGAAGAAGATACAGCTGTTTTTCCTGGAGTCCGAAGCTTTGGTCTAATGAGTATTCTTGGTGCACTATCAATATGTCTCGTAAAGTTCTTTCCTAATGAAGGATTATCTCTAGTTGTAGTAGGTTCTATGTTTATTGTCTCTATATTGATTTTAGCTAGCTTTACTCTCTACAGGATATATCATGCTAAAGAACATGGTATAACCACGCCTATAGCTCTCGCCTTAGCTTATTTACTGGGAGTTCTTGTCGGAATAGGTCTTTTGCTCGAAGCAATAGCTATATCCATATTTGTTACCTTTGTTTTAGCAATAAAGCTTAGTGTAGAGAGAGCGCTACGCGGAATAACTTACAAAGAGCTTTTATCAGCACTACAAATAGGTATAATGGTGTTCCTACTCGGCCCCTTTGTTTTTACACAAGAGCTAACAGACCCTGTTTTTCACGTAATTAGCTTTAGAACGCTCTACATATTCTTCGTAGTTATTCTCTGTATATCATATTTAAGTTACATGGTACTCAAGCTCAAGAGAAAAGGAGGGCTCGAAATAGTTTCTTTCTTTGGAGGGCTAGTCAACAGCGAAGCTACAATAGTTTCTTTCACTAGACTTTGCTTTAAGCTATCTGTAGAAAATACTCTGCCTATAGTAGCTAAAGGTGTTGTTTTAGCTAACTTGGCTATGGTTGCGAGAAACCTCTTTCTCCTAATAATATTCTACTCTATTCTAAAGGTAGGTGTCAGCGATATATGGTACTTCACTTTCCTCGGGTTTTTGGCATCACTTCTGACAGGATATGCTACGATAGCTCTAGTGTCTAGAAAGGAAAGTGAGATAGAGCTTGAAGAAGCTCTTGAATCTCCACTAAGCTATAGAATTGCATTTAAAGCATGTGTTATTTTCTTAGTAGTACTGACTGCTACAACTTTGGCTGTAAAACACTTAGGTGAAATAGGAGTGCTTGCAATGGGAGGTCTTGGAGGAATAGCTAGCACTACAGCCGTGATATTTACTATACTTTCGCTAATAGAGAGCAAGAGCATAGACTTGTCTGCAGGGCTTGCAGCAATACTGCTGTCTACAGCTACTGCTATATTAAACAAGTTTATCTACTTGAAAGCTCTAAGAGCGCCTAAAGTACTTATAAAGGATCTAGGCTGGAGGCTCCTATTTATGTCTATACCGCTATTCTTGACAAGTATACTGCTAGTTATGGGGACTTAGAAATATCTCTGCCGCTTATCATTAAGATCTCGTTGAATAATTCTCTTAATACACTCTGGTAGTCTTTTTCTCCTTTTTCAATGAGATCCATTAATTCTTCTAATTTACGTGTCCTTTCTTCACAAACTAGTGGGCCGTAGTTTTTCATTAAGTAGTCATATACGTCTCTTCCAAGCTTTGTGATAATGAGGTATCCTCTTTTCATTGATTTAACGTACTTCCTCTCGACAAGTGTCTGCACTATTTTAGCATATGTTGAGGGTCGTCCAATACCTCTTTCTTTCATCAATCTTACTATATCTCCTTGAGTATACAGTGGTACTAGGTACTTGGAGTAAGTTTTAATGTCTACTATCGAGTATTCTCCTGGCTCAATTCTGCTCTCTGGGTAAATAGGAAGTATTTCAGTGAATCCTTTCTCCTTTACTTCAATTATTCTCTCTAGCTCTCTTTGAGCTCCAGCAAACTTTACTCTAATTTTCTGTTTCACTACACGAGCTGGAATCATTTGGCTCGCGATAAATCTTCTGAAGATTAAGTTGTATAAGGCTAAGTGTCTACGAGTTATCCTAATAGGTGTAAAGATAGCCTCCTCTGCTAATAGTTCTCTTAGTCTCTCAGCATCTATAGGTCTAGTAGGTCTAATACACTCGTGTGCTCCTGCTTTACCCCAAGTTCTCGGTTTATAGAGTTTTCCTCCTCTTTCTCCAAATTCTTCTACAAGATACTCTTTTGCTATAGCTTGGCCTACAGCAGATACTCTTGTACTGTCTGTTCTGTGGTAAGTTATTAGACCGCTTTCGAAAAGTTCTTGAGCTAACTGCATTGTTTGAGGTGCAGTAAAGCCTAGTTGCCTTGAAGCTTCAGTTATAAGAGAATCTGTGGTGAATGGGGGAGGGGGCTGTAGCTCTACTTCACTTACTTCTATTTCTTCTATTGAAGCCTTTTCTTTCTTTAACTGTTCTACGCGTACAAGTATTTCGTTTTTAGCAAACTCTAGTCTTAGTCCGTTCTCAAGGGTTATTGCATATACTCTTGTGTAGCTCTTGTTGTGTTCTTCAGTACGCTCTTTAATCCAGCCTAGTACAGGAGTCTGTACTCTTCCTGCAGAAAGCCACTTCAGCTTGAAGTGTTCCCAGAGCTTAGGGCTTAACTCGTATCCTATCCATCTGTCTTCTATTCTACGTACTAACTGTGCTCTAACTAAGTGGATGTTGAGGTCTCTCGGATTCTTTATAGCTTCCTCGATAGCTCTTCGAGTTACTTCATGGAATTCTATTCTCTTGACTACTTTAGCGTAGGGAGCGAGCACTGCTGATAGATCCCATGCTATTTTTTCTCCTTCTGTATCGGGGTCTGTTCCCACTAGAACTAAGTCGACTTCTCTAGCAATATCTCTCAATATATTGACTATAGTTATTTTGTCTAGTGCCTCTCCGCCACAGTGGGGGCAGCGCGCATCTTTCCTCGGGTCTACGAACTGGAAACCGCACTTAGTGCACTTCTTTAATGTAGCGTAGTAGGGGTAGAAGAATTTCTCTCCATTTACTTCCTCGATTAGTATTCCGTGGAAGTGATACCTGTCTCCTAGAACTGCCTCAGGAATTGACAGTAAGTCGAATACGTGACCCATAGAGGAAGCTATCATGAGAGTCCACGGTCCTGTAGATACTTCATATACCTTGAGTCCCTTGTAGACTCTCGCGGAAGGCCTTCCGAAGAAGTTTGCTATAGTTTTGGCTTTTGTAGGCGACTCTACTACAAGCAATGCTGTTTTAGACAAGTCTTTGAGCTCTCCTCTTATTTTGCCTTCTCTAATGAGCTTTACTTGAAGCCTATCCTTGTCTATTTCCTCTATCAATTCATCTACATCTATTTCGTCTAAAGAAGCCCATGTAGTTTCAGCTATCCAGCGGCTTCTCTTAATTAGTCCATTCAATAGAGGCTTATAGTCGACAACTACTATTGATGCACCCTTAGTTAGTCCGCCTACGAAGAGCCTAGAAGTTCTACCACTTGCTTGAAGATAAGTCATTATGTCCGGTATAAGTACGTACTTTCTTCCGTTCTCCTCTATGAAAACTACTTCTCCGCTTTCTTTCAGCCTTTCGACAACATCAGGTCTAGAGAGCAGAGATTTAGTGTACTCTAGGGCTTTCATGAATTCTTTCTCTAGGAAAGTTTCCACTGGTTTTTCTCCTGAAAGTGCTTTCTGAAGCTGAGTGAGAGCAGCTATGCTGCTTGTCTGTAGTCTACGCCTAAGTCTAGCTAAGAGAGCTTCTACTTCTTGCCGCTCTTTTTCCTCTACGGCGTCTCTCAAGTAAGCTAGAAGCCTGAGTATGCCTATAGCTGAGACTTCTTCAAGCATTGAGCTGAACTTAAATCTAGGTACTCCGGCGAAAACAGCATATCTAATTATTTCAGGTAAATCGAGTCCTCTTACGAGTATACCGTAGTATGTGGCTACACCTACTAGCACGTCTAGTTCTCCTTTCATGAATTTCTCTAGAGCGCCTCGCGCCTTAGCGTGAGCTGCTGCAGCCTTAATGCCGTTTTCCGAAAGATACACTGCCAGCTTCTCAGCATACTCTATACCCTTATCTACTGGTACGTAAACTAGACCTCCTTTACCGAACTTCTTTACTATTTCTAGGACTTTTTTCTCAACAGAGTTTTCTGGGAAAACATAAATATCTTGAATATTCCTTAGAGTCTCTGATCTACTACCTATATCAAATGATAGGAGTTCTCTGAAGAGCTTTACTCTAAGTCCTCTAGGCCTACCAGTAGCCGTCGAAACTACTAAAACTCCTCTAACTTTCTTCTTTTCTTTCTCAATTATTTTCTCTACTTCTTCGAGCTCTTTAAGCACCTTTTCTATTTCCTCTCTATTCCTGTACACGTAGAGTCTCGCTAGCCTTATTTTCAGCTTGACAGCATTCATTGCTGCCTGAACAGCTTCTTCGCTGAAACCTAGTAGCATTAGCACTCTGTCGACGTTCTTCGAGCTCTTTATAATCGAGTCAACGTCGTCTGCAAAAATAAAAGCAAATTTATGGTGCTTAATTATATCAAATCTAGATGAGATAAACTTAGACGTTACTATAAGGATATCGAAGTCTCCTTCCTCTATTCTAGACACTAGTTCTTTCTTCTTAGCTGTCGATAGAGTTCCGTAAAACGCTATTACTCTAAGCTTCAGTTTTTCCGCGAAAGGCTTGAGTCTCTCATAGACCTGTTTTACTAAAGGAACTGTGGGCTCTATTATCAGACACTTCTTGTTCTTTGACGCTAAATAAGCGGACATCGTTACTCCGAAAACAGTTTTACCGACACCCGTAGGCGCTAGTGCAGTGAAGCTCTTACCCAAAAGAACTCTCTTGACCCAGGTTCTCTGAATACTCCAAAGATGGCTACCTGTAACTTCATGAAATATCTTGTCTACTTCCTCCAGCTTTTTGTCTACTTCAACTACTTCCTTATATTTCTTTAAATTGCCTATCTCTTTTAACATCCTATATACTTTCTCCTTTATCTCAGAAGGAGAGCTTTTTTCAAAATCACTCACTTCTATTGGAAGACAAGCTTCACAGGGTAAGGAGTAAAGCAGTCTTTCATCCTTAATTTCTCCCCCGCAATTAGGGCATAGATCTGCGTAAACTGTGTGAAAAAGCTTCCTCATATAGCTCACTGGGTCTACGGTAAAAGTGATTTAAAAATCTTTTGCAAAAAACACGCGAGGTATGAGAGAAATATTCGACGGGTATTTAAGGTTTTCGTTAAACCTTATAAAATTTTCATGCGAGTAAAAAATGTGAGCTCGGAAGCTAAAACTGAGGAGAAAAAAGTAGAGTATCAAAAGGGACTAACTCCTTTAGCCCTAGGTCTAGGTATAATTCTGGTAATAATAGGTACATATATAAACACGATGTGCTGGCTGGGCGCTCGAGTAACATTAGAGCCATGGTTCGCTGGACGAATCGGCTCAGCGCTCTACCCGCCATTTGCCCTAGCGTTCCTCTTGGCCATACTAGCATACTTCATGCGAGGTAAACTATCAGCACAAGAAATCGCCATAATATCAGCAATGGTCTTCATAACAATGGACGCTCCATTTGTCATAATGACATTCCTTGAAATACCAATCGCAGCAACCTATCAAGCCCTGAAGAACCCTCAAGTCGAAGAGCTATGGGAATTAATGCCAGACTACTGGACACCTAAAGACCCAAGCTTAGTAGAGCCGCTTTATACAGGCGGAGGAGTAAATTTCGGCCCATTAATGCCTTACGTAAGCTTGGCGATATTTACATTACTGCTCTACCTACTACTGGTGTTCTTCATAGCAACTATTATTAGAGAATATCACATTAAAGTAGAAAAAATACCCTTCCCCAACGTACTACCACTAGTAGAAGTGGTCAAGTACGGAGTAGTCGAAAAATCACTGTTCCAAGTAAGTAAAATGATACCATTCTACGTAGGCTTCATTATAGGCTTAATTGTAGCTGGAATCTCCGTAATGAACTACATCGCACCAATTTTCCCAATCTTCTTCGCCTGGGGCCAGTATTATCTAGGTCCCACCCTCGGAAGCTTTCTGCAAAGTGTATGCCCCTCTATCCAGGGATGGTGGATGTTTATTCCCGCTGACGTGGCAGTGTTCTATTTGGCTCCTCTCGATATCTTATTCACTGGAACTCTCTGGACATTCTTATGTGCAATAATCTTACCGATAGCCTTCGTATCGGCAGGAATTGTTCCAGCAGGTACAAATATTGGTTCGAGCGGACCATTCCAGTGGAGTAGAATCGCCAGATATAATGTGCCAATAGCAATAGGTGTCTTCGCAATAATCTTCGGATTAAAGACCTATAAAGAAAGCTTAGTGAAAGCTATCAGAGGAGAAAAACCCGAGCCAGGTGAAATACCGCCGCTGCTAATGTGGGGCGGCTTTATAGCAGTATTTATTATCTACCTTGCTTTCTGGAGCTACGTTGGTGTTCCAGCAATAGTAGCTTTCGTGGCGCTACTAGTCTGGATAATAGACAGCATTGGTTCAGCTAAGATTGTAGGAGAGTCAGGTACATGGCCGTCACTAGGTGGCAGCTGGATATACATGCAGTCTATCGCTTACCAGACAGGAATGGCTCTAGGAATTTACCCAAGCAACCCATACAAGTCAACAAGTAGCTGGGCTCTAGGCGCCATGGTGTCTTACACACTGCCAGGCCTCGCGTACCAGTCATCAGGAACAGTATGGGGCTTCCTCTCAAGCTATGCCATAGCAGAACACCTCAAAGTAAGAGGCAAAGACATATTCTTAGCGATGCTCATCGCACTTCTAGTAATGACCTTTATAGGTCCATGGGAGGTACTAGGTTACGCAAGCAGTGTAGGAATTAATAAATTGGGCCTAGCTTGGGGTATGGGCGACGGCAGATTCGTTACAAGCAAGCAGATGTCCTATGTCCTTAGAGCAGGCTATACAGTCACGGAAGAACATGCAGGATTCCTTGTATTAACGTTCATAATAGTAGGCGTACTGTGGTTCCTAAGAACTAAGTTCCCATGGTTCATACTGAACCCAGTAGGTCTCTTCTTCTATGACGGAATGTGGCTGATTAACGTAGGTATAGCATTTATACTTAAAGTAATCACAATTAAAGTCTTCGGAGCTAGAGCTTATGAGAGAGTAGGAGTGCCTCTAGCAGTAGGATTCGTAACAGGCCTAGGCCTAGGAGCGTTCCTAGGAATGACAGGATATACACTAATGAAAGCTCCATAAATTTCTTAAGATTTTTTACATTTATTCAAAATACTATTTTACTTCATCTCTCGAGAGTAGTTTTCTGAATTTTTCTCTATTCAGGAAATTTTCTTCTTCCAAAGATAATATTTATATTAAAACCTCGGATAAGTATTTCGGTGTCTCTCTATGTCGAATAAATTAGTATTAATACTAGCTTTGCTGCTAACATTCCCATATATAATCTGTTTTACTGCAACAATGGCTCCTCAAATAACAACAGAAATAAGCATTGAGAATATAGCTAAACACATAGAATTCTTCGTGAGCCTGGAGTCGCGATTTGTTGGAACTGAAGGATACTACAAGGCTGCAGAATATATTGAAAAGTATTTAAGTGGTCTTGGCTTAAAGCCGAAAATACAGGAATTTAAAGTCCTTGTCCCGGTGGAGAGCAACACTCGATTAACTGTAGGCGGCGAGGCATATGAACTATATTCAGTTTACCCGAACTTAGTGGCGCCATCAAAAGCACCGCCTGAAGGAATCACAGGCAAGTTAGTTTATGTAGGCAGGGGCTCACTCGAAGAAATGAGCGGAAAAGATATCTTTGGATCAATAGTTCTCATAGATATTGATGGATGTGACAAGTGGATTAATGCAATGAAGCTAGGTGCTAAAGCTATAATTATTCTCGAGACAAAAGAAGTAGATAGACTACGACTAGAAAGAAGTCTGACTATAGGTGCTCCAATACCTTTTCCAAGATTCTACGCTAAAGGTGATGTAGCGCTTAAGTTAATAGAGCTAGCTAAGAAAGGAGTTACAGCAACAATTTATGGAGGTCATATATGGAAAGAAGTAAAGGGAATAAACATTATTGCCACAGTTGAGGGAAGCGAATACACCAATAAAGTAATTTACCTGCTAGCACACTATGACTCATTTTCGTATGTTCCAGCACTAAGCCCTGGAGCAGACGAAGCATGCGGAATAGCTACTCTCCTTGAGCTAGCTCGAATAATAAAAGAGCTTAAACCTAAATTCACAGTATGTATAGTCGCTATAGGAAGCCACTGGCAAGGGCTAGCTGGAGCAAGATACTTTGTAGAAGAATACTTGTTCAGCGAAGAAGTAGGCACTAAAATACAGCCTTACTTAGCTATAGGCTTAGACCTATCAACTAGCACTAATAAAGTATGTTTCGCGGTCACAGGCTACATGTACGCTATGGCTCATTCAAATCTTTACGATAGACTCCTCACATCAATATTTATGTTCTCCAGAGAAGTCTTAAACGAATTCCAGCAAGAATACAGTGATGTATACTCAAGAATAGAAAGCAATGAGCTCAAAAACTTACTAGGACTTACTGCAAGTAATTGGGGCTCTGGATATGTAATGCCTTATATTCTTGACACAGAACCATTTAATGTTGCAGGACTCCCTGCTTTTACTTTTTTGACTCTTTATGACATGAGAGGCTTCTGGTTGACGCCGTTTGATACCTTCGACAAAGTAAACTTAAATAATTTAAGAGATCAAGTGATTTTTATAAGCTACTATTTAAAGAAGCTAGTAACAGAGGCCACTCCAGACAATATATATAGAGGCTCTTGGAGTGATATAAAGCCTTCTAGATTAAAACTAATAGCGACGGGAGCAAACTTCGGCTATGATAGACTGATAGTAGAAGTAGTTAGATACGACCCGACAACACCAAAGCTCTATAGACCAGTGCCAAATGCTATTGTTGTAGTATCAAAGAGAACAGGCTGGTACTCTATCGCTGCAGCATACAATAGATACAATATGTTTGCTTGGATTTTAGCGAGAGCTGACGAAAATGGAACGGCTCTCATAGTAGGTGCTCCTTCAACCCACGCAGCATGCGGCAACGTATATGTGGAGGCCTATGTAGTAAGCGACGAGACAGGAAGACTAACATATGCTCCTGACGAAGGAAGTTACGGGACGAGTGTATACCCGCATGTAATAGAAGTAAAAGAAGATCTGCAGAGGAGTAGAACAGTGGTTTTTGAGTGCTCTACTCTAGTAGTATCTGATGTAATATATCCGTATACTTTGCAGAAAAACATTTATTTGTCACCATTTAAGTCGCCCACTAATCCGATACCTTATGCATCGTACGACACCCAGGTCTCAGCAGAAGTTCTTCAAGCAGAAGCCTTCAATCCGCTAATGTCTTATGGCTGGACGTATGACCCATTAACTTCTACTTTATTAGTATTTGCTCCACCCAACATACGCTTCGTAACTATCATTAAGTTCACGGGCCAAGCCTTCATAGGAGCAATAGTCTGTAACTCTACTCCAGAAGAACCTTTAGGTAAAGGCTACAGCTTCAATAAAATAGGAGAAGTAAAGTACATTACTATAGCTCCTCACCTCTACACCAAAGAGTTACTCTCAATTACCCAGCCAAGATATCATATAGCTTCTGTCTACAAGATACTTGATCCAGCGCTAACTAACTACTTTACTTTAGCTAATTCATTCCTAGCCGAAAGTGAGGCGAGCATTAAGAGCAAAGAGTATGCTAAGGCATACTATCAGTCGCTACTAGCATGGGGCTACGCGCTAAAAGCCTATGAGCGATCAAGAGACGTATACCTTGACGCTGCTTTCAGCATAACATTCGCTCTCCTAATAATTCTACCCTCAATAGTGCTCATGGAGAAGCTCATAGGCAAAATGAAGGGCTTCAGCAGAATAACAATACTTGTGGCGATAGGTATCATATTCTTCACTATTCTATGGGCTCTACACCCCGGTTTCAGCATTATAGGAAGTGTTCCTGCTCTGATCACGGGAACAGTAGTACTAGTACTCGTCGCACCAGTACTAGTACTAGTTATTTCCCAAGCGTCCTTCGGAGTAAGCGAAATTAGAAAGAGTCAGATAGGACTCCACTTCCTAGAGCGCTCGAGACTAGAGATGATTGTCTCAGCCTTATTAATAGGCATTGAGCATATGAAGAGAAGAAAGCTGAGAACTTTGCTAACACTATTCACAGTCATAGCTGTTACATTCTCGCTAGTATCGCTAACTTCAGTTACTCCTGTGGTCGTACTCAAAGGAAACGTCCGTCCAGGAAAGCCACTATACAAAGGTATTCTAATAGAGTCAGTAGGATTCACTCCAATAGAAGAAAATGTTATCTACATAGCTAAAGAGCTATTCCCCAACGCAATTGTATGCGAGAGAGTATGGGTATACCCCGAGCTAGGACAGAGAGAAGTTTCTCAAAGTACATTCTCGCTCTTCGCTAAAAACCAGACAATGTATCTGAGAGCAATAGTTGGAGTATCAGTCAACGAAAAGTATGCTCTAGGAGACTTCCTACTAACGAAAGCTTGGCTCGGAGGAAGCTGGTTTGACAGCGACTACGAGTACGCGTGTATCGTACCCAAGAGTGTAGCCAGCGCACTAGGACTGCACATTGGAGACACAGTCTGGCTAAACGGTATAAGATTCATTGTGAAAGGAATATTCGACGATATAGCTTTAAGCGAAGGCTTAATAGACTTAGACGGCTACTGCTCACTCCAGCCAATTTTCAGAGAAGAGCTGACAGTACTACAGGTATTCGACCCTGAAGTGAGAGTAAAGTGGAGCTCTCTTGTCTTGATACCTGTAGGCATAGCTAAAGCCATGCCAGGATCCTACCTAGCCTCAGTAGCAGTAGTTACCTCTGCACCTGACTCTGAGATAGTAAAGAAGGCTGAAATGATGTATTCCTGCATGGACGGACTAATAGTCCACGCAGGACTCTCGGATAGGGTACAAGTATACGCTAAAGCCTACGTGCAAGTAGTAAGCGGCTTCTCGATGGTTATTCCACTAATAGTCATTGGAGGCCTAGTAATTCTGACAACAATCCTTGGAAACACTTACGAGAGAATGAAAGAAGCAGGAATACTCAGCGCTCTAGGTCTATCGCCAATACATGTTTCAGGAATGTTCTTCGCAGAAAACGTCGTATATGCTCTCGTAGGAGCATCGATAGGATACGCTCTAGGACTAATAGGCGCTAGATTCTTCGCGGCATACCACATTCTGCCAGAGTACGTCGGAGTAAACTACACTTCAACAAGCGTGATCTTCTCGATAGGCATGGTTATAATCATGGTTCTATCGGCTTCACTCTATCCATTCTATAAGGTGTCCAAGCTAGTTACACCAAGCCTAGAGAGACGCTGGAAGCCTCCGACAAAGCCTAAAGGAGATGAGTGGGAAATACCACTACCATTCACTTACTTAGACTTCAATGAAGTACTGGGTCTAGTCTACTACCTCTCAGAAATATACAGAGAGCACACCATTGAGAGAGCAGGAGCATATACTGTAGTGAAGCACAGAATGTTTAAGGAGCAGGAGAAAGCCGGAATAGAGTCGATAATATGGCTGCCGCCCTACGAGCTGAACATTAGGCAGAAATCGCTACTAGTACTATATAGAAGCAAGACTGAAGGAAAGTACGTGACCACATTAGTCTTAAAGAGACTGAGCGGACCTTACGTAAACTGGGTCAACTCCAACCTAGGCTATATAGACGAGCTACGCAAGCAGTTCTTGACATGGCGTCTCCTAAGGCCTGAGGAGAGGCGCAAGTATATAGAGAAGGCTTTATCTACTCTGAGGTGAGGAGAATGGCCGAGGCCGGCGGAAAAGAAATAGAAGAATTTAAGCCCGGCCTAACGCCAGTATCGCTCTTCGCCATACTCTACGCAACAGTTGTAATGACTCCAGTAGTCATCTTCTTGCAGATAGTAGCCGGTGTCAGCGACGTAGTGAGATTCATACCTGTTTTCATAACTCTACTTCTATTTACTGAGGTAGGACGATTCGCCTACCGATATGTCACAAGCCAGGAAGCCTTCATTATATACTTCATGGCCGAAATGGTAGCATTCGACGCGCCCTACTTTGGCGGATTAATATACAATCTGTATTTGAGAGAAGCACCCTACACTAAGCTATTCGGGCTGGCCGACAAGATACCTACATGGGCTGCTCCACCGCTGACAAGCTACGGAGCAGTATTCAGAACATTTATTGCTCTTGAGTGGGCCATGCCTATAGCAGTATCACTAATAGGCTTTGCCGCAGGAACGCTTATAGACTTCGCGTTATCATTCATACTTATTCAGCTGTTCATCGAAATAGAGAACTTGCCATACCCAGTAGCTCCAATCGACGCTCAGGCAATAACGACACTAACAGAGAGAACACCTGAGAAAATAACTTGGTTCTCGGTAGCAGCAGTTATTGGATTTATCTACGAATTCATACTGTACGGAATACCCAGCATAACTGAAACATTTCTCAAGACGAAGATATACTTCATACCCTACCCCTGGATAGACCTAACGTACCTCATAGAGAAAGTACTGCCAGGAGCAATGTTCGGCTTAGCTACAGACATTTCAATGTTCGTAGTAGGCTGGGTAGTGCCATTCGACGCCGCTATGTGGATTTTCATCGGAAGCTTAACAACCTTCGTTATAGGAAACTTCCTGGCACTAAAGCTACCGCTACCAGCTTTCGCTGAGTGGCAGAGAGAGTGGACACCAGGGCTAAGCATAAGCTGGCTATGGCAGAGAAGCATGTACAATATATGGGCTAGCCCGCTCATAGGACTCTCGCTAGGCGCATCGCTGTATATCTTCGCAAGATCGCTCAAGTACATGGGTAAAGCTCTCGAAAGCTTAAGGAGACTAACAGAGGTTTCTAGAGCCAAAGGATACCTTTCACTGAAGTACGTTTTAGCGATGTGGATCACAGGTATAGTTTTAGGAATAGCGATAGACTGTCTGCTAGTGCCGCAGATATGGTACGTATGGGTCTTCATATGGGCAGTAGTACCATTCCTCCAGGCAATACTAGTAGGAAGAATGGTTGCTGAAATAGGAATAGGTACAGGTATCCCTTATATACGTGAAGCACTTCTGCTGGCTACAACACCTCCAGGTTTCGTAGACCCCTGGATGGCTCCATGTAAGACAACTACAGCGGCTGGTATAATAGCACACAGGATTAAAGTAGCTCTGCTAACTAAGACAAAGCCTATTGACTACTACAAGGCATCAGTAATAGCCATACCGATAATAATCTTCGCGAGCTTCGTGTTCTGGAGCTTATTCTGGTCAATGGCTCCTATACCTTCAGCAATGTATCCGTGGACAGCTATTTCATGGCCAGTGCAGTCTCTAAACTTCGCTCTCTGGGTCTCGAGATCATTTCAGATATTCAAGCCTGACCAGATACTTGGAGCAACAGTACTGATATTCGTTGTAAGCGCTATTGCAGAGAAATTCAAGCTGCCGTTCAACTACTTAGGCTTCGTAGCTGGCGCAGGCATGGTCCCGCCATTCGCTCTAAACTACTTCCTTGGAGCACTTGTAGGGAGATACATTGAGAAGAAAGTAGGTAAAGAGCGCTGGGAAGTACTGAGATCAGTAATAATAGCTGGACTGTTCTGTGGTACAGGACTAGCAGTAGGTCTCTCAGTAGCAATACTGCTCATAGGCAGAAGCATTTGGGGAGCGCCCTACTAAAATATTTAGAGAATATTTTAGCATTTCACTTTTCTTTATTTTGATTTAATATTTACTTGATATGATTAGCGTAACGCATATTAGTTCTCTCAGATAGGTAGAGGGGGAATGTCTTCGATTAAATGGTTTAAACTTACAGTGGAAGATGTACTAGAAAAATTGAACACTTGTTTGAAGGGCCTTAGCGAAGAGGAGGCTAAGAGAAGACTAGAGCTATACGGGTTCAATGAAATTCCTGAGCGCAGGAAAAGGGGCCCTCTCGACATATTCATTGACCAGTTTAAGAGCATACTTGTTTTGCTTTTAGTAGTAACTACTATAGTATCGTTTCTTTTAGGCGAAGTAAAGGATGCATTCGCTATTCTGGCGATAGTGATAATCAATACTATTCTCGGCTTTATTCAAGAGTATCGTGCAGAGAAATCTGTTGAAATGCTCAAAAAACTAGCGGCGCCGAAAGCCACTGTTATTAGAAATGGTATAGAGAAAATTATACCTGCACGCGAAATAGTTCCCGGAGACATAATAGTTCTCAAAGCCGGAGATAGAGTGCCCGCAGACGCTAGAGTAATCGAGGCGATGAACCTGCGCGTAGACGAGTCTATATTGACAGGTGAGTCTGTTCCAATAGACAAGACCTCTGAGCCAATTGAAGCAGAAAGCCTGCAGATAGCGGATATGAAAAACATGGTTTTCATGGGGACACTGGTCACCTACGGTAGGGGAAAAGCTGTAGTTACAGCTACAGGGTCTAAGACAGTTTTTGGAAAAATAGCTGAAGCTGTTCAAAAAGAGGAAAAAGAAGTAACTCCTCTGCAACGTAAAATGGAGCACTTAGGTAGAGTCCTAGTAGCTGTTGTCACTATTTTGACAGTAATAGTATTTCTCGACGAGTATTTCTTTGGAACAGACCCCTTTGAAGCATTTATGACATCTGTTAGCCTAGCTGTTTCAGCTGTTCCTGAAGGTCTTCCCGCAGTAGTTACGGTAACTTTAGCCTTGGGTGTCCAAAGAATGGCTAAGCGAAACGCTATAGTCAGGAGATTATCGGCAGTAGAAGGACTTGGCAGTGTTACTGTAATCTGTACAGACAAAACCGGTACAATAACAAAAAACGAGATGACAGTAGTTAGAGTCTACGCTGACTTCAAGGAAATCGAAGTAACGGGAGCAGGATATGTTCCTGAAGGAAAGTTTGTCTACAAGGGATCTCAGATAGATCCTCTGTCGAGTAGAACTCTTCGAAAGCTTCTCGAAGTATGTCTTCTATGCAACGACTCAAAACTCATTAAAGAAAACGGCGAGTGGAAAATAATAGGAGATCCTACTGAAGGATCCCTAATAGTTCTCGCCGCGAAAACAGGCCTCGATAAGAGCAATCTTGAGAAAAAGTGGCCTAGAGTAGATGAAGTACCTTTTGATTCCGAAAGAAAAAGAATGACTACAATACACTTAGTCGACGGGAAGAAAGAGGCGTTTATGAAAGGAGCACCCGAAGTAGTGCTTTCTTTGTGCGACAGAATAATGGTTAATGGCGAGATAAGGAAAATGACTCAAGACGATGTAGAGAAAATACTGAAGAAAGCATCAGAGCTAGCGAATAACGCACTCAGAGTTCTCGCCATAGCCTATAGAGAGCTCAGCGAAAATACGCCTAAAAACGAAGTAGAGTCCCACATGATTTTCTTAGGCTTAGTCGGCATGATAGATCCGCCGAGACCTGAAGTAAAGAGAGCCGTTGTGCTAGCAAAGCAAGCTGGAATCAAGGTAATAATGGTTACAGGAGACCACAAGTCGACGGCAGTAGCTATAGCTAAAGAAGTCGGAATAATAGAAGGAGACGATTTTCTAGCTCTCACAGGAGAAGACTTAGATAAAATGAGCGACGATGAGCTCTACGAAATAGTAGATAAAGTCAGTGTATACGCTAGAGTATCGCCTGAACACAAGCTAAGAATAGTGAAGCTTCTCAAAAAGAAGGGACACATAGTAGCTATGACTGGCGACGGAGTAAATGACGCGCCTTCAGTCAAGCTAGCAGACATAGGAATAGCTATGGGGCAGAGAGGATCCGATGTAACTAGAGAAGTAGCAGACATAGTGCTAGCAGACGACAATTTCGTCACAATAGTCGCGGCAATAGAGGAAGGAAGAGGAATCTACGAAAATATAAGGAAGTTCCTCCGCCTACTGCTCTCCGCTAACTGGGACGAAATACTAGTAGTTTTCACGTGCTCTACGATGGATCTGCCTATACCTTTTACACCTATACAAATACTGTGGATTAATCTCTTAACGGATGGTCTGCCAGCCCTTGCGCTTGGCTTAGATCCGCCTGAACCAGGAATTATGAAAAGACCTCCTCGCGACCCTAATGAACCTGTGTACAAAGACATGGAGCTATTCATAGCTGTATCGGTTTTAGTAGCTCTCTTCGCGTGGATTACACCGTTCTGGCTAGCATTGATAACTGGAAGAAATCTAGATGAAGCTAGGAGCATAGCTTTCACTCAGGCTGTTCTATTCGAGTTAATACTTTCCTTCAACTGTAGATCTGATACTCAATATGTCTTTAAGAATATCAAGCTTTTGTTTGCAAACAAGTACCTTGTTCTAGCAGTTATTTTATCGCTAATACTCCAGCTAGCAGTAATATATGTGCCGTTTCTACGCTATATTTTCAAGACATGGCCTTTAACTCTAAGTGACTGGGTTATGGTAACGTGCTTTGCTCTCACAAGTCTACTGCTATACCCTGGGCTCTTTAAGACTAGCAGATTTATTCGTAAAAAGAGTAAAGCTGTCGTCAAAATGTAAATAGAGTTTTGTGTTTTTAAGAAATCTAGCTAAATATTCTAATACTTCAATAGAATCATCGTGAACTTCTAAAACATTTTTGAGAGACTTTATTATCTCAAACTTTACTTCATAATCTTTTCTAAAATCTTCTCTTCTTCTAAAAAAGAAGGATATTTTAGATACAGGCACGCCGTAATCTTTCAGCTCTCTTAAAGTAGCCCTCTTAAGACTAGCTGGTCTACCGGTAACTATAGCTACATGCCCCTTCTCTATTCTATCTAAAAGGAGGTCTATTCCAACCTGTCTAGGCTTATCGTATATAATGTACTCTTCTGACAAAAACAGCTTCCAAAACTTAGACCGTGTTTTGATATCAAGGTCTCGAGGATCTTTTGCGTAAACACCTAACTCTTCCATAACTGCTCTTATTTTATCTCTTACATCTACTAGCACGCCGTCTATGTCGAAAACATATACTCTACTGTACTCGAACAGCATTACATTAGTGTTAGCGATTAAGATTTAATAAACTCTGAGACAATACTTACCTATGATTACAGGAGTAGCATCTGATTCTCACGATAACTTAAGTAAAGTATCTAGAGCAGTTGAAGTTTTTAAAGAGCATGGAGTTGAACTAATACTGCATGCTGGAGACTATATAGCTCCCTTTACTTTGAAGAAGTTCTCAGAAGCTGGAGTAAAGCTAATAGGAGTTTTCGGGAACAACGACTGCGAAAAACCAGTCTTGTATAAAATAGCTATGTCTTACGGATTTGAGTTACATGGACAGCCACTAGAGCTGGAGCTCAGTGGAAGAAAAATCGTTCTCCTTCATGGCTGTGGAAATAAAAAGTTCACGAGAATATTCGTTGACGCTATTGCTGACACAGGTGAATACGATTTAGTTGTCTACGGACACACTCATGAAAAAGACTATAGGGTACTAGAGAAAAATGGAAAAAAAGTAATTATACTCAACCCCGGGGAAGTCTTCGGAGGACTTACGGGAATATCGTCGGTAGCTATTGTTGACTTAAAGACGCTCGATGTGAAGATTATCGATATTTAGCTTTCTTTGTAGGCAATGAAGCTTATTTCAATTAACGCGCCTTTAGGTAAGTTAGATACTTCAACAGTGGTTCTCGCTGGAGGTTTTTCTTTAAAGAACTTAGAATATTCTTCATTAAACTCGGGAAAATCTTTTAAGTCTTTCAAGTAAACAAAGGTAGCTACAACATCTTCGAAAGTATAGCCAGCTGCTTCAAGAATACTCTTTATGTTCTCTAGAACTCTTCTTGTCTGCTCTCTAATGTTTTCTCCAACAAGTTTCCCTGTTTCAGGGTCAATTGCTATTTGTCCTGCACCGAAAAGAAATGGTCCTGCTTTTATTGCCTGAGAGTAAGGGCCTATTGGCTTAGGAGCCTTCTCTGTAAAAACTACTTCTTTCACATGTAGTATTCTTCTGAGAAGTAAATAAAACTTAGGAAGTAAGCGCTACATTTAAGGACTCTGAGAGAAAGTAGTTCAAGTGAATTTAGGAATATCTACGTGGGGTATTGAAGGAAAACTGATTGATGCTGCAAGAATTGCGGCAAAGTACTTCAATGTAGTAGAAATATTTATTAGAAGCTACGAAGAGCTGAAGACAGTAAACGTACAGGGGCTCAAAAAACTTAATGTAGTTTTTACAGTACATGCGCCTGAACAAGCTAGCTTAACTCTACCTAATTTGCAAGAATTAAAAAAGAGTATAGAAATAGTTAAATCGAGTATAGATTTAGCATATTCTCTAGACTCAGATATAGTTGTAGTTCATTCGGGAAGAAAATACGATGAGCAGAGCACCGATAGACTTGTTTATGCTCTTCGAGAATGTTCTTCTTACGCGGAAGCTCTTGGAGTGTACTTATGTTTAGAAAACGGCTGGGGCAGAGGGTTAATTCACACACTGAGTCAGATAAGAGAAGTGATATCTAAAGTAGGCTCAGATTACTTAAAGGCTACACTCGATATAGGTCACTACTTTATAGTAGGCATGGATCCTGTAGACGAGTACCAAAAGAACTACGATATAGTTTTTCAAATTCATCTTCATAGCAACTACGGTAATAAGGATGAACACTTGCCGCCATATGTAGGACTACTAGACCTACGTAGATTTGTTAAAGTCTTAAAGGAGAGAATGTACAATAGATGTATTGTTCTTGAAGTAAAGTGCGGCAAAAAACCCGAAGACTTTATTTCCGATATGAAAAAAGAGCTAGAGAGATACTTCATATAATATTACTCTATCTACTTCTAGGTTCACTCCAAGGTCTTTGCTGTAAGTAGGATCTATTGATTCAACGTATATCAGGTATCTTTCTTCAAATGGGTCGTAAACTATGTCTACATAGCTGTGTATTGGATAGTCTCTGCGCTCAAAAGGAGACATAGGCTTCCATTCTCCTATGAAAACTGTCTCTAAGTTCAATGACCTGTAGTCTATAATATAGGATTCGAAGTGTTTTGCTACAGCAGCACCGTTTATAACAGTACGGCTTGCTACACCAACAAACATTGGTCCTAGTCCTGTCGAGAAAATATTTCCGTAAAGAAGAAGATAATCTGGTTGAGAATCGCCGTCTATTTTTAATACACCAAGCTTACTCCAATGTATTCCGTCGCTACTAACAGCAAGAGCTACATTTACTTTCTTACCGTTATTAGCTTTATATAGGGCAAAGTACTTTCCGTCAACAAAACTTATTGTAGCGTCTCTGGCTTCAAGGGAGTCGTACTCGGTTCCCCTCTCTAAAACTACTCCGAGAGAAGTCCAAGGGCCTCTAGGGTCGTCTGCAGCTAAGAGTAAAGTGCACCAGCCTTTTCTTTCAGCATCGTCTATTGCTAAGTAAAGGTAATATTTTCCTGTTAGAGGGTCTCGGAGGAGCTGCTGTCCCTCAATACTATTTATTTTAATTCCGCAGAGTTCGGATACTTCTTCTTTACTAATGTAGGCTACTAGACTATAGTCTTCGCCGTTAGTAGACCTGTATATTTCAACAGCATAGCCTCTCACGCCTACTTTTCTAGGTCTAGTGGTCATCCAAAATTCGTGTGAATCATAGTCTACTACCACGTTTCCTGCGCCTCGCCAAGACCCTGGCTCAAAGGAAGGAGGGTCTAAAACTACTTTAAGGAACTTTCTTTGAGACAAAAGGTACTGCGGAGGAATTGCTCCATGTATTCTCCAGCCTTCAAGCTTATTTTTCATACTCACACTTAATATTCGGGGCTAGGAATATATTATATTAAGTAAGACCGTATTTTCTGTAAACGTCCAGTTTTCTTTGATAAATTGCTGGAACTATTTTCCTAACTTCTTCTACTCTATTTAAATCTAAGTCTATTACAGCTACTTTTTCACCTATACCTAAATCTATTATAACATAGCCTAGAGGGTCTACGGCAATACTTCTTCCTATAAAATCTTCTCCTGCATGACAGCAAGCAGCAACAAAAACTCCATTTTCATGAGCTCTCGCTTTGAGTAAAGTAAACCACTGTTCTTCTTTGAGAAGACCTCTGTACCATCCGGCACTTACTGCTATTACTTTAGCTCCTTTAAGTGCTAAAATTCTAGCTAATTCTGGGAAACGAATATCGTAGCATATTTCAAAACCTACAGGAGCTCCACGTACATCAGCTATAACTATTTCTTCTCCTGGAGAGAAGACCTTAGATTCTCTGTATTTAAATGCGTCAAAAAGATGTATTTTCCTATATATAGCCTTTATTTCACCTTTATCGCTAATAAGTACTGTAGAATTAAATATTTTATCATTTCTTTTTTCATGAACATTTACAGCTACATAGACCTCTTTTCCTTTGGCTGTTTCTTTAACTTTGCTCAAGAACGGGCCATCGAGCGGCTCTGCTATTTTTTCTACAAATTTTCTATTAAAAGGCTTTGAGTAAGCCATAGAATACTCTGGAAATAATATTAAATCAGATAGTTTACTATAATTTTCTATTATTTTGCAGATTTTATTTAAATTATCTTCTTTGTTCTCTACAGAAGCTATTTGAGCGAGCGCTACTTTAAACACAGTTTAAAATACTTTCCTCCTACTTAAACAGTTTCACAACATCCTCAGTCGAGGCTTTGACGCCTTTAGAAAGGATTGCCTTAAAGCAGTACATGTAAATAGGAGCTTGCCAAGCAGCTTTTTCGCCAATCCACTTCTCTTTAGTTATTTCTGAAAGTCTCCTTCCTTCAGGAATACTTATAGTAAAGTAGTGCTGTTCAAGTATTTTCCATAAATCTTTTTCAGCTAAAATATCTACTTCTTCTGCTTCCTTCATTTCACTCAAAATATCTGCTAAAGATCGTCTTCTATTCAATGAATACTTCTCTATAGCTCTCTTCACATACTCGAGATTCTGCTCGATAAAGGCTTCGAGATTCCACTTTAAGTTAAGGAGCTCTACTGTTAACCCCAAGTTTCCTCCACATAAAGTCCATAATTCGCTGAAGTCAAGGGGGCAAGATACTTCGCTCAGAAACTTTTCATAAGTGCTCTTATCGAAGTTCCATAAAATATTTAGTTCTATTTTTGGTAAACCTAAAATATTTCTTGAAAATACGGCTAGTATTTTTATAGTGCCACCCGCTTTCTTAATGGATTCAGAGAGTTTGCCGCGTAGTTCCTGACCAAGCTTATTGACGACCTTAATTGTATTCTGGTCACTTAGTACTTCGTCCAGGCCGTCGACAATAATTATGTGCTTTAATTTAAGTCTTTTCTTAAATATGAACTTTATTTTAGTTGATATTCTTAAAGGCGCATAGGGGTCTATAAATCCCAGTAGTTCTAAGCCTTTAGCTGGATATGAAAATCTATCGACTACTCTGAAGTATTTTTTGGACCATTTAGCTATATCCTTAGATATTCCAGAGTTTGTTGAATATATTTGAGTATACAAGTTGAGTCCTCTTCTCATATAGCCTATGTATGTTACTTGAGTATCTCCTTTTTCTTTAAGTAAATATGATATAACGTGCATCAAGTTAGTTTTTCCACAGCCTCTGGGACCTATTATAGCATGAGTCTGGAAATCCTCTAGAGCCAGTATACTGGAGATTTCTTTTTCTCTATCGATAAAGTGTATCCCTATATTGGGTAGTCGATATTTTTTTAGTATTGGAGCTGATAGCTCCATGTGCTACAGATATTACTCGAATTTAGCTATAAATATATAATTGTCATGGTTAACAGGGCTCAATAGTTGAAGGAGGCTTAGGAGTTATTGCGTAAGTTACCATGGTGACATCATCTATTTCGTTGTAAATTCTGCTGGCTATTTTCTCGAGAATACTATAAGGTAGTTTTGCATAATCTGCGGTCATACCGTCTATGCTTTCTACAATTCTTATTGTGACAATGTATCCTTCAGCACGCTTATCGCCTTTAACTCCTACCCATTTATCTTCTCCTACTACAGCGAAAGCTTGCCACACTTTATCATAGATTCCGTTTTTCTTCAGCTCTTCTTCAACTATTTTAGAGGCTTTTCTAACAATTTCTAGTTTTTTCTCATTTACTTCACCTATTATGCGGACAGCGAGTCCTGGTCCGGGGAAAGGATGCTTCTTTATGAGAGAATCCGGCAGATCCAATGCTTTAGCTATTTGCCGTACTTCATCTTTATAGAAGTATTTTAAAGGCTCTATAAGCTTTAAATTAAACCATTTCGGTAAACCTGCTACATTGTGGTGGCTTTTAATTCTGGCTGAGTGCTTTACTTTGCCGCTCTCAATTACATCGGGGTAAATTGTGCCTTGAGCTAGCCACTTAATGGAAGAATCTCTTTCGACAATTTCCTTAAATATCTTAGCAAATTCTTCTCCTATAATTTTCCTCTTTTCTTCGGGATCTTTTACGCCTTTCAGTCTAAAGAGAAATCTTTCCTTTGCATTTACGAAGATATAGTTTACTTTAAGCCTCTTTAGCAAATTAAGAGTGATCTCTACTTCTCCTTCTCTCAGCAGTCCGTGGTCTACAAAAACTGCTACTAGTCTGTCTCCTATAGCTCTTTGAACTAATGCTGCTGTTACTGTAGAATCTACTCCTCCGCTAACTGCACAGAGAACCTTTTCTTTACTGCCTACTTTTGCTTTAATTTCACTCACAAGTTTTTCTATCACTTGCTGAGGATTCCAGGAGGCTTTGCACTTCGCTATAGTGTAGAGAAAATTTTTGAGTAGGAGAAGACCTTTAGGTGTATGAGAAACTTCGGGATGAAACTGAACTCCATATATGGGTTTGTTTTTCACTTTGAATGCTGCAATAACATTATTTACTGAAACTGCTAAAATTTCAAGTGCTTCGGGTAGCGATTTGACTTGGTCTCGGTGGCTCATCCAGACTACTTCTTCTTGATTCCAGTTCTCGAAAAGAGCATTTCTTTTAACAATTTTTACTAAAGTTTTTCCATATTCTCCAGGACCTTTAGCTATAGTTCCTCCAAGCATGTAGGCTAACAGCTGATGCCCATAGCATATCCCGAGAACTGGTATTTCTCCGCGGAGAACTACTTTCAGTTTACTGGGATCAATGTCTGGAGGGCTCAGTGGGCTTCCTGAAAGTATTATTGCTTTAGGCTTTATTTCACGTAAAGTTTCCTCAGAGAAGTCAGCGTAATGGATTATCTCAGAGTATACTTTGAGTTCTCTTACTCTACGGGCTATCAGGTGAGCGTATTGTCCTCCAAAGTTAATTACAAGAGTTGTGTCGTGTGTAAAGTAAGGTCTCCAGTTATTCTGCATAGTTATAGGCTAGTTAAAATGTCATGTGGAAGTACTTCTCTACGCCCTATTGGAGTTAATTTAGCGAACTTGGCTTTTAACCAGAGTTCCTTAATGTTGCGTGCTCCAACATACCCTAGTGCGGCTTGTAGACCTCCTTTAAATTCTTCTACGACGCTCGCTACAGAACCTCTGTAAGGTACTAATCCCTCTACTCCTTCCGCTATTTTCTTTGAAGGCAAAGAATATCTATCCATAGAGTACCTTTTTGCTAAGGCACTTTTACTACCCATTCCTCTGTAAAGCTTGTATAGACGCGAGCCGACCGGTATTAGCGGACTACAGGCTTCATCTGTACCTGCGAGGGCTCGACCCAGCATTACAGCAGAGGCACCTGCAGCAAGCGCTTTAGCTGCGTCACCCGGTGTCTTTATTCCACCGTCAGCTATTATCGGTATATGCGCTACCCCATAGTCTTCAAGAGCATCTCTGACGTTAGCTACTGCAAAGAGTGTTGGAGCAGCTACACCAGTAGCTATTCCAGTTGAGCATATGCTTCCGCTGGCTATTCCTACTCTCAGCCCCGCTACGTTCTCAAGCATGGTTAGTATATCTTCGCATGCTTCATATGTTCCAATATTGCCTACGACAATGTCTACGCTTATTTCACGAAGAAGTTTCTTAGTAGCCTTAATGCAGTTGAGGTTATGGAAGTGCGCTACATCTACTACCAGTACATCTACCCATTTTTCAAGCATTTTTGCTCTTTTCAAGTCATAGGGAGAGATGGCTGCACCGGCCATTAGTCTTCCCTTTTCGTCTACTAAAGGCGTTATTTCGCCGTTAAGGCCGTTATCTAGTGTTCCCCAGTATCTTCCGTTACTGTCTACTATAGCTAGAAAGCTCTTCAAGTGAATTTTGTCTGCTCTGAGTATTTCTTCCTTTCTGAGAACGTCATCTTTGACAACGTACTTAGCTACAGGATCTTTGCTTTCAGCTTTTCTTATACAGCTGTACTTAAAATACCCTAGGAATAAACCGTTGGAGTCGACTACAGGTAGAACTTCGGTATTCAGCTCTACAAGCTTTCTGTATGCTTCCTCAACAGTAGAGGTGGCTTCTAGGTAAACGTACTTTATAGGGAATACAGGAGCTTCTTTAACTTTTTTAACTAATTCAACTTGATTTTCTCTAGAACAGTTTCTATGAATTATGCCTAGTCCGCCTAGCCTCGCTAAAGCTATTGCCATTTCTGCTTCGGTAACGGTATCCATGGGAGAGGAAACTATCGGTATATGTGCCTTAATATTTACAGTTATATTAGTGGATAAGTCTACTTCTCGAGGCTCTACACTACTTCTCGAAGGAAGTAATACTATGTCTTCGAAGGTGAGAGCTATGGGCGCGTTAACAAGTTTATCTATAAATTTTCCCACAGCCGACACCCTTTTGGGAGCTATTATTTAAGTAAAATATTTAAATTTTTCTCATAATAGAGGAATAGATTTTCATCATTTAATTGAAGACCAGTCTATGCGAAAACTATATCAGAGTAGAGCGCAATATCCTCTTAGATGATGAGCCATTGCAGATAGGAGCGGTGACTTGAGGTTTCCGGGCTGATTAAGAGCTTAATTATTTACAGAACTGAAGTAGAGCCGTAAAATTACATCTATTCTGAAGAGATAAGTTTTATATTTAGTGGCTTAGAGAAAGCCCTACGTCTAAGATGAAGGAATTATACAGAGCTCTAGTGCTACTGATGATACTTCTAGTATTTCTTCAGCCCGAAGTACTGGGCAAAGAAAATCCTTTTGATCTTAGAAGCTTTATTTCTTCAATAGACTTCAATAGAGTGTGGAATTATACTAAAGTACTCTCTAGCTATAGATCTCGTGTACCAGGTTATCCAGGCTACTATAAGGCAATTAGATTTATAGCTGAATACTTTAGGAAAATCGGCGTAGGGTATATTCTAGAGAATTTTTCTGTAACTTCTCCTATAGAAGAAAAAGTATATATAAAGGTTATTGAGACAGGCGAAGTTTTAGAGGCTCATGCGCTTTGGCCCAACATGATTGTGACGTCTAATATTGATTACAAGGGGAGAATCGTTTACGGAGGTAAAGGAAAGCTTCTTGATTTCAACGGAAGAGATTTAGAGGGATCTATTGTTTTACTGGATTTCAACTGTAGATGGTTCTGGACGAATGCTTTTTCCTTGGGTGCTAAAGCTGTAGTTTTCATAGAGAATAAGTCTACTTTGAGGTTCGATGCCTGGCTCAAAGTCTTTCATATGCCAGCATATTTTCCTAGACTATATGTTGATAAAGAAGTGGGAGAAAAATTAATTGAGTACGCTGAAAAGGGGTATCATGTAAAAATATATTCTAAGGTCGAGTGGCGTGAAGTAACTGCTACAAATATTGTGGCCATGATTCCGGGAACAGATGTAATTTTGTCTAAGGAGGCTGTGTGTATAGTAGCTCATGTAGACTCTCTTTCTCCAGTTCCAGCAAAAGCTCCGGGGGCTTCAGAAGCATTTAACGTAGCTCTTGTACTTGAACTAGCTAGACTCTTCCTTAAGTTAAAGCCTAAGAGAAGTATAGCAATTTTGATTACTGGGGCTCATGGCTTGGCTTTGGCTGGGGCTAGAGAATATGTTTCAGTGCATTTTAACGAACTTGGAGTTAGAATAAGGCTTGTAGTAGAGCTTGATTTAGATTGGACAGGCTCAGAGCTAGCTGCACAGTACTATGGTTTGTTTTATAACTTGTTGGCCTTTGTTCCAGGCTATGAGGCTAGATATAGGTGGGTAAGAGACCGTATGATCAGATACATGGATTCGATAGATGAGGCTCTTGGAGAAAAAGTATTTGTATACGATACATTGTCGCTTACGTACTTCTTTTACGAGCCAATTCCCTGTTTCTTAGACAGCGAAGTATTCGCTTTAACAGGCATACCTGCTTTCACTTTAAGAACATTTTACAGCTTTAGACCATGGCTATACACGCCATATGATACTTTAGAGCATGCAGACATAGATTTTGCGGAAAAACAAGCTAAAATAGCTCTCTCTATCATCTATTGTTTTACAAAGGATTCAGAGAAAATGCCTTCCTCAACCCCTACTACAAGAGGTGTAGGATACGGATTTTCGTACATAAAGGGAAGAGTGTATAGGTACAATAGAACAAAGGGGTGGTTTGAACCAGTTTCAGCTATAGTGGCTTTACCTATGTGGCCTTATCACATAGGAGTGCTAACAGACTCTAATGGGACTTTCATAATTAAGGGAGTGAGATACAGTGGATACTACTGGCTTTTAGGATTTAGGCTAAATGAAGAAGGAACTGTTGAAGCAGCTAATGAGTATGGTGGATTAGGGCCTGTACTGCCCATGCTTTTCGGTGTTAGTGTCTATAAGACTATTTCTGAAGTAAACATTAGAATAACTGACTGTGGCTCACTTGTTATTACTAATGCATATGATCCTAGGTTCTTTATTCCAGGATATTTGTCTTTCTCGGTTCTTAATGCTACTTATCATACGGCGCTGATAAGCCGGGGGCCTCAATACTGGTACTGGTATTCTCAAGTACTTATTCTTCCAGCTGGCACAAGAATAGAAGTAGTTATGAAAAGAGGACTCGATGTAGTCGCAGTAATAAATAATGCTTCTCCCGAGAATCCTTTAGGAAAGGGCTACTCTATTGAGAAAGGTAAGCAAATTTTGTTAGAGAACTTTCCTCTTGTGGCAGCAAGTACTCTTTATACAATACTAGACTATAGGATAAAGACGCTCAGAGTATACAGCTATAGAGTTCTAGACTATCACAAAGAAGCAGGAGTCTTAATAAATGAAAGCAGAAGACTTCTAAGAGAGAAAAAGTATGGAGTAGCCTATGCGTCGATGTTAAGAGCGTGGGCTATGGAGGCCCATGCGTATAATTCTTTCCAGTTTCTGTTAGGAGACATAGGTTTTGCACTAATAGTTATTGTTGTACTGCTTTTCATAGCTTCTATGAGATTGAAGCTTTTGTTTAGAAAGTCGTCTAATACTGTTGCATTTACTTGTTTTGCTTTATCGCTATTCGTAATTTCGCTATGTCACCCGTCTGTAAGAGCATGCTCTTTAGGCCTCTTTATAGTTCCTTCAGCTGGAGCTCTGTTAGTAATAATAGTTGTTGTCATATCGCTACTTAAGACTTTTCTTTCTCAAATAATGAAGATTAAAAGAAAGCCTCCTAGAGTATTTTCTCGCAGAGTTTTTGCAGAAATACTTCTCTTATCTCTTGCCACTTCAGTAAGTTTCTTTATGTCTGGTAATCTTACATATGTAACTCATATAAGTGAAGCTAGGCTAGGGGCCAAAGGGTCTTATAGCGGCATAATGATAAGGACTTTTCCGTGGAGTGTTCTATGTGAGGCTGAATACGATATAATCAGGAGCGAAGTCAAAGCTCTCGGCGGGTACTCTTCTATGAGAGTATGGGCTTATCCTCACTATGGTGAAGTTCGAGTAAGCAATATGACTATTCTCAAAGCGTTCTTAGGGCTGGGATTAGAGGAAGTGAAGATATCGAACATAAAAAAAGCTATAGTCAAGGGAGGCTGGTTTAGTAGTGAATTCGCGAAGGAGTGTATAGTTAGCTCTTTCTTAGCTAAAACACTAAATATTAGTGTTGGAGACGAAGTTGTACTATATGGACTTAGGCTGAAAGTGGTAGGGATATTTAATGAAAGCATGTTGAGTGTATTTAAAGACCTAGACGGAGAGCTAATAACTCCGAGAGACATAATGATTCCTAGGAGTGAGGAAATTCCGGTACATACAGCTCCCAAGTACATAGTTATAGTGCCGGATGAACTAGCCCGCGAAATGGACGGCAATATTTATAGTGTAGCTATATCGTTTAACAACAGTAAGCTTTTAGTAGAGTACGCACGTCGTCTAGCTTATATCTTTGATGGAGTCTACGTTTATTTGTCAGTAGACGGTGAAAGATATATTGTCGCAGCTCATCATGCACTCGGATTCAAGATAATAAATCGGTTCTTCTTAATACTTGTACTTTTCTTTTCGTCAATTATTCTTATAGTCGCATCGGTAGAAAAGGAGTTTACTACATCTGATGCTCTTCAAGCAAGCTTCATAGGAGGAATCCTAGGCTATGTAGTACACTTAGCTTTAGCTGAACTTGGTTTATGTGAGCCTAGTGTCATAACTTTGGCGCCTATAGTTAGCTGTCTTATAGGCTTTGTTCCAGTTTCACTGTCGACGGCTTTCTCGAGGAAAGTAAGAGAATTAAGAGAAGCTGCTATAGAGGCAGTTCCAGTCGAATATAGGATTAAAATAGAAGAGCCTTTACCTAGAGCTCTTGATTTCATCGAAGAGGTCGTCAAAGAGGCTTTGACAGAAGAACACGGGTATTTGATTAAACGTAGAAAAAGAACAGGCGAGTATCTTGCTCTATTAGTTCAAATACTGCCTAGAGAACTTTTCCTCTTCTATAAAATAGTATTTAAGCCAATTACAGTAGATGGAGAAACATATATAGTCTTAGAGATAGCAGGCAAAGGCCTAGGTGCTAAGAAAATTAAAAGACGTATTGTACCCGATATAGTTGAGCTTATTGAAAACAAGTTGAGGGAAAAAGAGGGTGAGAAGCTTGAGGAGTAGTGCAGTTTTTCTTATTCTCTTTATTCTCTCAGCGATAATTATTCCTCTAATACTTTACTCGAATCTAATAGGAGCGGGATTTTCACAAATAAACGCTTGGCTTATAGTAATAGCTGTTTCAGAAATAGCTCTTTGGCTAGGGAAAAGGCTTACTCGAAGTGAAGCATTCTTAATACAGGTACTATTGCCTGTTATTACTGGTCAAGCTCTTCTATTCTACAATATTCTCTACTACAGCTATATAGTGTGGAGCCCTTTCTCGAAAGAGTTCAGTTTCACCAAAATTATATGGTGGTTTCCCCAAGAGCCATTAGTAGCTTTGAATATAAGAAGTTTCATTCAGCCTACTTTTGCTCCTATAGTAGCGATTTTTGTTACAACATCTCTTATTAGTACTGTATCGGGACTTGCTTTAGGTTATATAGGATATGAATTACTGGTAGTCAAAGAGAAGCTTGACTTTCCTATGCAAGTAGCTGTAGCTGATGGTCTTTCAGCAGTAGTAGGAGAAGACCCCGTTAAAGTCAAGTTTTTCTCTATATCAGCCATTATAGGTATACTTTATGCAACATTAACTACACTAATACCTATTCTTGCTATGCGCCAAGTGCCTGCTCTGCTACCAATATTTACCTACGACTTGACTCTAGTGGTAGAACATTTTCTTCCCGGAGCTACTTTAGGCATAGACTTTAATCTGCTTACATTCTCTTCAGGTCTAGTTATTCCTATTAAAAGAGCTTTATGCCTGCTCATAGGCTCTCTCTTAGTATATGTAATCGGGAATCATTTGCTCGTAGTGACAGGCTACTGGACTAGTAGCCCTATAGGCAGATGGATGCCTGGGTCAAATATTTCCTACTGTATTAGATGGTCGTCGTTCAATTTCTGGACAAGCTTCAACATAGGTGTGGCTCTCTCTGCTGCACTAATACCGCTTATTTTGAAGAGAGAAGTTGTCAAAGAAGTGTTCTCTACTATAGCTCAAGTAACTAAAGGTAAGGGAGGGTATGCTTCAAGAGCTCTTTTACTGTTTATAGCTCTTTCTTTCTTAAATATCATGCTACTAGTGTTAGCTTTACCGGAGTTTCCCGTGTATTTAGTGGCATGTTTCATGCTACTATGGCCACTAGTCTCTACACTAGTATCAGCTAGCTCTATAGGTGCCTCAGTCTACAGCTTTAACATACCTTATGTCAAAGAAGGACTCATAATAGCGTCGAAGTATAAGGGTCTTGACGTGTGGATTTATCCGCTATACCTTGATCCAGGAGGAGCAGGATATACTGCTAACATGAAGACTTCTGTACTCTGTGGAGTAAAGCCAGGAGACTACATCAAGTACACAGTGTTAGCAGTAATTATGGGCATAGCTCTCAGCTTTATTTTTACTACAATCCTGTGGTATATACATCCTATTCCATCATGGAGCTACCCTGCTACAGCATATAACTGGCAGATATCGGCCTATAATTTCCTCTTAAACATCTCGTGGATGAGTCACGGCGAGATCATTAAGCCGCATATAATACTACTGGGAGTAATTATAGGAGGCATAGGCTATATTACAGCATATATCTTCAAAAAGGAAGCCCTTTTCTTCTCACTAGTAGCAGGTCTATCGCTAGCTCCTTCAGCTGCTCTAACAACATTCATAGGATCTCTAGTCAGTAGCCAGCTAATGTCGAGAATATATAAAGATAAGTGGCAAGAATATGTAGGAAGCGTGACTTCAGGTTTAACTGCGGGCTGGGGAGCTGTTAGTTCATTTGCTTCAATAATAGCTTTTATCCAGAGGGGAGTATGGGTACTGCCATATTAAAGCAAGACAGGATAAGAATATTGAGGAATTACGCACTGGTAGTGTTTATTTCAGCGACTTTATCCTCTATTTCAGTTAGAATGATATGTATTAGAGGTGCGGGACTAGGATTAATGCTGCCTGTATACTTAAATTCATCAGCTATATTGCTGTTCTTCCTTCTGGCTATTCTCTCTGATCTTTTGCTAGAGCTAGGCTTTAAGCCCAGCAAATTCGATGTAGCTTTAGTCTATATATCAATATATGTGTCTACTTCTATTGGAGGAATATGGCTTCTAGCGGGATCTATCGGCAGAGCAATGTTTCTTTCTTATCAAGAACCCTTTAGATCGCTTACAGCTGAATATAGGCCGTACTTCTGGGCACCGCCCGGAAAGTACTTAGCTAAACTCATGGCATCTCCTATGTCTATTGACTGGAGCGTATGGACTGTACCTCTTCTTTACTGGTTTTCGTTAGCTTTCTTAGCATGCTTACTAGCTATTTCGGCAGGCCGTATTCTAGCACCAGTATTGGTAGATTTAGAGGAAATGCCGTTCCCTACAATTACATTATACAGAGGAATTAGAGATTCTTTCAAGAGGGATGGACTCATAAGAAGAATTTTCCTATACTCTGCGCTAGTGTCATTTTTGATAAACTTGCCGGCTTTAATTCGACTAGCAGTACCATGGTTCCCCCTGTTTCCGTTCCCTCAGGCCTATGGATATACTATGACCATAGATTTAGCGGCCGTAAGAGAGCTCAGAGTATTTATTGCGCAAAACGCGGTTTTAGTTTTATCAATTAATCCGCTGTGGATTGCTGCATGCTATTTGCTTCCACTGGATACTCTGCTAACGTGGTGGATTTTTTACATAATTTTTAATGTTGTGTACCCGCTACTAGCTGTTTACTCGAATCTGCTCCCTCCACTAACACTACCCTTTGGAGCTCGACGAATATGGGTCTTGCAAAACTTTCGATATGGATTGTTCATGCCGTATATAGCTATTACAGTCGGAGGACTTATTTCCTTAGGAGTAGTCTCTATAGCAAAACTATTCTTATTAGCTAAAAGAACTACACGGAAATTTCTCCTTTTAATTGCTTTAGCTATAGCGGGACTCTCAGTACTATCCGCTGTAAACAGATTTTCTCTAGGGCTTATTGTGTTCTCGCTACTTTCTACAATACTTGCTATGGCCATTTACTTAGGCATTCTTTCACTTGTAGGAGAGAGCTTTATATTACCTGTAATGCTTGCAAGACCATTTAACGCGGCACTAGGACAGTACTTGAGCGAATACATAGGTTTATCTACGTCGCAGGCTTTCGTGCCAGTACATGTTCTCGGAGTACTGCTTCTCGGCGAAGCCTCCTACTCTATTCTGGCTCCGGGAGTAGCTCTACTTGAAAGCTATCGACTAATAGCGTCGCCAAGGTATAGGCCTAGAGAAGTCAGAGTACTTAGAAATAGTCTAGCTAAGCTAACTATATTGTCGGTGGCAGTTTCGCTTTTCTCAGCGTACTATACTATGATTTCAACAGCACATGAATACAGTATAGGGAGCTTACCCGGCCTTAAGACAATAGTCTTCGAGTACGGTAAAGCTGAAGCAGACTTCTTAATGGACGCCGCTAAAATAATGGTCAGCGAAAATTGGTGGACAAGTCTAGTACTCGGTATGCTGTTCTTATCTATAGTCTCGCTGATAAGGCTTAAAATACTCGCTTTCCCCATATGCCCTGTAGGACTAGTTTTATCTACTTCAGAGTTATCGCTTTACGGAATGTGGTTTTCAGCTCTGCTTGCTTACATACTCAAGAGAACTACTCTGGCTTTAGGAGGACCAAGGCTTTATATGAGAGAAGGTAGGGCTATTGCAGTAGGAGTAATTTTAGGTTACTCATTAAGCTACATAGCGTCGTCTGCACTCAGTTTCGCTTTATACTTTATTCACTAGTGCTTGGATACTAATGCTGAAGTCTTCTTCTCAGTATAGTGCTACTAGTCATAAAGAAAATTAGTGTTGTGTATAGTAAACAAATAAATATTTGTTAAAATAAAAATGCCTGTGGAAATACCTCAGCAGGTACTCTCAAGAATGCAGCAACATATTAGGAAAGAAATAGTAGATTTATGTAAAAAAGAAGGAGTAACTAATATTCTCTACACAAAAGTAGGTATAGTTGAGAGAGATGGCAGAATGATGCTTTATGTTAAAATAAAGCCGAAAGGCAAAATACCTTATGAGCTCTTAGATAAAATAGCTAAGTTAATGAGGATGAAGTACACAAGAAAAATACTCGTTGATTCTCCTCACTTATATGCAATAAGGCTTAGTGGAGAGTTAAGAAAAGAAGTATTTAAAAGATTTAAAAAATAGAGATGTGCTTGCAGTCACTTTAAATACTTTAACACTATTTCGCCTTCTTTGAGAAATACTTGTATCTTAGATCCTGCTTTTAAGCCGAGTTTTACTCTGATATCTTTAGGAATTACTATACGTCCTTTTGAATCCATTTTGACGACGTAGACATCTTCGTCCATTTAAATCCCACGCACATTAACTAGCCATCTAAATATTTTTTCCTACTCTTTTCAAGAGGGCTTCTAAAGATCTCTACATGGAACACATTTATTACTCCGCTGAGAAAAACTCTAGCAGAGATTATGAGAAATAAAGCCGCTATTGTTATTATTGTCTGGCTAGTTCTACTACCAGTCTTCTCAAAATTTATAGCTCATCCCTCCTCATCTACTATTAAAATTACTTTCATAGATGAGGACTCAGAAAACCCTGTTGTTGGAGTTTTCTTGATGAAGAGCGGAAATAAATGGTTATATGTTAAGACAAATAATAGAGGTGAAATAATTGTTAACAAGAACAGTTTAATTTATGGCCCAAGAATATCTCCTAAACCATATTTTCCAATAAAGATAATAGCCTTAAAGAACACTACTATAAAACTAAAGAAAGCATACTTCATTGTAATGAAAAAATACTTAGCTCTATATAATCCATATGAAAAAATAGAAAAAATTTCTCCTATTGGAGCTATCTCCTTTGAAGTAAATAATATGAGATTTGGCTATAAGAGCGACGCAAGATATCTTGGACTTAACTCTTCAACAGTACTAGTTCCAGTAAGCGGGGAAATCATATTAATAAAAACGAATAACTTTATATTAAGTATAAATGCCACTCAAGCAAAATGGGGTGATTATATTGAATTAGATTTAGGGAAAGTCAGCTGCAAATATAACAAGATATTCTTAGATAACTCTATAGCCAAGCTAAAAGAACAAATGAGTATACTAGAAAGAAAAGGTATTTACGTGGGGTTCTGTAAAACACTATTTGAACAGCTGATTGAACTTAAAAATAAAGCTGAAGAATTCTATAAACGCGGAAACTGGGAAGAAGCCCTTGTCGCCTATAAGAAAGCTTTTCTAATATATGGCGATATAGTAAACAGAATTAATGTTCTTAGTACTAGATCAACTTTAACTGTTCCTACTATATCATTAGTTCTAGTTTTTCTTTCATACTTCTTGGCTTCATTTATAACTGACAAGAAGTTCAAGAAAATATTATTATATTCTTGCATATACTTTATATTACTGTTAATTATATTTGCAGTATATCCTATTTTACTTGAAGGAAATCCCTATCTTACGATATCTCCTTTATTCATATACCTATTCTCTCTGATAATCTTTATATTATCTGAAAAGATACCTGACCATTATATCAGAGAAGGATTTTCTTTCGCCGCTGCTACTTCAGCTTCTCTATCAATAGTTTTAAGGGAGAATAGGAGACGTAAATTGAGGTTAACCTTAACTTTGTTAACTATAGCTCTTGTAGCGTTTGCTGTACATACTTTAAACACTTTAACTATTATTCAGTGGTTCTATGAAAAGGAAGTAGCTTATGTATCTTCAGCATACAATGGAAGTATCTTAGTGACAAAACTTAAAGAAAGTGTATTTCCATATTATTCTCTTTCAATAGTATTTGTAAGAACTATTTCGAATATAGATTCTCCTCAAATAATTTGTATTAAACGTGAATCTTCGCCTTATTCTAAAGAGTTTAAAATAAGTTATGGCGAAAAAGAAGTATATGCACTAGGAGCTATAAGCTTTACATCCGAAGTAAAGTATTTTCTCCCTCTAAAAGAAGCCGTAATAGAGGGTAAAATTCCAAGTCAGGAAAGTGAAGTTCTCTTAAGTCAAACAATGGCGAGTGCCCTTGGAGCAAAGTGCGGAGATAAAGTATCTATTAATGGTATTGAGGCCACTGTTGTAGGAATATTTGATGAAGATAAACTTAGTGAAATAAGAGACCTTGATGGAGGAAAGATATTGCCAGTAATGATAACTCGGGAAGAAGGGTCATGGAGACTTGAAGTAATTCCTGCCAAATACACTATTATCTGTTCCGAGTTACTAGGAGAACGCCTTAAACTGCCGCGCTACAAAATCTACGTAAAAGTTTTGGGAAATCCAGAAGACTACGCAAGAAAAGCCGCTATTTTAACCGGTTCGTTGGTTTTCATAAACATGGGAGGAAAAGTAAAGTACTATACTGTATCTACAGTTATTGTAGTTAAGGGAGAGTCTCTTATTATTCCGATAGTGATTGCTCTTCTAACAGTATTTGTTTCAATAATGGAGAATGTATATGAAAGAAAAAGAGAAATAAGTATACTAGCATCCTTAGGTCTAAATCCATCGAATATAGCTTATCTCTTTTCGCTCGAAGGAGCAGTCTTGGGTTTTGTGGGATCTGCTCTCGGAATGTTTGCAGGATTTATTGCATTTAAAGCATTTAGTTTAGCGGAAGTACTTGTTCCAGTAGACTTTAAGTTATCTCCAGTAGAACTATTGTTTACAGTAGTTGCAGCAACGCTAGTATCGATTACTGCGTCTCTTCCTCCGGCGCTAAAAGCGTCGGTCATGGTTACTCCTAGTCTTGAAAGACGTTGGAAACTAGAAGAACAGAAAGATTTCATTGAAAGAGGATTGACACAAACACTTCCAATAAGAATACCAGCAAATAGAGTAGAAGACTTTGTGAACTATGTAGTAAGCAAGTTCAGAGAACTGAGTACAGGTCTTTTGCAGAAAGTAGACTTAATTTCTGTGGAAAAAATAGGTGAAGAATACAGAATATTATTCAAGTACTACAAGGGAAGCGATATTAGCTATAAGTCGTGTTTTACTGAGAATACTTTAATATTATATAAGATCAGTGATAATGTCTACGGAGCTAAGGCTACATCAAAGCCTGTTACCCAGCACAGTAAGCTGGGACTCTACTATGTTCATGAAACACTATCTTTTCTACGTAAAATAGCCTTGGAGTGGAGTTCGAGAGCCACACGAATACTCGTGGCTCTAGGAGAAAACCCTGCAGTACTATACACTATAGTGAAAAAATATGACCCGTATGAAGTAATAGTTCTAACTACTCCTGAGCGCATAGAAACAGTATCAAATGCTAAGAAAATTCTTGTAAAAGAAAAAATTCGAGTACCTGCTATTAGAGTCTATTCATTATCTTCCCTAAGCGAGTTATTTAAACTAAAGGAAGACTTAAGAATTTTACTAAGTGAAGTGCAGTACATCGCAGTAGGCTACGACTCGGGTCTAGCTGGAGTAATTTTGACTATTCTTTCATCTAAAGCAGGGAAGAAAATACTGCTCATAGAAGACAAGAGGAGCAAAACTAAGAAAGAAGAGAGGTCTTTTGCTAAGCTAGAGGTAACAGAAGTTTCTCCCAGTGAGTTAAAGAGAATATTTGGCTACAGAGAGTCATTAGAATAATTTAAATAAATAGTGTAAATTGAAATATATGACAGTATGAGTAAAAACATAACCTACATGAAGTTCAAGTCGCTCGAAGACTTAGTAAGACTGATAGTGACAAGCCAAAGACCACTACTTTTTCACAGCACTTACGGAGAAAATAAACACGTTTACTATATCTATGGTACTGCTGGCCAAAAACTTATAGTATACTATGTTATCTTAGATAAGCCTATAAACAAGAAATATATTCATTACAATGTTTTAGAAGGAAGAATATCGTATGGTAATGAAGTAAACAGAGATACCCGTTTCGTGAATATACCAGTAATTGAAGTGGATGAAGAAAATATAACTAGAGAATTAATTGAATGAATGTTAAAATAATGATGAATATGCAGCCCTCTGATCTTGATGAAGAGGTTACTAGGGTCTGATAAACTTTATTGTTATTGATTAGTATACTATGCTTTTAAAATTATGTAATTATTTCTTAAAGTTAAATATGTGTTACTGTATAGTTCACTATTTATTACTTTTTTAAAAAGATTCTTTTCTATTCCTACTAGCTTCTAGTTTTGTCTAGATCTTTGCCGAAACTCTCACTATTTTGCTCTTTCAATCTCGTAAATGCTCTTGCACGGTATTCTCTAAGAATTCTAGCACTCGCAATCCTTAAGTGTATTATACTGTTCATGAGGTTCTTCAAAAATGACGGGGATTTAAGTCTGAACTTATATTATTTTCGCGCCGAGCTAGCATTTAAGCTCTAAAGGCTTAAATTTCTTCTAAAAGAATTATTTTTGTGAAGCCTCTTAAACTAGGTCTCGTTGGAGCCGGTGTAGGAGCAGACTTTGTTGCTAGGGCAGTTTCCGTAATAAAAGAAGAAAATGTAGTAGAGCTAATAGCCGTAGCGAGCGCTCGTCCTGAAAGAGCTAAAGCTTTTGCCGAAAAACATGGTATTTCACAGTGGTACTCAGACTACAAGGAAATGTTTAGGAAGGCAGGTATAGAGGCTGTAGCAATATGTACTCCACACTACCTGCACTTCCCTATTGCCATAGATGCTATTGACGAGGGGCTACATGTTCTTGTAGATAAACCTATGGCTATAAGCATTAGAGAAGCCGATGAAATGATAAGAAGAGCCGAAAAGAAGGGAGTTAAGCTAGGAGTAATTCTTCAGAGTAGATTTGACCCTAAGTTCAGAAAAATGAAGAAATTGATAGATGCAGGAGAGCTCGGCAAGATAATATTAGGGGAAGCTGTAGTTAAGTGGCATAGAACTCAAGAATACTATGATAAAAGTCGCTGGAGAGGAAGATGGGCTACTGAAGGAGGAGGAGCTTTAATAAACCAAGCAATACACACTATAGATCTTCTAGTATGGATGCTAGGCGAGCCAGATTATCTCTGGGCTCAAATAGACACAGTGGCACATAACATTGAAGTAGAAGATCTTGCTGCAGCAGTAATAAGATTCAAGAACGGAGCTATAGGAGTAATTGAAGGAAGCACTGCAACATATCCAGGCTTCCCGACGAGACTTGAAATTCACGGCACTGAAGGAGCTATACTGATTGAAGGAGAAACAGTGAAGTTTGCTGAAGCAGAAGGCAAGAAACTCAAAATAGAGGAAGAAAAGACAGGTAAGTTAGCCTCCTGGGCCCGGCCAGAGCTAGTTCCACCCGAGAATCATGCTAGACTTATTAAAGACTTTGCTCAGGCAGTAAGAGAAGATAGAAAACCCTATGTAGACGGATACGAGGGCAAGCGTTCTATTGAAGTAATACTAGCAATATATGCTTCAGGCAAGAAAAATGAAGTAGTTAAGTTCCCCTACAAAGATTATTAAAAATAAATAATTTTTAATTTGAATTAATTGTTTTTTACGGTGGAAGATATTCTCTGCAGTTATAGCAGTACCAGCGCTTGTACTGCTCTATCCAAGTAGCTGGTTTACCGCACTTAGGACATATGCGCTCTTCTTTCTTCTTAAAGAAGGGTAGCGATATTTTGCCTTTTCCCTCAACCGTGGGTGTGGGAGCTGGTGCAACAGGAGCAGCTGGCGGAGTAGGTGGTGACGGTATTTCTACTTTTTCTTTAAGAATAATTATGTCTCCTACTTTCTCAACGGTTTTCCAGGGAACTTCTATTGTGGCGCCTGTTTTAGCCTGAATAATAAGTGTAAATTCAGCTGTTTCTCCCGGCACAAGTCCTACATCTTTTACAGTGCCTACGTAGTAAGCTTCAGGGTCATACACTTGCATGCCTATAATCTTAGATCTTGGAATGCTTTTCTTTTCACTCATACTCTCGTATATTTTTAGAAGCGTAGAATTTAAACTTATTGAGTTCTAAGTATACTAGTGATAAGTTCTAGAGAATGGTTCAAACGCAAAAGAAATCGCTTAAAGAGAATAGAGAGAGATAAAAGAATAGGATATTTTGACGAAAAAATAGATGAACTTGTAAACCATATAAACAGGCTGCCAGACTATAGTACGACGAGTAGCTGTAGTGGGAGAATAATTTTCTACGACTCAGATGCGCCTTGGGGCTTTGACCACGGAGATGTTTTAGCTAAGACTCACGACCTTGTAGCAGAAGAATATCTTAGACAAATTTTACAAAAAGAGGCAAAAAGAATTCTTTGGGCTTCTGCCCAAGGGCCTATAGTGCATGTAGCTTGTAGAGATATTTCATCAGCTAACTGGTTAAATAAAATGGCTAGGAGAGTAGGATTTAAGCATGGAGGAGTTATTTCTTTAGAAGAAGAAGTAGTTGTTGAGCTGAGGGCAGTAGATAGAGTCGACATACCCCTGAAGCGCGGAGATATAGTCATAGTAAATGACCTAAAGATAGTGGCTGAGATTTTGAACAGTGTCTTAATTAAAGGATGGAATATAATGAGTAGATTCTGCGATATTTTAGCAAAAATAGACGAATACGAATATCTGAGGGAAAAATAGTTAAGAACTTTTCTCGATTACTCTATTAGCATAATTCAACGCTCTATCAATTAATCTTGAATATTCTCCGAGAAAGTTCTCTGGTTTTAAAGCCTCCTCAATTTCGTTTGGCGATAGATATTTTCTTATAAAGTTGTCTGTCATCAACACTTCTTTGAAACTTTTCTTTTCTAGTAATGATTTTTCTACAAGTTTTTTCACTCGATAGTAAGCTTCTCTTCTACTGACACCTTTCGAAAATAACTTCATGACTATAGCCTCTGACATAGCTCTGCCTTGAGTTAGCTCCAGGTTTCTTTTAATGTTTTCTGGAAATACTACAAGAGTTTCAATAACTTCAATCATAGTTCTAAGCATTTCATCCAAAATAATGAGTGCAAGAGGTATAGTGAATCTCTCGCTAGATGAGTTTGTTAAGTCTCTTTCATGCCACAGAGGAATATTTTCTAACGCTGGTACAACAAGTCCTCTCATCACTTTAGCTAATCCTGATACTTTTTCTGATTTAATTGGATTGGCTTTATGTGGCATAGAGCTGCTACCTACTTGAACTCCATACTTAAATCCTTCTGCTAATTCCATTATTTCTGTTCGCTGAAGATTTCTTATTTCAGTGGCTATTTTATCTAGGCTGGACGCTAGTAGAGAACACCACAAAATAAGCTCAGCGTACCTATCTCTGTCAAGAACTTGTGTGTATATTTCAGCTGGAGGCAGACCTACGTATTCTGAGAACTTTTTCTCAACTAAAAATCCTTTATCTCCGTATGCAGCCATAGTTCCTACAGGGCCTCCTAATTTGCATACAAGGACTCTTTTCTTTGACTCTTGGAGTCTCTCGAGATTTCTAGCCATCTCACATGCATAGACAGCGAACTTAAAACCGAGAGTTACTGGTGATGCATGCTGGCCGTGAGTTCTACCGACCATTACTAGGTCTCTGTACTTCTTTGCTTTGTCGCGCAAAAGAGTGATTAGTTTTACAAGTTTCTTTTCGATAATATTCAAGGCATCTTTCAGCTGGAGACTTGTAGCGGTGTCGAGTATATCGTTGCTAGTAGCACCTACGTGTATATACTTTGCGTAGTCTCCGCATGCTTCACATAAAGCTTCAACAACTGCCATTAGCTCGTGCCCAATTTTTTTCTCTATTTCTTTCACTCGGCTAAGCTTTACTTTGTTCAAGTTCTCTTCGATCTTGCCGGGAACATTTTCTGGAATAAAACCTGTATCAGTTAAAGCTTTAACTAAAGCTAGCTCCACGCGCAGTAAATATTTTAGCCTGGTTTTTTCCTCAAAAATTTCTTTTATCTCAGGACTACCGTATCTGGATGTGTCTATAGGACATATAGGCACGAACTACATAGAGTTTAAGCAATATAAGGTATTTTCCCTCTGACATGAGGTAATAAAAGCAATATAGCTATCTTTTCTTGTGGCATTAAATTCTCAGTTCTGCATTTATTGAGAAAGAACATGATAGGATGAGAGCTAGTTCTCTCAGAATCTGCTAATTAATAGCATATATTCGATAATAAAGCACAGAAACTTAACAATCTTTTATTCATCGGATTCTCGTGAAAAATCGTGTGGAAAACCATATTTTTCATTGTGAAATCGAATAGTGGGAATGAGAGTTAGTGTACTAGGCGGGAGCGAGGCCGGAGCAACATCTATTTTAGTAGAAGATAATAGAGGAAGAGCTATTTTAGTAGATTTTGGCTTGAAGGTATTTGAAGACGACGAAATTGTTCCAAAGAAGTTTCCCGTAGAGTTAAAAAATCTAGTCAATAGAATTGAAGCAGTATTCATTACTCATGCACATTTAGACCATGTGGGGGCTCTCCCCTACTTGCTTAAATGGGGATACTCGGGACCAATATATTCTACAGAGCCTACAAGACCTTTAGTAAAAAGAGTCTTACTTAATAGTGTTAAAGTGCTTGGAGAAAACTCAGCTTATAGCGTAAAAGATGTTCTAGAAACTAGGAAAGGAATGAAAGCACTGAAGTTTTTTGAAGAAATTAATGTAGGAGATTTTACAGTAAGCTTCTATAGCTCAGAACATATAATCGGCTCAGCAATGGTACTTATACGAGGAGAGAAAACGATTCTGATAACTAGCGACTTTAAGTGGGAAAAAAGTATGCTCCACTACGGTGTTCAAAGCAAAATAGCTGGGTCTTTGCTTTACGAAGAATTCGAGAGATGCGATTTAATGATAATGGAGTCTAGCTACGGCAATAGGGAAGTAGTAAATTTTAAAGATCTTTTAAAGATTTTATCAAATAAAATAAATAAAACTGTAAAAAGAAAAGGTAAAGTACTAATAGTTACAGGTGCAATAAACAAGCCGGGGGAAATAGCACTTATGATAGATAAATGCAAAAAAGAGGGGTTAATTCCCTGGAATTTAGAAGTATACATAGACGGTCTTGCAGCAAAACTCTATGATACACTGATAACTTTTAGAAAATTTACTAGAGTGAAAAACGCTAGGGTGCTTTCTAAGGCAGTAAAGAAAGTCGATTCTATTACAAGAGAAAAATTAGTTGAAGAAAATGAGCCATGCGTAATAATTTCTAGTGGAGAGTACTTAAGCGGTATTACGAGTCTCTTTTACTTTAAGAAAATAGCACCTTCAGAGAAAAATGCCGTAATTTTTGCTACAACAAATATTCCCGAAGGAACACTGGCATACAATGTAGTGCGAGGAGAGCGATTACTGGAGATGGGTGGCAGTAAAGTAGAAGTTAAAGCAGAAGTAAGTATATTGCCGCTATCACTTCATAGTGACAAAAGAGGACTACTTCAATTTGCTAGACTAGTAAAGCCTAAAAGAATACTCCTTATTCACGGAAGCAGAGAATCAAAAGAAGCTTTGGCTAAGCACCTACACGCATACAATCCAATAATTTCGTCTGAAAATATGAGGCTGAAACTATGAATATGATTATTGACCCTTATTCTTTATCACTTCTTGAGAGAAAATTCCGAATTACAACAAAAAGGAGCAAATCTCCTAGAATAAGCGGAAATAAATACTTTATAGAGAATTCTAGCTCAGCTGACGCGCTTAGGGAAGCAATACTAAACGACAGTAAAGTGGCATGTATTACTTTAAGTATTAGGAAAGACAAAGTTAAAGTAAAACTCAAAACAATTGAAGGAGAGCTAGTAGTTATTCCAGGAGACCTTTCAGTATACGAAGTAAATACAATATTGTCGATGTGTAAACTGCCGTTGAGACTTCATAGAAGACCAGGGCCTCTTTTAACTAGAGTTATTAAAGGAATATCGTATGATGTGTTCTACTTAAGTAAAATTAAGCCGAGTATAATTAAATTAATAGCGAAGTGGGCTGAATCACATCCCGGTCACCGGGTAAGAGTATACTGTCCTTCAAGAAAATATGTCAGAATCATGAAATATGTTTTCAGCAACAGAAGGAACATTAAAGTGATTTTAGCTAGAAGGAGGCGCTATAGAGGCAGATTTAAAGGCAGGTGAGGCTTTTCTAAAAATACTTCTCCTTTACTATTCATAACTATATTAAAGGCGTATGCTTCAACACCTCTACTTAAGGCTTCTCTAAGTAGCTTTGCGTACTCTGGAGAAATGTCTGCATGCGGAGAAAATGCTTTTACTCCTGGATATGATGCTACAAAAACAATGATACTTCTGTAACCTAGTTCTTTCAACTTAATTAGAGTTTTTAAATGTCTTATTCCACGAGGAGAAGGAGCATCAGGGTACATCGCATAAATGCCGCTGGAGTGTACGGCGCTTTTAATTTCTAGAAAACCTATTTTGTCACTTGATTTAATTAAGTAATCTAGAACAGAGTCATATGCCCTAGGATTTCTTTTTTCTATAGACCAGTCTTTAATCCAAGGGAATATGTCTGACTTAGCTAAGGTTTCAAATACCTTCATGTGGTAATTTGTGTCGAGAATAGAGCATAAGTTTCCTTTAATTTCGACGCCGAGCAATACATATTCTGTCTTACCATGAGATTTCGGTATACAAATTGCTTTAGAATTTCTTTTAATTAGGTTGATTAATCTACCGGTATTTCTTAAAAGAGCCCTGTATATCCTATTTTCTACTTCAATCAGTACTGTGAAGAGAGTTTCACGCCTAATGATTTTACATTCAACTACTTTCGGTACTTGAATTATTTTTAACATTACCTTCTCTGTTAGCGGTACATATATTTAAGTATTCGCAGTAACTACATAGCTTAGATTCTTCGGGCTCTGGAATACATCCTTTACATAAGGCTTCTGAAAACATTTTTACTCTCTTCAAGAGTTTCTCTATTTCTTCTTCATTTCTATTTACTTCGAAGACTTTTACTTTACCATTACTTCTACTCACGTAGACTATGTAGGCTTTAGGTTTATCGAAAAGCCACATATATAGCTGTGACTGCGCTACATGAGAGTCATAAGGTTTATGAGGTATTTTGGCTACTGTCTTAAACTCTATTATAGCGTCTTCAAGTAGTCTATCAACTCTTCCTCGTATTTTTACTCCTTCGTATTCTTTTTCTTTAAGTTCTTCTCCAGCACCTAGTGGAAAACTTTCTTTAAGCAGGAAGTGTGCGCCGTCACCCATAACCATTAGTACTACTTTTTCATCACTCGGCGGCTCAGCTAAAGTACGCTGATACCAGCTTTTGCGCAGACATTGAGTGATTTCAGTTACGTAGACTATATTGCTTGGCGGAGGAAAGCCTCCTCTATCTTCTTCCCATGCTCTCCGAAAAGAAGTGTAAACAATTTTCTCTAAGAGCTCACTACTTGCCACAGAATATTTTCTACTGAGATGATATTAGTGTTTTTATAAAGATTAATGAAACTATTTATTTCACACAGATATTGACTCAAATCCTTTTTCAAATGCTAGTAAATTTAAGTCTATGTATTTTTTCTTAATATTTCGGCGTAAAGACTCTATGAGATCTTCTTTGCTTAAAGGAAATACCTTTAGCCTAGCGACGGCGCCTAGTATAACTGTATTTGCTATGAGTCTTGATCCTAGAGAATCAGCTATCTGGTTAGCTGGTACTACATAAATGTTCTTAGAGACTTTGTCTAAATACTTTAGAATGTAGTCTTTCGAAGGAACTTTTACTCCTGGAATATTGGGTGGATATATCCAGTCGTTAACTACTATAGTTCCGTTCTTCTTAAGGAAGTAGAGGGATCTTAAGCACTCAAGCATTTCTAGCGAAATTACTGCGTCGGCCATGCCGTAGGAGGGCCTAGGGCAGTCGATATTACCGTATCTCACGTAAGTAACGACACTGCCTCCTCTCTGAGCCATACCATGTACTTCGGCAACTCTTACTCGAAGGCCTTTCTTTACTAAAGCGTCCCCTATGATTTTGGCTAAAGTGAGAATACCTTGACCACCTACACCTGCAATAATAATAGTGCTCATTTTCTCACCTTAATTGTTCCAAAAGGACATATTTGTGTACATACCATACAGCCGAAACACAAACCTTCATCTATCTTAACTTTTCCTTCCTCGACTATGAGCGCTGGACAAGCGAAAGTATTTATGCAGACCATACATCCGCGGCAGTCTTCTACAGTAGGTGGAGTTCCTCTAAGACCTTTTCTAGCTGCTACAAGAGCACAAAGCCTTCTCGCAACAACAACTGCAGGCTTTTTCTCGCGCCGAACGTACTCGAGAGCATCTTTGATCGCTTGCTTTGTTTCTCCTACATTGTAGGGATCGACTACTTTAACGAACTCTACTCCACAGGCTTTCGCGATGTCTTCGATTTTAATTATTTTAGCGGGCTTGCCTGTAGCAGTAATACCTGTGCCTGGATGGGGCTGGTGTCCTGTCATAGCGGTTACACTATTGTCCATAACTACTACGAGGAGCGGTGCGCTAGTGTAAACTGCGTTAATTAGTCCAGGTATTCCTGCGTGATAGAAAGTAGAGTCTCCAATAACAGCTACAACTGGTTTGTCTGTAAATCTAGCTATAGCTGCTCCCTCACCTAAGCTAGCGCCCATGCATGTGGAAGTGTCTTGTAGCTGGAAAGGCGGATTATATCCCAGAGTGTAGCATCCAATGTCGCCTGTGCAGGGAATCTTTAAGCCAAGTTCTCTTAAAGCCTGTTTAAGAGAATAGTAAGTAGCTCTGTGAGGGCATCCTGGACAAAGCGTAGGTGGGCGTACTGGAATAGCTTTCTCTAATTCTTCTTTAAGTTTAATAGATTCGATTGGCTCAGGTACTGTTTTCTCACATATTTTAGCTACAGCTCTCATTACTGTCAGTAAATCTAATTCTCCTGCAAGAGGCAGTAAGTCACCTTTTCCGTAAATAGGTATTCTGAGGTCGAAGTCGTAGAGTTTCTCTTTAACTCTTCGCAGAAGGAACAAGTCGCCTTCCTCTACCACTAGAATTTTCTCTAACCCATCAGTAAATTTCTCTAGAAGCTTGGTTGGAAGCGGATGAGGAGTAGAGAGTTTAAGTACTTTCACTTTTCCGCAAAGATCGAGTTCTCTTAACGCGTCAATTGCATAAGCGTATCCTATGCCGGATGTTATAATACCTACTTTACCTTCTCCCTCTATCTTGTTGAACTTAAATTCAGTTAACTTTTCTTCTATCCTGTTCAATCTTTCTATTATCTTTACTCTAAGTTTTCTAGAATTAGCTGGCAGTAAGACCCATTTCGACGGATTGTACTCGAACACTGCTTTTCTTTCAATTTTCTTTATTTCACCTAAAACAACTTCTCCTCTAGTATGGCAGATTCTAGTTGTTACTCTAAAGAGGATAGCTGTACCGTTTTCTTCGGAGAAATCGTAGGCAGCTACTATAAGGTCTTTAGCTTCCTGCGGGCAGTAGGGCTCAAAGCACGGTATATATGAAGCTAAGCTGTAGTATCTGTTGTCTTGCTCATTTTGGCTACTATGGCAGCCAGGGTCGTCTGCAGATACTATTACGAGACCGCCTCTTACTCCGCTGTAGCCTATCGACATAAAGACATCGGCTGCTACGTTAAGTCCTACGTGCTTCATTGTAGCAAGAGCTCTCAGTCTGCACATTGATGCAGCGTAAGCTGTCTCTAGCGCTACTTTTTCGTTAGTACTCCAGTCTACGGTCATGCCGACTTTATCTGCTACTCCAGCTAGAGTATCGATAATTTCGGTGGAAGGTGTGCCAGGGTACCCTGCTGCTACGTGTACACCTGCTTCAATAGCGCCCCTTGCGATAGCTTCATTGCCTAGTAGAAGAAGTTTTTCTCCGGGAGCACCAAGTATCAAATCGACACCATTTACATAGCTACAGCAGAGCTAATTTAACTTATTACTAGAAATATGACTTCAAGAAATAGCCTCGTTTGACAGACTTCATTAAGTAAATTTACTAATGTAACTAGTATTATTGGTCGAGGTCAGAGCACCGACTTACCATCATCTCTCGGCTTTTTCGCCGCTCATCATTCCGCTATTTAGTGTATTATGGGGAAGACTATATTTAAATAATGCTTTGTTTCACTTTACTAGGTGAGTTCGCAGAAAGTATCTGTTTCAATAAGGCTTACATATATTCATGGAGAAAAGTTAGTTGAAGAAACACCTAAAGAGCTTCAAGTTCATCTTCAGGTAACTTTACCTAGCGGGGAAGTCATTTTAAAGAAGCAAGGGCTTGAGGTTCCTTACGTAGTGTCTCTTGCGACGAATCCTCCTGTAGCCAATATCACGGTGAAGGGTGTAGTAGTTATATCAGGAGATTCTTCGGAGCTTAAAAAGATAGAAAAGGATATCAAAAACAGGAGAGTGCCGCCGTTTATTATTAACTCTCTTATGCAGTTTGCTTTCTTTGAAGTAATGTTACTATCGAGAGAGCTGGGATTACCTCCTCCTGTGCCAATACCAGCTATTGCTCCACAGCAGCCTCAGTCTAAGTCAGGTAAGCCGCCCTATATAACTTAGGCAAACTCTTTTTTGAAACCTTTCTTTAAAGTGTTCTCGATAAAATTTTTAAGTAAAGGGCTCTCAGTTCTATAGGTGTCTTAATGACATTAGCGCTGGGCAAGGTCCCATACAACATACTCGAAGAAAAGGTCTTTACTAAGCTAGGTGCTAAGGACGAGGCAGTTCTCTACGGACCTGGAATAGGACTAGACTCAGCTGTAATAGATATAGGTCCCAGAGTTTTAGTGGTACACAGTGATCCTATAACTGAAGCTAGAAAGAGAATAGGATGGCTTTCTGTACACATATCTGCCAACGATGTTGCTGTGTGTGGAGCTAAGCCAAGATGGCTACTACCCGTTATCCTGTTACCTGAAGGTGCTGGTGAAGAAGTACTAGATGAGATTACAAGCGATATAGATCAAGCAGCCAAAGAAATAGAGGCAAGTATTGTTGGAGGACACACTGAAGTTACTCCAAGACTGGATAGGCCTATTGTCATCACGACGGCTGCTGGAGTAGTTTCTAAGAAACGTTTTGTGACAGCAGCTGGAGCAAAGCCTGGAGACCTTGTATTAGCAACTAAAAGTGTTGCGCTAGAAGGAACTGCTATTATAGCAGAAGACTTTGAGGAAGATTTGCGGGGAAAAGCTGTGCCTATAAGAATTATTGAGCGAGCAAAAACATTCATAGATGAAGTGAGCGTAGTAAAGGAAGCTTTAGCCGCTATTTCGACAGGTGGAGTCACTGCGGCTCATGACCCTACTGAAGGAGGCTTTCTCGGAGGACTAGTAGAGCTAGCGAAAGCATCTAATGTAATGATTGAAGCATATGAAGATAAAATACCTGTAAGAAGCGAAACTAGAGTTATATGCGACGCACTCAATATAGACCCACTTAAGTTAATAAGCTCAGGAAGCCTAATATTAACAGTTAAAGAAGAAATGTTTGAGTCGGTCATAAGCGCTATTAGGAGGGAAGGTGTTGAAGTGCGTATGATAGGCAAGGTAAGTGAAGGATCTGGCGTTAAAGTACATCGTAAAGATGGAAAAGTAGAAGTATATGAAGAAATGATTGTAGATGAGTTGACAAAACTATGGGAGAAAAAAGTATGACAATACCTACTGATGAAAACAAAAACAAAAGGGATATAGATAAACTGCAATTAATCAAGTGTATTTATAATTTAAATGACTTAGATATAAAAGTATATAAAGCTTTAACAGAGCTTAGGGGAGCTACAGTAAAGGAGCTAGCAGAGAAACTAAACTACAGCAGGTCTTCTATACAGAAATCGCTATACAAGTTAATATCACATAAACTAGTCGAGAGAAAGAAAATTCTAGGTAAGAGAAACTACAAGTATCTGTATTATCCCTTGCCCTTTACGATTTCTCCTGAAATAAAAAAGGCTGCTAAAGAGATCTTGGGAATAGAGCTTTAACTATTATATTTGGTTCGTAGTTTACGATTTTGTGTGGAAAATAGGAGTTAGTGAAGCCGATATTACTCCGCCTAAAGGCGTTGAATTGTGGGGCTATACAGGCAGAATTACTTTTGAAGCAGAAGGTATACATGATCCCTTAAAGGTGAAGGCAGCAGTCTTTTCAAATGGAGAAACTACTGCCATTGTTATTTCAGCAGATTTAGGGGCCATTCCTAGAAAAGTAGTAGAGAATGTAAAAAGAAGAATTTTTGAGAAATACGGAGTTCCTGCAGAAAACATTATCATAGCTGCGACACATACACACTCTGGGCCTGCCGTCGTTCCTCTGAGAAGGGCTGGCGAGAAAGTCGATGAAAAATATGTGTATTTAGTTGAAAGAAAAATTATTACTGTTATTGAAGAAGCGTTAAGTAATCTCTCTGAAGGTGAAGTGTTTTTCGCTAAAGGTTTTGCTGAAAAGCTGGCTTTCGATAGAAGAAGAAAGGGAAGCCCAGTAGACTCGGAGGTACCTCTTATAGCTCTCTTTAAGAAGAATGCTCTTCAAGGACTTATAGTAAACTATGCTTGCCATCCTGTTTGTCTTGGAGAAGAAAACTTGCTCGTCAGCGCGGATTATCCTTGCTATCTCTACGATACTTTAAGCAGAGTTTACGGAAAACAGCTTACTACAGTCTTCTTGACAGGTGCTTGCGGAAACATAGATCCTGTATGGAGAGGACGAGGCTACAAGTACGCTGAGAGAATGGGGAGAGCCTTAGCAGGAGAAGTCATAAGAGCTCTTGAAACTTCAAGAGAAGCTCTACTTGAAGAAATTAAATGCGTTAAGACTGTAGTTAAGCTCGAGACTGAGGAACTACCTAGCTTAAATGAATTACTTAGTGAAAAAGCTAGACTTGAAGAAGAATTAAGAAAATTGAGAAAAGAAATTCCGGTAATAGCCGATGTTCGTGAAGCAGTCGAAATACATTCCAGAGAAGCCTTTTTATCATGGACCATGGAGGCAATCGAGCTAGTTAAGCGCGGAGAAGTTAAGTCAGAATATGAGCTAGAAATACAGGTTCTTGAAATAGGCGACGTATTTATTGTAGGGCTGTCTGGAGAAATTTTCTCTGAGCTAGGGCTTGCTGTAAAGGAGCTCTGCAGAAAAAGAGCACTTGTAGTGGGATATGCTAACGGCGACATAGGATATATTCCAACAGACAAGGCTATAGATGAAGGAGGCTATGAGATAGAAAATGCTTTTAAGTACTATAAAGAATACCCGTATCCTCCCAAGAAAGGATGGGAGAAAATAATATTGAATGCAGTTAAGCGTCTACTTGCGGATCTTAAGTAGCTGTTCTGCGTACTCTCTACAAGTAATAATAGCGGCTTTTTCCATTTTCTTTGCTAGTTTCAATAGTTGTTCAAGTACTCTTGAGCGACTTCTTCTCCCTATGACTTGGGGATGCATAGTTAATACAAATGATACATTTTCTTCTAAGCTCCACTCTAAGTCGTATATCCATGTTCTTAATACAAGGTCAGGTGGATATTGATGATCCTCGAAAAGAACCCAGTCGTCTAGCTGATAGGATATAGGTATTTCTACGAGAGGTTTCCCCTCGATATCGACAATGTAGGCTTCATCAGAGTCCATCAGGCTGCTATCGTAGACTATTTTCTTTTCTACAAGTAGCTTAAGGAGCCATTTGTGTATTCTCCAGTAAGGGGCTCTAAATCCTTCTATAGGGTTCTGAATTTTACTTAAAATAGCTATACTTTTTTCGAGTACTTTATTTGCGTCGCTAGGCATAAGTTGAGAAAAGTCTTCGTGAAGATATCCATGCAAAGCGATCTCGTGACCACTATTAGCTATTTCTTTTACTTCATCGAAGTGCTTTTCGGCAACATAAGCTGCTACAAAGAATGTTGACTTAATGCCGTATTTGCTCAGTATGTTTAAGACCCGCTTAAGTCCAGTTTTTACTCCATATAGTCCTCTTGTTATTTGAACATAGTCTTCTCTTTTTCTAGTGAAAGATGACTCGCCGTCTAAGTCAAATGTAAAGAGAACGGGTATTTTCATAGCCATCACTTTTTAGTGAGGTCTTTTTCTCCTTGAAGAACTCTCTCTGTTTCTTCAGGCGTGAGTGTTACTCTAGCACCTATTTTGTAGTGCCAGTCGTAGCAACACCACCTAACTACGCGTACTTCAGCTCCTTTAAGGTCTTCCGGCAGTTTTTCGTCAGGTGTACGCTTGCTGAATCCAATTAGCTTCACTGTAAAGTGGCATTTTTCCCACTTTTCGCTATCATAGTCTTTATACTCGCTTGTTCTCTCGATTTTCGTAACTATTCCTTGAAGCTTTCTCACATAGTCTAAAAGACTTGAATATAAATAATACTACCTTTTTCAAGCCGATTTCGCGTAATTATTTTATTTCGTTGGGAGCAGTTATAGACGCGGTAAAATGAATAGACGAGAGCTAGTAGAGAGAGCTGTTGTTGGCGAGAACCTTGAAGCTGTTCCCGTGGCTCCATTAATAGGGGGGCACTCAGCTGTACTTTACGGTGCTTCTGTAGAAGAAGCCTACAGAAACTCTGAATTGATGGCGCGCCTTCAAATTAAGGCAGCTAAATTCTATGATGTAGACATGGTTTTTCACTACATGGACACTACAGTTGAAGCTGAGGCATTAGGAGCAAAAGCAAGTATTAAAAATGGTCTTCCAGCAATAGTTGAGCACTTACATGAATTACCTGAGCCTATTTTCAGCGAAAAGGGTAGAATTAAGGTGTTCGTAGACGCACTAGCTAAAATATCTAGAGAGTTATCGTCGACAAAAATCATAGGAGCCTATGTTCTAGGACCCTTTACTTTACTATGTCAGCTATTAGGATTAACCAGAGTATTTAGAGAAGTCATGAGAGGCGAGGCGACTTTTACGGAAGAATATTTAGTAAAGTTATCTGAGTACTCTAGAGGCTATGTAGACTTACTAGCAAGTGAAGGTAGAGTAGACTTAGTTATGGTGCTCGAGCCTTGCTTATCGCTGGTAAGGCCTGAAGTCTTTGAGAAATACTCGCGGAAAGCGCTAGAGACCCTGCTACACTACATCAAGAAAAAAGGTCTCTACTCAGCCCTGCATGTATGTGGAAGGTCTAACAAGATAATACCTCATCTCAAGTCACTTCCATTTGATATCATACAGTTGGACTACTATGTGAACATAAAGGAGGCAAAGAATATTTTAGTAGATAAATGCGTGCTAGGAAACCTCAATACAAAGCTCTTCGTAGACTCTACGCCGGATGAAGTATTTAATGAAGCTAAAAAGTGCATTGAAGACGGAGAGAGAAAGCTACATATACTAAGTGCTGGATGTGAAATTCCCTTACGTTCGCGACCAGAAAACATTAAAGCTTTAGTTAAAGCAGCGAGGGAGGAGTATGCCTAAAATATATGTAAAAAATATAGATAAAGTCATAGTCTGCAATGAAAATGAAGTTCTTTTAAATGTTTTAAGAAAACATAGAATACAAGTGCAGGCAGTTTGCGGAGGACTAGGCTTATGCGGACTCTGCAGAGTACTGGTTGCTAAAGGAAATGTTTCTGAGCCTACTGATGCGGAGAAAAAGGTTTTAGGAGGACTTGTTCAAGAAGGCTGGAGACTGGCTTGTCAAGTGAGAGTTCTAGGAGATATCGAGGTAATAATTCCTAAAGTGCGTAAATATATTTTAGAAAACTATAGAATTCGAGTTAAGTACGATAGGTGTCCTTTAGCTGAAGTTGTTGAAGTAAAATATATGAAAAGCGATTTATCTTGTTTAGATTACTTACTTAAGGAGCTTGGAGAGAGAAATATTTCTGCTGAGAAAGTATCGCTTTGCGCTCTATCTAAGTTACCGGAAATATTCTATAAAGAGAAGAAAGCTGCAGTGCTTGTTGACAGAGAATCGCATGAAGTACTGGACTTAATCAATGAGAGTGAAGTATATGGTATTGCAGTAGACTTAGGAACTACTACTGTTGTAGCTGGTCTCGTAGATTTGAGTAACTGTAAGCTTCTGAAAACAGCTTCGACGTATAATAAGCAGCTGAGTTTCGGAAATAACATTATCTCAAGAATTTCTTATGCAATTAAAGGCGAGAAAGAACTGAGAGAAGTTAGTAAAGCGGCTCTCGATACTATAGAAGAATTGATAGACGAGCTTGCTGGAAACAAAAGAGATAGAATATTCGAAGTAGTTGTTGCAGGAAATACTGCTATGACTTTACTTTTCTTGGGTATCTCTCCACATACTTTGGGATTCAAGCCCTTTACTCCACCTTTCACAGGCATGCTTACTATAAAAGCCAGAGAACTAGGCTTTAATCTTAATAAAGAGGCGATAGTGAGAACACTCCCTGTAGTGGGAGGGTATATTGGAGGCGATGTCATAGGAGATATTCTAGTTTCAGGAATGCTAGAAGATAAAACAGCTATTCTAGTAGACATCGGCACTAATGGAGAAATTGTATTGAAGAAAAACAATGAGCTCTACTCTACATCAGTTCCAGCAGGACCTTCTTTTGAAGGAGTAGGGTTAACTTCAGGAATGCTTGCTACTTATGGAGCTGTGCACAGAGTCTTTTCTACAAAAAGAGGCATACAGTACGTAGTAATAGGAGGAGGAAAGCCCAAAGGAATATGTGGATCGGGATACATCGACTTGCTTGCTGAACTCATAAGACACGGAATATTAAATAGAAAAGGCAGACTTCTCGAAAACTATAGTAGTGTTAGAAGAAAAAGTGGCGTACTTGAATATGTTTTAGACTATGAGGAAAACGTAGTCTTATCGCAGAAAGATATTAGAAAACTGCAGCTAGCAATAACCGCATTTAAAGTGGGATACAAAATATTATTATCGAAAGCTGGTATATCACCAGACAAAGTAGAGAAAATATATGTTGCAGGAAGCTTCGGTTTTCACGTAAATCCGGTAAACGCTATAGAAATAGGTCTTCTTCCTAAAGCGGATCCTTCACAAATAGAATTCATAGGCAACGGGTCTTTAGGAGGAGCAATACTATACTTAACTTCAAGTGAAGCTAGAAAACTTTGCAAAGATGTATTCAGAAAAATAAAGGTAATCGAAGCTCCGATGGAGAAAGAATTCCAGAAACTGTTTTTAAGTAACTTAACACTAGAGCCTGTTGCTTAATAAAACACACTTATATTTAACTGCAGGTAGTGAAACATGTGTTAAATAATCGCAAGCTTCTTCTATTGGCGCTAAGCCTGACAATAGTTAATCTAGTTTACATAAAAGTTGAAAGCTATCCAAATAAATTAAATGCAGTAGTAGGTGTATTGAGAGAAGGTAAAATCGAGCCAGCTCTCGTATTTTATCCCGGGAAAAATGTATACATTTACTGGAGCTATAGACCTAGCCTAAAAAATACTGGGAGCTACTATTTCTACAATTTTTCTTAAACAATAAAAATACTTGATTCACTTAACTATACTCTATATAGTCTGATGAAAACATACTCGAATAAAACAAAGTTCGCCAGTATCTCACTTGAATACTACTTAAGCTTACCTGTAAAAGAGTATTATTTAAATGGTATATACGAAGTTAAAATAGTTATTAAAGACTTTATTGAGAACAAGAAATATTCAGAAAATTTGTATTTCGTAGTAATTAATGCTACACCTAAGATACTTCATATTAAGTTAAAGCAAAAAGCATGTATTAAAAATATATCATTTAAACCTACAGAAATATCAAAAGTATATTTAGCTATAATATCAAATTCAACGTTTCAAATAGTAAGGAGACCCGTGTTCAGCATTAAGACCAAGAGAGTTCTCGAAGATAGCTATGGAAATAAGTATGCCCTCTTCGAAAATCTGCATATTCCACCTCGTAAAGAACTTCAGATAATAGTTGAATATGACGTTACTCTAAGAGCAAGACACATAGATCTGAATAAAAGCCTAAGTGAACTTAAGGAAGTGCCAGCTGATGTTAAAAAATACTTAATGCCAAGCACTCACATAGAATGCAATAACGAGCTTATTGCAAGGAAAGCTGTAGAACATTTGTCTGGTAAAAACAATTTGCTTTCAGTACTAGGGTCTTTCAGCAAATTTGTTAAAAATCACATAAAGTATAAGCCTATGGAAAAAGAGACCAGCGCGTTAACAGCTCATTTGACTAGAGAAGGCGACTGCAATGAGTATTCAATGTTTTTTACAGCGTTTGCGAGAGCAGTGGGCATACCGTGCAGAGTAGTTTCAGGATACGCTCACTTAACTTACTCTACAAAAAGACTAGAAGAAGAACATGCTTGGTGTGAAGTCTATGTACCTGAGTTAGGCTGGGTGCCTCTGGAGCCTCAAGCACCAGGTAACATAGGCTATACTTACTTCTACGCCAATGGATTCTATGTAGCTTTAGTTAGATGTCAGGGAGAAGAAACTACTTTAGCTAATGAAAAGATGAAAGTAAGCTTGATGACTGCTTACTACAAAGGAGGAGAAGTTTCGCTAAGTCAGTTTATCGAAGTATATTTGATAAAACCGAAAATAAATAAAATTATTTTAGATAAAATTATTTGTGAAGATAATAAAATAATTGTAAAAGGCCATTTATTAATGCCTGTAAACACTACTTTAAAAATAATAGTCTTATGGCCTAGCAACACGACAAGCCTCGCTGAAACATATGTCAGGAAAGGATTCTTCGAGAAGAGCATTCTGGTTAAAGAAAGAGGATTAATTAGGCTCTGCTTATATGCTCAGGGCACTGAATATTTGAAAGACTCGTATGCGGTAACTCAGGTATTCCTAGAAAAGAAGAAATCTAGCATAATCTTGGAGTATCCTGAGGAAGTTTATGCGGGAGATGAAGTAACCATATCAGGTCGTTTAGCTCCACCTTTAGCTTATCAAGTAATATCAATTACAGTCGAGGGCCCTCAGACAACTATATTGGACTACCAGGTGATAACAGGGCCTAATGGAGCCTTTGTCTTCAAAATAAAAGTACCTTACGCAGGCAAATGGACACTTAAGTTCACTTGGAAAGGAAACGAGTACTATTCTTCGGCAATATCCTCGATAACAATTAACGTAAAAAAGTTTCACTGGAAGTACTTGAATGAAAGAACAGCTATAGCATTGCTCATTGTCGTGATATTTGTTGCTCTAGTGTATTTACTTAAAAGGGAACGCTAATTAGAGTAAAATTGCTACTCAGATTATGTTACGGAGATTAATAGACGTGAATGCATGTGCTAAAGAGATTAGAGAAAAACGAAGACTGCTTATCTACGGTAAGTGCGTATACGATGAGTACCCCGAAATATTTCGCAAGTACTCTGAGAACAGAGTTTGCCTAGCAGTATGTCTTGAAGCAGAACACATGAATATAGTGGGATTTAAACTAGCATCTATAGTAGCTAGATTGTCTTTAGAGGAAATAGTAGTATTGACTGTTGATGGGTCACCTCATTGCGTACAACTTCACTTTATGGTAGAAGAAGTAAATAAAATATTCGGCGGAAATCTTCCAGTAAAACATTTAGTTATTGAGGGAGGAGAAATAGTTGAAGTGGACCAGCGAGTAGTCAAAACCGCTAGATATTTAACAAAAGTTAAAAAACTCTTATATCGAGAGTAAATGAGCGATCAAAAAAGACCAGAAATAAAGAAGAGATCAATAGTGCTTGCATCAAGGTCTAAAGCTAGAAGAAATTTACTTAGAATGCTCGGTTTTCGAGTACTGCTTGTAGTTCCTGTAATAGAAGAGATTATTGTGAGAAGAGGTTCGTTAAACTATGTTAAGAAAGTAGTTGAAGACAATGCTCTTAAGAAAGCTTGGAAAGTACACGAAGTCGCTAAAAACATGCCTGTAGTAGCTGCAGACACGCTGATCTACATAGACGGTGTAGTCTACGGGAAGCCTAGAGACGAAGATGAAGCGAGGAGAATATTAAATCACTTAAGAGGAAGAGAACATATAGTTGTAACAGGCTACGCGGTCATATACAAAGACGAAGTATTATCGGGCTACAGAAGAACAATAGTTAAAATGAGAAATTTCAGCGACAGAGAGCTTGAGTATTATTTATCAACAAAAGAGTATGTAGGAAAAGCTGGAGCTTATTCAATCCAAGGGCTTGGAGGAACTCTAGTCGAAGAAATTAGAGGATGCTATTTTAACGTAGTAGGATTGCCGCTACCAGACATTATTGAATGCTTTGTAAAACTGAAAATATGGCCTCCAATAGAATTTAAACGTACTCGTACATCTATTTTATAAGCAAAGGTACTAAAATAAAGGCATTTATATTTTACTAAGTCAAAATTTAGCGTTATTCTTCCATTTTATCTATAATCTTTCTAATTAGAAGAAGTTCATCTTCGTCTATAGTATTTGAGTCGAGAAGACCCCACTTCACAGCAGCATCAATGATTCTCCGATAGAACTGTCTATTTACATCAATATCTTCTGTTCTCCCTAAAAATACTTGAGGTCCTTGGCCTGGAATGTAAACAACATATATCTTTTCACCAGTCTCTCTATTTCGAAGAACCATAAAACCTTTTTCAACATTTATCTTAATAATATCTGAATTAAGTATATCTGAAAGCGAAAGAAATATTTGAGTAAGTTTAGCTCTAGCTTCTTTAAGCGCCTTACTTACAGCCTGCTTTGATATACCTAGTTCCTTAGCTATTTCCACTTCTTTTAGGCCACTTTCAGCTTTCTTAACTAGTATTTCTTCCATACGGGAAGGCAACTTAAGTATCAAATGCCATCACCTCTTTCACAACAATATTAACTAACTCTTGTGCAGTTTTCTCGTCAACAGCTACAATAGCGTAGTGTCTTCCCGCGCTATCTTCTATAACAATTAAGCGTCCTCTAGTCGAGAAGTAAAGTACCATTGCATAGAATACGAACGTTAATAGCATGCCTGTCATCAAGAAGGCTAGTGTACGTAAGTCGCTTGTAATAGGTCTGCCGAAGACTTTATTGTAGATTGATGCTACTTGGAAACATAGTATTGTAGAAATTGCTCCTAAAATGCTTCCCGTGTACTTAATGAATTTCATGAAATCAAAGTAAGTAAGCATGCATCTAACAGTTAAAATAAGTCCTGCAACTACTGGTGCTAGAAAGAAAGTCAAATACTCTATTGGGATAGATGGAGCAGTTAAAATCACGTAGATTACTGGAAGATGCATCATCATAGTTGAAGGAACTAAGTATAGCTTGAAGTACTTGAATATCTTTCCTCTACTAAGATTATCTAAAGCAGATATTTCTGTAATATTGGTGACAGAATACTTGAAAATGCTTACAGGGTAGCCGTACACAAGCACTAACCTTCCTTTCACTGCTAGTACTTCTTTCCCTACAGAAAGTAAAGCGAAGACTATACTAGCTAAGAATAGGCATAGGGTGTACGCACTGAGAGTGCTCCGTGTTATATTTAGTAAAAAAGCTACGATAATTAATATCATCGATAAGGCGAAGAGAGCCCCCGGAACTCCACTATACGGTGCAGGCCATGCTTCATGTGAACTAAATCGTCTACTCATATCAACTCCAGTAAACCTAGATAGGTTTACCTATATAAGTTTTTCTATTTTCTTAAACTATCTCCAAGTAAGTAAAACATATTTTCAGAGAGCAGTCAATTGTAGCTGAAGGTGATGAGTCTACCGAAAACCGATGGAAGTGAGGGAGGTCACCCTTACTGAATGTTACAGTCTTTTGCAAGTGAACTCGTTAGCAAATAGTTTAACGTAAGTCGGTAATCCATACTTAAAGCAGTCTATGAGTTAAATGTGCTGATTAAGTGTTACAGCATTTTGAGTCAAAGTACTTTTACTCTATAGTAGAGAAGCTAGCGCAAAGTTAAATTACTTCCTAAGCATAGTCGCTAATGTGGCATTGAAGAATACAAGTACTAAGAAAATAGTTTTTACTGCGATCGGCGCAGCTTTAGTTTTCCTAGGCACTGTTGCTATCTCAATATACATCCCTGAAACAAAAGGCTACTTTAACATAGGAGAATCTATGGTATATACTATTGCTTTGCTTTTCGGTCCTACTATAGGTGGAGTAGCTGGAGGACTAGGATCTGCTCTAGCTGATATAGCGTTAGGCTACTACCATTATGCTCCAGCTACATTTGTAATAAAGTTTATTGAAGGATTTTTAGCGGGATATATTTACTACAAGCTGAAAAGATATTCTGAAAAAAAGTTGACTATAATAGGTTTTATTATTCCAGTAGGCTTAGTTGCTTTAGGAACATACTACTATAGCGCATACGCTGAGCTCACTTTATTTGGTATAGCTACGCTAGGGCTTTATGTGGCGGCCTACCTATGGATAGCAGTTGCTGTAGCCGTTGCCTTAATTTTCATATATTTCATATATAAGAAAGAATATGAGCTTTCAATTAAAGTAATGGCTTTAGGAATTGCTGGACTAGAGATGGTTCTAGGATACTTTCTCTATGAATACTATGTGCTGGGTTTTGGTCCAGCAGCATTAGCTGAAGTACCATTTAATATAATGCAAGTGATAGTGGGAAGTACTATAGCGATACCGTTAGCTGTTCAATTAAAGAAAACTGTTAAGGAAATATTTTAATTTCTTTTAAAACAGTAGTTGTGTAGAATCCTGCTTTTATCTCTACTTTAGGTTTTTCTACTGTAGGTACACACATTACAGCTATTTTGTTTTCTTTCCTTACTAGAGGTTCTGGTACATAGAAGTCTTTTTGAGGGCCTTCGGGAACATATCTTCCTACTAGCTTTGAGTTAAAGTATATGAGGCATCTGCAGTTGCTGTCTATAGTTATTTTGAGGGGAGCTAGTATTTTCTGAGGAATATCTGTTTGAAGGGTCCAGTATTTCCAGAAACACTTTTCAATAGTCTTTACTGCAGTTGAAGGCTTTTCTTCGAACCACTTTTCTCTAATACCTTGAGTTCCCTCGATTATATGCCATGTTCCCTCGATTTTAATCTGATATACTTTAAGCAGTACTTTGTTCACACCTTTACCTTCGATAACTATTAACTCTATTTTGTTTTCTCCGCTTCTTAGGTATCTTGAGATATCGAAGCTATACTTCTTTCCTCTATCCCATGAAAGCCATGATCCGGCGTGTCTTCCGTTAACGAATATTAGTATAGCTCCTCTTCCTTCATGTATCTCGAGAATATAGTTGTGTCTAAGATCTTCTTCAGTTAACTTGAAGGTGTACTCGTATATGCCTGGACCACTGAACTCTTTTACTTCTTTGGGAGCTTTCTTCAATCTTAGTAGTTTATTAAATTCTTCGGTATCTAGTGGGTTATTTAAGAGCATTGAATAATCTATTCTTGAAACAATACCTTTGTCATATACTTCTTTAAGCGACGGTATCTCATAGTACTTCCACGAGGAAACTTCTTTTTCATCGATTTTACCCAAGTATATTCCATTGAGTACTCCGTTTAAAATCGGCAACATGCCATCATTGTTATGTCCTGTAGCCTCCAAGACTATGTATAGCTCGTTTTTGTTTTTCAAGTTTTCTGCCTTTAGCTCAAAGCATCTATAGCCGCATCCTATTTTCTTATTGTTTAAGAATACTACAGCATAGTCGTTTACTAAACTGAAGTACAGAGTATTATTAATGGGTTTTTCTTTAAGTTTAAACGAAATTAAGTACTCGTAGACCCCGTTTTTATAAAAGCCTACTTTTTCTAAAGGAGTATAGGGCTCGATTTCAGTCATAGCGTTCAACTGCGGTTTATTTTCATAGAATACTTCATTTAGTGGACTTAATTTGAGTGAAGGAAGCTTTTCTGCGTTAAACTCTATTTCAACGCTATACACTTTTTCTAATATTTCGTTGAAGTCTGCTAGTTTTATAGGAGATATTATAGTTGCTGTTCTCTTAGAGCTAATATAGTCTTCAAATACTACTTTGCTGTCCTCTGCTTCTCTCATAAAGTAGATATCTGATATAACAATGAATTTGCCTAAACTGTTTTCAAATATCCATGTTTTGCTTGCTCGCTCTTTTGTAGTAAACACTAGAAGTAGAGTTCTGCCACCTGAGGTAAGTTCCACTAAATAGTCTTTCTTACCTTGAATATGTCTAATTACTAGTGTTTTATCTTCTACATTAACGCTTATTTTCTCCGAGCTTACTGACTTGACTTTAATAGGAGTCTTACTCTCTAAAACTGTTTCATTTTCTTCGTTTTCATCACCGTAAAAAACTGCTACTATTCGATCACCTACTTTAGTTACTAGGAGTGGCTCGAAAGTAGAGTACTTCAATTTAAACAAGGTCTCAGGAAAAACATAGTTTACGAGAACTATTTTCATATACTTTGGAGGTACTGTGATCCGCGGGATCTCTATATCGCTTACTCTGATTTTAACGCAGGTACTTTCATCTCGAATATTTCGTATAAATACTAGAGCTGTGTCTCTGCTTTTTCTGCAGAAAACATCGGCGTCTCCTTCAAGTATCTCGACTTTACTTTCTTCAGCTTCTGTAAGTAGATCTTCAAAAGACTCAATGAATAAGCCGAGGCGCCTAATAGCATAGTATCTTGGCTTAAGTTCTCCCCACTCGCTTATAGCTGCATCATAGTCGTATGTAGTAGTAATGTACTTTGCGGTAAAGTACTCTGGATTTGTTCCGCCGTGAAACATGTAGAAGTTTATTGCTTTTACACCTCTGGCTATAGCAGTTTTGACAAGCATTTCTGTCCATCCTGCAGGAAAGCTTCCTCTCTCCGTAGGTAAAGGCTTGCCGAAGATACTAAACCATCCTCCTTCAAGCTCCATGAACATTAACGGCTTATCTTTCTGGCTCCTCTTAACTTCCTCTATTTTTCTCTCAAATTCACTTAATACCCATGGGTCAGGGTAGCTGTCAATAGTATCGATAATAGGTGTTGAGTGAACATATTTGTTTTCGTTAGTAACTATGGGAACATCTTCGCCTAAATACTCTCGAGCTTTCTCGTACAGCACGAAGTGTAGTGGAACATTACCCCAGAAGTACTCGTTTTCTATCTGAAACATTATTGTAGCTCCGCCTCGACTGCACAGAGTTCTCTTTATGATAGGCAGTATTGCGTCATACCACCTTAAAGCATAGCTCAGATAAGGCTCTCTAATGGTTCTGAATATATTTGTTTTAGCATACAGCCAGTTAGGATGACCACCGCTGTCCCATTCACTACAAATATAGGGACCTGGCCTAGCAATAAAGAAGAGTCCTAGCTCTTTACATAAATTAATATATGTTTCAATATCTCTATCGCCATTAAATCTAAATACTCCTTCCTCTTCTTCATGCCAGTTCCAAGCAATATAGCTTGCAATAGTATTCAAGTGAGCTCTCTTTGCTTTAAGAAGCCTATCGTACCATAGGCCCCTAGGAGTCCTAAAGTAGTGTATTTCGCCGCTGAAAATGAATTTCCTCTTGCCACCTATTTTAAACGACTTACTATCATAGCTAACTACACTCACGAAAATATCTAACTACATGAAAATAAATGACTACACAATTTTCTTCATATTGAGTATACTTAACTAAGATAGTTTAGTACGAGCATAGACTTAGTGGTCATTAACTTTAAAAGTACTTGCAGACATAAGTAAATATAGATGAAGGTAGTTAAATACATTGCAGCAGCTCTTCTTGCTATTCTTGGGATACTAATGGCATTTATAGTAAATATTCATTTTAGACAAAAAATAGAATACGAGTATACTCTAGAAGAGGGATTAATAGCACACTGGACTCTGGACAAAATAGTGGGCGGAAAAATACTTGATTCTATTGGAGAACTGCATGGAACAGTAGTTGGGTCAGTAAAAGTAGCTAAAGGTGTAATAGGTAACGCGGTATATTTCAATGGAAAGGGCTACATAAAATTCTCGAAGAAAACAATAGAAACATTAGGAAAACTAAAGAAAGGAAGTATTTCATTATGGTTTAAGTACATAGATGTTCTCAACAAACAAGAAATATTACCCATATTCTATCTAGGCATATCAAGCGAAAAAACAGATAACATGTTTATAATCGAAATAGGACACGCGAAACCCGGCAATAAAAAGCTCTATGTCACTTGGGTTATAAACGGTAAACCCGTACTCTGTTTCGACAGCCGGGTCAACTTAGAGTCAGGCAAATGGTATCATCTCGTAGTAGTTGTAAGTTATCGCGGAAACACAGCTTACTTGAATGAAGTTGAGCTAACTAATCGACACTACAACTTTGGGTTCCCTAAGATGAGATTATTTTTAGCAGATATACCTTCAAAAGAGCTACTAGCAATAGGATACGGTAAAACAGCCAAAAAGAAATCACCACATTTCCTCTACTTCTACGGAGCAGTAGACGATGTACGAATATATAGTAGAGCACTAACTGCAGATGAAGTGAAGAAGCTTTACGAAGAAGCAAAGGGATGAATAAATCCATTAGTTCATAATACTTCTTTATAAATATCTCTACTATCGTAAACTTTAATAATTTATATAAATATCTAGTATATTTCGAAGTCTCTTGGATACATGTATTTTAATTCTTTAACACCAGAATATTTTCTATCATAGCTGACTAAGATATCATTTTCTTCAATAGCGGCTGCTGCATGAAGACTATCAAAGTATGTAAGGCCATATTTCTGTCTTAGCTTCCATGCTTTTGTAAAATGTAATGCTCGCTGTGGTAGCACTGAGATATTATAGTACATAAGCAGATCGTTTAATCTCTCGTAAAAATCAGGAAGTTTTACTACTATTAGTTTCGATGAAATTAGTAAATCCAGCTCAATTAAGGCGTACGGCGACAGCTTAATAGATTTAAGTCTACTTACTATGTTTTTTGCTTCACTGTGATGTTTATCTGTCTTAGAGGCAAGCGCTACTAAAATATCGGTTTCAATTATAACCATCTTTCTCTAACCTTTTCTAAAGCCTCTTTTTCTACTACTTTCCTGTACTTCGACATTTCTTTCTCTATATCAGTTGAGCCCTTAATAACAGTCTCTGCTAGAGCCTCAATAGGGTCTTCTACAGCCTCAATAATTAATCGCTTCTCTTCAACACGTACTTTAACAACATTTCTTAAATTCAGTTTCCTTCTAATGTCAGCGGGTATAAGTATTCTACCTCTAGAGTCAATTTTTAACAATAATTCCATATTCTCACATATATAAATGTGGGTAACCCACCTATAAATCTCACCATATTCAGCTCTTTCTTACCAAAATATTGCTTAATACTGACAGTCATTAGAAAAGCCTACTCTAGATAATTGTCTTAAAGGGCTTTATTTAACTCAGAAAACTGCACGAAGTTCATCAGCGAGGGTGATAATCATCACTCGATCAGGCCGCTGAACAGATCATCACCTACT
>QMRV01000001.1 GCA_003649445.1 Thermoprotei archaeon | reverse complement strand
TAATCAGCAAGAAGCAGTAAACTAGTAGCAGTTTTTCTGTTTCTAAATTTTATACAATTTTCTCCTTCATATTCTCAGTTAGGCAAACTAACACACTATACAACATATAAACAATTTAGCTGAAGTAAATGTGGTGGTGGGTCAGACAGACTGATGGCTATAGCCCTGGCAATATGTATAGCAGCGCTAATAGCTAGTCTCGCAGTACTGCTAAAAAATCCATCAAAAATAACAGAAATCGCCGGAGGATTAGTTTGGGCAATAACATTTACCGCAGCACTGAGCTACGGACTATACCTCCAACTATCTCAAAAAACATGGCAGACCACAATCTACGAAAAAGACTTAACCAGCGAAATCACACAAGAGCTAAAGAAAACACTAGACGAAATACAGGCCAAATACCGAGTAACACAAAGCCCCTTCAAAACAGAAATAAAATTCACTGTACTAAGCCCTTTCAAAGCAACAATCACTATAAGGAAATGGAGACACGTCGGCTACAAAGTAAGAGGAGTAGCTGTACCAACAGGCACGGTAATAGAGGTGTTCCCCCGTCCTCGCAGAGCACCGAATACTTTCAAGAAAATAATGTGGAGACTCTTCTTCAACACAGGACTAATAGAACAGGCCTACGACTGGAGATAAACATAAGCATAAAGAGGACTCTTCACTCCATAGGGAAATACTTCCCTATTCTCAACAAGTAAGCCCACTTTCGTAAAATATCCATTCTTCACAGCCCAAATAGACCCCCTGCACAAAATACTCTTAAACACTCTTTAACAATCACAGAAAAAAATAAATACAGCCAAAGCGACAGATACCATAGCGGGGTGGGGCAGCCAGGTAGTCTTTCACCCGCCCTGTTGGATGTGAAAGGGCGGGTGGGGGCCGATCCCGCGGGGCTCATAACCCCGAGGTCGGAGGTTCAAATCCTCCCCCCGCTACTATTTTCCTGAGAGGAATTTGGAACATTATTTCTTGTTGGCTTTAGTTACTTTATTTTGGTGTGCTTGAGTCTTATTGTAGGGGCGTCTTGGTTACTGTCTGTCTAGGAGTTTTGTCTAAAGGAGTTTGTGAGAGTATTCGGCTTAGATGCTGTTTCTTGGAGTTATGAAAGTGGGGATGAAGCTCTTTTGTGCTCTGGGGTCATGTTCTATTAATGAAATAGATGATAAGGGAGCAGAACTAATGTTAGTTTATTTTGTACAAGGGCTTGATAGGCTTAATGAGGGGGTGTTTTGTCTTAAGGAGAGAAGAGTGGCTTGTGTGTTAGGGAGAATGTTTTAGGAGCTTATGGTTTTCTTTAGTAAGGGCTGGAGATTTTGTTAAGTGTTTGAGTTCATGATATTGCTTTGTACATTATTGGTGCTTTTGAGTGTTTCTATTTTCTGGAGGTGTTAAGGCTTTAAGTATATGTTCGGTGGTCGGAGAAGAGAAGCTTACTGAGTTTGGCTAGATGAGTATGTAATATATAAGAGGCACTGTAGAGATGTTTAGTTTCGCACATTAATATTCCGGAGGGGCAGGTCAGGCGACTATTTGTGTATGTGAAAAGAAAAAGTAGTGTATCTTTTCGGTGAATGTGAAGTTGGGTCTTAAAAACCATATTTAGATAGTGGGGGCTAGTGTATGGGCGGAGGAGCTGAAGACATTGGTAAAGATTACGAGATTACAGATAGGCATGTTTTCAGAAAATATAGTGGTTTATCGCTAGATGAGTTAGCTGAGTTGCTTAAAACTGTAGAAGGTCGTGAGAAATTGTTAGTAGCTCATTTTCTGTGCGAGAATGGTGATCCTCGGGGTCCTGATGTTTTATGGAGCTTTTACAGAGATTGTCCTCTTAGCGTTGTTGGAGGACTAGTCTGTTTTATTGAAACATGTGGTGATGGGGATTTAAAGAGGTATACAGATAAAATTTTTACACGGTTTGTGGAGGCTCTGAAAAATACCTGGAGCGAGGTTCGCGAGGCTACTGTAAATGGTTTATATTGTATTAACTTAAGGAGTCCTGAGTATAGGAAAAGGGTTCTAGAGATTCTAGACAAAGTTGCTCTAGAAGACGATTATCGCTATGTGAGAGTACATGCTTTAGCATATACTGCTGTTATTAAATATGGCTGTGAAAAAGTCGAGAGAGTTCTAGCACTAATTAGTAAATTTTACTCTGAGGAAAATATCAGAGGCTTAGTTGAGTTTCTTGACTCCGACGAACCTTATTTTAGACAGGAAGCAGCCTAGAGGCTTTATAGGCTTTGTGAAGAACTTGACGAGAGTTTTTGTAGATATTTATTTAAGCTTATTGAAGACAGATATCTTTGTTTGCGTCTTATAGGCTTCGTGCTTACTGGCTTTACTTCGGCGAAAAAGCTAAGGATGTTTTGTTGAGGCTGGTTTGCGACGAACATCCTGAGGTGAGGGTTGAGGCTGCTCGGTATTTAGTTGAGTTGGCTAGGAAAGGAGCTTTGAATAAAGAAGAAATTAAGTTTACCGGAAGGAAGCTATATGAGATTCTTTCTGAGAATATTGATGATGATATCAAGGGTTATGCGAAAGATTTGCTTGATGAATTGAGGGATTTTCTCTAGTGGCTTGGAACAGTTGTGTTGCTGCTTTGTGTTTTGGTATTTGGCTAGCTGTTTATTTTAGTGGTAGGTGTTGTGTGTTTGTGGAAGGTTTGTGGGATGTGGTTTTAGAGAGGGGTGGTCTCGTGAGAGAAGTATTATGGCTTGTCTGGCGGGTCTGTGTGCTTATCTCATGTATAGGCGCCATTTTTTGAGCTGTTTTTCTTTTTTGGTTTTCTTTTTGTATTCTTTGTAGTGGTCTTTGCATAGGTGGACTTTTGTTTTAGCTTCTGGTTTGAGGCTGTAGGGTAGGTTTGCTGCCTCGTAGTCTATGCGTGATATTGTTTTTACTGCTGGTTTATCGCATCCTTCTATTGAGCAGGTTTTTGCCACATTTCTCTAGTTTTTGTCTTGTATAAAAATCTTGGTGTTTCGGGAAGAGATTTAAGTTTATTTGCTGTGTTTTTGGTGTGCGGTCTAGGCTTGTCGGTGTTATTGGTAAGACTAATGTGGGTAAGTCTACGTTTTTCAGTGCTGCGACGCTTATTCCTGTTGAGATAGGTAATAGGCCGTTTAAGACGATTAAGCCTAATGTTGGTGTGGGCTATGTTCGAGTGAAGTGTGTTTGCGGAGAGCTCGGTGTTAAGGATAATCCGCGTAATTCTCTGTGTATTAAGGGCTACAGGTTTATTCCCGTGAAGTTGATGGATGTTGCCGGGCTTATTAGAGATGCTCATAAGGGGAGGGGACTTGGCAACAGGTTTTTGGACGATTTGAGGCAGGCTGATGCGCTGATACATGTTGTTGATGCGGCGGGCAGTACTGATGAAGAGGGGCAACCTGTTCCGCCCGGGACTCATGATCCTATCGAAGACGTGCTGTTTATAGAGAGGGAGGTTGATTTGTGGCTTTTCGGTATACTGAAGAAGGATTGGGAGAAGTTTGCTAGGACTGTTGACTATACTTCGGAGGATCCCGTTCAGGCGCTGGCTCGGAGGCTTTCTGGTTTATCGGTTACGAGGAGTCATGTTGTTGAGGCTATGCGGGAAGCTAAGCTGGAGTCTGCGAAGCTGTCTTCGTGGCGTGACGAAGAGTTAATGGATTTTGTGAAGGCTCTTAGGAAGATAGCTAAGCCTACGATTATAGCCGCTAATAAAGCTGATTTGCTTGAGGCAGAAGACAATATTAAGAGGATGCAGCAGGAGCTCAAAGATAGGGTCGTGGTTCCTACTTCTGCTGCAGCAGAGCTGGCTTTGAGGAAGGCTGCTAAGCAGGGGCTCATAGAGTACTTACCTGGCGACAGCAGCTTTAAGATACTAGATGAGTCTAAGATGACTTCGAGTCAGCTTAAGGCACTGGAGTATATTGAAGATAGGGTCTTGAAGAAGTGGGGGAGCACTGGAGTCCAGGAAGTAATCAACAGGGCGTTCTTCGACTTGCTCGACATGATTGTAGTGTACCCTGTGGAAGACGCATCTAAGCTTACGGACCACGAGGGGAGAGTTCTTCCCGACGCGTTTCTAGTGCCGAAAGGTACTACTGCGAGGCAGTTCGCTTATCTCATTCACACGGACTTGGGCGAAAGCTTTCTTTATGCAGTGAGAGTTAGAGATAAGCAGAAAGTGGGAGAAGACTACGTGCTGCAGGACGGCGATATAATTAAAATAGTGGCTGTTAAAGCTAGGAGAGCGTGAGTATGCACCACATAGTTTTAGTCGAGATAGGTCAAGCAGACGAGGAAATCCTCTACTACTTGAGAGAAAAACTGGAAGACTACTTGCCGGTCAAAGTTTCTTTCCAGCACCTAGACCTCAAGAGAATAAAGAACTGCTTTGACAGGCGTAGGGGACAGTACTTTTCTCCAATGGTCTTAGACGTTCTCATAAGACTCGCTTTTAGCCTGAGAGGCGTAGATAGAGTCGTAGGGCTAGCAGACGTAGACGCTTACTCTGATGCACTGAACTTTGTTTTCGGCGAGGCTCTATTAAACGGGCCCGCAGCTGTAGTCTACTTAGCGCGCCTTAACCCTGAGTTCTATGGAGAGGAATTCGACGAGGACTTGTTTTTAGAGAGAGTGTACAAGGAGGTTCTACACGAGCTTGGGCATACTTATGGCCTGACGCACTGCCGGAACTACTGTGTCATGATGTTTAGCAATAGTATCCTCGATACGGACTACAAGCCTCCTCAGTACTGTGAGTCGTGCTACGAGAAGGTTGTAGCTAAAATATCTAGGCGTTAGTTCTCCAAGGCTCTTTAAGCTTTATTATGCCCAGTGACTTGCAGACTTCGATGCAGTATTTGGCTAAAAACTCCGCTATTTTGAGGCGCGCGTAGTTTTCGTCTACTTTAAAGCCCTTTTCTTCGAGAACTTCTTTGGCTATTTTACCGTCAATCAGCGGCACGAACCGCTGCTTAAGCGTGTTTATTAGCTCCAGGAGACTTGTTCTCTGTTCTTCGATTACTTTCTCTACGTAGGTTAAGTCTCTGCCTGAAGGTATTGCTTTGTTCTCGCCGTACTTGTCTTTCTCTTTTTCCCAGTACTTTACTAAAATATCGTAGTTTTCGATCAAGCTACCGTCTGCTAAAAAGGGTTTCATCAACTATTGTATAGTTATACTACCTAATTACTTTTTCCTTAAATCTGTAATTATCCTAGGCTCTATATTATCTAGTTGTAGAGCCTGCGTAGGCAGTATTCTTTGATGAGAATACTTTGAGGCTATTTTCTCTAGTTCTTCTAGTGTTAGAGGAGGGCCTCCGTGGATTTTCCTGTATATAGATGTTCTCTTGGCTTCTTCGAGTACCTTGATTATTTTCCCGAAGTAAAGTCCTTGGAACTTCTTGGCGGCTGCTTTCGGGTCTATGTTTAGGGTCTTGAAGAAGCTGTGTTTAGAGAGAAATAGCTCTATGTCTTCGAGTGTAGGAGGAGGTATTTTGACTATGTGGTCGAATACACTTAAGGCTGCGGGAGGTATTGCTTGAAGGTCGTAAGCTGTAGCTACTATAGAGTATTTTTTAGCTAAGTCTTTGAGGAGGCTTGATAGTTCGGCACTTTTTTCTTTGTTATAGAAGGCTAGGTCTAGGTCGTCTATTAGCACCACTTTTGCGCCCAGCGAGGCTAGGGTTTTTAAAGTCCTGTTTTTGTCCGGTAGGTTTAGCGAGTAGTATTTGATGCCTAAAGGTCCTAGCTTTTCGTGTATAGCGTCAACTAGAAGAGTTTTTCCGGAGCCCGGAGGACCTACTAGGAGAATATTCTTCGGTTTGACTGAGTCTGATTTGAGTTTAGCGGGAATTATAATAGATTTAACGAGCTCTGTTTTGAGGTTGCTTAAGCCTATTATCTGCTTCCAGTACTTATGGTCGCGTAGGTCTACTACTGTTTTTATTTTAAGCCTTTGTGAAATTTCGGCAGCAGTCTTCTCATCTTTGAGCACTAGGTATATTTCCTCAGCATTAGCTCCCAAAGCGTTGATTACTTTGAGAACGGAGTCTATGTTTTCTGATGGTGGGGCTAGGACTAGCTTGCTTAAGTGTTTTCTTCTACCTATGCGTGGAAGTTTTCTTTTTTCACTCAAGTCGACGACCGCTGTCTTCTCTAAATGAAGCTTACTGGCGATAGCGTGTAGAGAAGCGGAGTTGTCTGCTAAAACTATGTGAATACTCGTTTTGGGTAGTACTTTTTGCGCGGGAACACTGTTTTTCCAGAGTTTTGCCGTTGACTCCATTATTACTACTAGAGAGAAGTAGAGTGCCGCGAAAAGGAGGTAGGTTTCAAGAATAGGGGTTTTCCCTAGGAGTTTTAAGCACGATACTGTGTAGCTCGCACTAATAGCTGTGAGCGGTATTAGTGAAGACGTTGCGAGGTCCTTCTTGCTTCTACCCGCATATGATAGTGACGCGGCTGTGACTGCGAGAGGTAGTGTGAGTACTTGGTACAGCAGTACCATGTCGTGTGATGTTAGTGCCTGCACGTAGCTTGTGACTATGTGAATGGCGTCTTTTAAGGGATTTTGAGTGAGAGAAGCAGCTATATTTGTCTCGCAGGGAACGAGGAGCATGCCCAGAGGCTTAACTGTGTTAGTGGAAGGCTCTACTAGTGCTATTAAAGTAGATATCGTGGAGTAGAATATCGAGAGCCTAGCTACTTGGAGCGGGTCGAGTATAATAAACGAAGAGAGAACGAGAGCTAAGCCAAGCATAGGCACATTGCTCCGAAGAGTAAGAAACAGCGCTATTAGAAGTATAGTCATAGAGCGCCAGTACATGCTTTGAGGGAGGAGGAAGAGAAGCATTATTGCGTATATAGCTAGAAAGTACTGCATGCTTGAAGAAATTTCAGGAAATACTAAGAGTAGGCCGAGTGCTAGTGACGCTGAAGGCTTTTTCAAAGCAATGAGAGCCAGCGGCACGGCTAAGAGCAGGTCTGCGAAGCTTAAGCTATCTTTGAATATCAGCATAAAGCATAGAACAGCGGCAGTAACTGCTAGTGATCTAGCTACGTCGGCTAAGCTTACTGTCTTCACATGAAAGACAAGTTCATGAATTTTGTTAGGGTTATTTCCGGAAAACTCGCATAATACTCTGGTGACACCAAGATAATACTTAGAGGCATGTACTAGACTAAAGTATGCATGTATCTTTTTCTCAGAATATAGTCTACTGCCTCAAGAAACCCCTCGGCTTCGCTGCACGAAGTCACTATGTCAGTCAGCTTCTTTAGCTCGCTTACAGCATTAGCTACAGCAATGGAGAGTCCAGCTACCTTAAACATCTCTAAGTCTACTTCGCTGTCGCCTATTGCCACTACTTCAGTGGGATCAAGCCCCATGAGCTTAAGGGCTTCTTTGAGCCCTGTTCCCTTGTTAACAATTTTCTCGCCTACGTGTATAGCGACGCCGCTGCTGTAAACTCTCATATCCTCCATAGCAGAACAAACGAGCTCTCTAACTTTTTTAGCAGCAGTTTCTATGTCAATTTTTGCTTTAAAAGCCAAGTCAGAGTACCTGTAGGGATTCTGCCAGCTCTCCTCAACGTATTCTTTTAGATGCTTTAATATGAGTTCTCGAGCTTTAAGCACCTTTTCTCTGCTTCCTATTTTCACTATTTTTCTCTTGTAATATACCTGGCCCCCGTTTTCGGCGATCACTGCTCCGCTGACTCCCAGGTATTTTCTGAGCCCTGAAATAACTGGAAGCGCGTTGCCTGAAGCTAAGATGACTTTTATGCCGTTTTCTTCTAGTTTTCGCAACGCTGCGACTACGGGTGCTGGAATAACTCCGTGCATGGTAATAGTCTTATCTATATCTACGGCGGCAGCCTTTAATGCGGGCACAACATGCCTATTCGTAAGAGTATTTAAAGCTTCGTCGCGTAAAGTTAGATGTGAGCTTGGAAGAGGTTTCTAAGCTAGTGGAGCTCACGAAGAAACACAATACTTGGAGGAAAAACTGTATTAATTTAATTGCGTCGGAGAACGTTACCTCTCCTCTCGTAGACTTAGTGTACTTATCTGACTTTATGCACCGATACGCGGAAGGAATGCCCTTTAAGCGATTCTACCAAGGCACGCGCTACGTAGACGAAGTAGAAACATATGCGGCGAGCATTATGGGAGAGCTATTTAACGCAAAGTACGTAGACCTGAGGCCTATAAGCGGAACTACAGCCAACGGAGCAGTCTTCTACGCGCTAGCGCCAGAAGGAGGAGAATCCTGCATAGTTAAACTCAGCGGAGGCGGCCATGTAAGCCACTCCCAGTATGGCATAATGGGGGCGCTTAAAATAACGCCGCACGAACTGCCGTTCGACGTAGAAACAATGAACATAGATGTCGACGGAGCAGTGAAAATGATTAAAGAAGTGAAGCCGAAGTTCGTTGTCTTAGGAGCATCGCTTTACCTATTCCCCCACCCAGACAAAGAAATAAAGGAGGCATGTGAAGAAGTAGGAGCTGTCCTAGTACACGACGTAGCTCACGTCCTAGGACTAATTGCAGGCAAAGTCTTCCCCAATCCCCTTGAAAGAGGAGCAGATATCCTAACATCATCTACACATAAGACATTCCCAGGACCCCAGGGAGGAGTCATAATGACTAACAACGAGAAGCTCTACAAGAAAATAAAGAAAGTAGTCTTCCCAGTATTCGTATCAAATCACCATTTACATAGACTAGCTGCAACGGGTATAGCGGCTTTAGAAATGAAGTACTTCGGAGAAGAATACGCTAAACAAGTAGTACGAAACGCTAAGCGCCTCGCTGAAAAACTATACGAATACGGATTCAAGGTATTGGGAGAAAAAGTCGGTTTCACGCAAACGCATCAAGTAGCAGTCGACGTAACAGAATTCGGAGGAGGAGCACCAGTCGCAGAAACACTAGAAAAAGCAAACATTATTCTCAACAAAAACATGCTCCCCTACGATACACCAGACAAAATAAAGAATCCTTCAGGAATAAGAATAGGAGTACAAGAAATGACTAGAGTAGGAATGAAGGAAAGTGAAATGGATGTTATAGCAGAGTTCTTCAAGAAAATATTGATAGATAAAAAGAATCCAGTAGAAGTAAAGAAAGAAGTAATAGAGTTTAGAAAACAATACCAAGAAATCCACTACACGTTCGATTTAACTAAACTGGGTTTAACTCCCCACATCTACCTCTACGAGTAACACGCTAAACTTAAAGAAGAGGCTTAACTAGTTTCTTTTATAATCATTTAATTGAAATAGTAAATCGTAGTAGTCTAAAGAAGATAATATTGTTTATAGAAATAAATAGACAGTGACTTAAAGAAAACTTTATATAATTAAGTAGCATTTATGAAGGTCGAGTGATGAGGCACGAGCGTTAAGTGATCTGTGATCTAAGCGGGCAGCCACTGACACTTTCTCTCATTATCTTCACAGGTACAGGAAAAATACTCTGGGAGCTCTGTTTTTACTAATTAGCCGTAAAGAGACAACAGTTTTACACAGAATCGCAACAGACTTATATACCTTGAACTACATTATCCACAAACAACAGAGGTGCACTAAATGCCTGAGAAAATACTTTCAGTAACTGAAGCACTTCGTAATCCTCGTAGAAGACTCATAGTAAGTTACTTAATAGAGAGACTAGAAGTACCGTTCAGCAAACTGGCAAGAGAACTAAATATGAGTGCTGGAACGCTCTACAATCACTTAGCAATTTTGCTAAGAGTAGGATTAATAAATATGTACAGGAAAAGGGGTAGAGTATTTGTCAGAATAAATGAAGAGTTACTAATAAATAAAAGAGTAAATAAATGTGTCTCTAGTGTATAATTAATGGAGTAGCCCTCGAGAGGTGTGAGCTTTGGTAAAAGTAAAATGTAAGTCGTGTGGAGAAGAAGTAGACATCGATAAAAGAGACTTTGAAGTCTCGGCAGGTATTGACGAATTTCTAGGAAAAACACTTATGGTTAGTATAAGGCTTACTGCCCGCTGCCCTAAATGCGGTAGAAAAGCAGTAGACGAAAGAGAAATCATAGAATTTGCCATATAGTCTTTTCTCAATATTAAACATTTTTACATTTTTTATGAATTTCTCGAGACCCTTCAGGTAATTGACGATCATATGATAGAAGAAGTAGCAAAATGGTGGACCGGCCGGGATTCGAACCCGGGGCCTCCCGCACGCCAAGCGGGCGCTCTTCCAGCTGAGCTACCGGCCCAATGGGATTTTGTGGGGGGTTAAAGATATATTTTTCTGTCTTGAGTTCTTAGCACCTTATGCTGTTATTTTTTTGGGCAACTTTTTTAGCTAAGTATACGTGATTAAGTATTTTTATATACTGTTATTAGTTTGAGTAAATAAGTATTATTTAATATCTCTAGTTTAAATTTATGATATTTTTCATTCAGTATTTTTGCAATTAGTCTATACAAGTTTATTTTATGTAGATATTTTACTTAGATTAGTATTAAATGAGTTTGATTAAAATACTGTTGATCTTTTGAATTGATTCGGTTAGATTAAGTGTAACTATGGTTTAAGGGCCGGTGGAGTAAACGAGTAGCTATTGGAATATGAGTGAGGATACTAGGGGGTCTTTTTTCATTCCTTCTATAATTGCTTTTTCAGATGCGGCTACTTTTATTTGTTTGGTACGCCCATATCTGCCTAAGCTTACTATTTTAGTAGAGATTAGTCCTACGGTATCTAGGTCTGAGAGAATGTCGCTTACTCTGCGTTGTGTTAGTGCGTCTAGTCCTATTTTGCGGCATAGGTCTTTGTATCTTCTGTAAACATCGCCTGTGATTATTAGTTTTGGTTTTTCTTTTGATAGATACAGTATTGAGAGTAATACTAGTTTTGCGTGAAGAGGCATTGTTCTGACTAGGTCTACTACTACGTCTTTTTCTAGTTCCCTGTATGCTCTTCTAACGTGGTCTTCTTCTATTCTTGGAGCTCCTTCGAGTTCTGCTAGGTCTGCTGCTTTGAGGAGTATGTCTAGGGCTAGGCGGCAGTCTCCTTTTTGTCTAGCTGCTATTGCTGCGCAGAGTTTGATTGCTTCTTCTGTGTATGCTCCTTCGTTGAGTGCTTGTTCAGCGCGCTTTTTTAAGATATCTTCTAGTTCTTCGTAGGTGTATGGCGGGAAGACTATTTCTTCTTCGCACAGGCTGCTTTTTACTCTAGCATCGAGGTATTCCATGAACTTTAAGTCGTTTGTTATTCCCACTAGGGATACTTTTGACCGAGATAGATCAGAGTTTATTCTTGTGAGGTAGTATAGCAGGTCGTCGCCGTTTTTCTTGACTAGGTGGTCGACTTCGTCTAGTACTGCTATTACGAGACGTTTATCAGAGTCTACTCTTCTGCGTAGCCTTTTAAATAGTTCTGCTAGTGAGAGTCCTGTGAAGGGGACTTTTTCTCCGAGCTGGGTGCATATTTCGAAGAGGACGCTGTAGTTTGTGTTGTTTTGTCTGCAGTTAACGTATGCTACTCTTATTTTCTCGCCTGTTTTTTCGAGCATTTTTCTTAAAACATACTTTGTGACAGCCGTTTTTCCTGTTCCAGGTAGCCCGTAAATGAAGACGTTGGAGGGTTTCGATCCAGCGATAGCTGGCGCTAAGATGGATCCTAGTTTGAGTATCTGTTTTTCTCTATGTGGAAGGTCTTCTGGCACGTAATCTGGGAGAAGTAGTTCTCTGGCCTTGAAGATTCTCGGCTTAGTGAATTTTTCAAAAATTTCTTCAAGAGACTGAGGAGTGCCCATGTTCTCCAGTTGATGCATAGGAAAAATTGGTTTCTTAAGCTATCACTTAAAATAAGTGAGTGTTACGCAGGTATTTGTAGAATAGCTTTTAGCATCAGCTGTCCGCGGTCATGGCTGTGATGAGGGGAAGAAATATATCTCATTTAAAGTAAAAAAGAAACGCCGGGGTGCCCGAGCTAGGTCTAAGGGGCCAGGCTCGAGACCTGGTGGCCATGAGGCCGCGTGGGTTCAAGTCCCACCCCCGGCGCATGCTGAGTCTAAAGTTTATATACTCCCTCGTATTCATTTTCTCTTGCGGGGGTGCCCGAGCCAGGACAAAGGGGCGGGACTTAAGTCCGCCCATGGGCTGTAGGATATCCCGTGGCGTAGGCCTGCGTGGGTTCGAATCCCACCCCCCGCACTATTTCTGATAAAAATAGGCATTTGATGCGGGTATCTTGGCTTAAAGAAACATTTTTAGATTTGTTCGGATAAAATAATATGCCCCGGTAGCTCAGCACGGTAGAGCGGCGGCCTCGTAAGCCGTTGGACCCGGGTTCAAATCCCGGCCGGGGCTCTATTCCCGAAAAGAGATAATTCTAATAAAGTACTGCTGTAAGCTGACAGAACAATGATGAAGTAAATGATTTTGGGCTGAAACCTGTTTACCTGATTTTAATTGTTTTTAACAATATTTTTGAGTAAATTAATATCAACTATCAGTACTTTTTGATTATTTCTTTCTGCTAACTTTATGCTATATTTCTTGAGGAGGGTATCTGGGTTGCAGTTGTTGATGGCGTTTTCGAGTTTTGGATATTCTGGAGTTGGTTCGTAGTATCTGAAAAGAGATCTTATTTCTATTGATATTTCTTTTTGATTAAATACAGATGATATTGATATTATTCTTTTGCCGTGAACTTTAATGTAATTTACGAGTGTCTTATATATAGCTTCTTCTGGAGTCATTGATTTTCTTTAAAATAAGGTATTTATATCGTTTTAGGGTAATAGTGTAGAGGTGAGATATATATGTCAGAGGAAACAGAGGCGAAGGTTTGGAGAAGCAAGATAGCTCCAACGTGCAGGGGGGCAATTTTCAGAGCTAAGAGGTGGTTTTATGCTACTTTCTATAGCAAAGAGTCCGATGAGACAAAGAAGGAGAAATCGAAGGAGAATTGGGTGAAGTTAGCTAGAATGCTTGTCGAGAAATCCAATGAAGCAGGGTACTCTGATAAGGCTGCCAGAATAGTGATATACTACAAGGACGACAACGGAATATTCACTCCTATAAAAGCCGAAATTGAGGTCTTCGAGTTAAAGATAATAGACAAGCTCGAGATAGTTCCTAGTTAGCTCTTTTTCCTAATGAATGCTGCTGCGTAGAGAGCTGAGAGTGTCACTGATATTAGGAGAATAGCTGTAAAGTATGTCTGGAGTTCTTGAAAAGGCACATATGTTTCGCGTGTTACATGCTGGTAGACTCTGTATGCGACAAAGGCTAAGACTATGTATGCTATTAAGACCGCTATTCCTAAAATCTTCTTTGCGTTGTTGTTCACACGCACAATACACATTTAGTGTATTTATGCCTTACTGCTAACGCGGCTGAAGACAATATTAAATAAGCTTGTGTATTAAAAGGGTTGTGTGTACTGAGAGAAAAGAAAAATGTCCTATTTGCGGCTATGAAAGTCTTACGATAAGAGTTGCTGAGCACGAGATACCCTACTTCGGCAAAGTAGCTATTATTTCAGAGAGATGCGAAAAATGCGGATATTTCCATAACGATGTTTACTGTTTAGAAGTTAAAGAGCCTAGGCGCTACGAGTATGAAGTTTCTTCGCCAGAAGACATGAGCGTCAGAGTAGTTAGGTCTAGGTATGGTGTTATACGAATACCTGAGCTAGGCGTGGAAATAACACCGGGGCCTCTTGCTGAAGCGTTTGTGTCAAACATAGAAGGCGTGCTGGAGAGAATAACCTATATAGTTGAGGACTTTTTATTATGGGAGGAAGACGAGGAAGTAAAAAAGAGGGCTAGAGAAGTTCTTGACCTAGTAAATAAAGTTAAGAGAGGCGAATACAAGATTACATTGATAATTGAGGACCCTACTGGAAACAGCGCTATAATTCCTCCGCCCGAAATGAAGTCTAAGTTAAGAGTGGCTCTGCTTTCTGAAGAAGAATCTTCGCGTTAATTTATCTAAGTGTATTTAAAGAACAGATTCTTCTAGGCTTTAATCTTTCGTGCTCTATTAGAGTAAAGTAGTAAAATTAATTAAGGTATATTATGCGTGAATTATTGAGAATATGGCGCGCAGAAAACGACGCGATGTTGAGTCTCCTCCTTTACTTTCAGGAGCCGGTTTGCTTAGATTCTTTGAGGAAGAAACAAAAGGCTTTAAAGTGCCTCCTTCGGCAGTAATAGGCTTTACAGTAGTCTTAATCTTCACCGTAGTTCTTGCTCATTTGTTATTTCCTCCATAGACTTTTGGGACGAGTATGAAGGTAGCTGACATAATGACCAAGGATGTAATATATGTGGAGGTACCAGGGTCTCGCAGTGAAGTAATAGAAATTATGGCTAAAAGCGGCAAGAGCGGGTTGCCAGTAGTAAAGAAGGGTACTAGGAAGCTCGTTGGAATAGTCACAAAAAGTGACTTACTGAAAAACCCCGATGAAGAGCAACTAGCTCTATTGATGACACGGGATCCCATATCGGTGAAAGCAGAGGATGATGTAAAGAAGGCTGTTGAACTGTTTGTCAGACACGGTATCAGGCGTCTACCTGTAGTTGATGAAGCTGGAGAAATAGTAGGTATAGTGTCTGTTGCAGATATAGTAACTAAAGTCATTCATCGCTTAAATTTTAACGAACCTGTAAAGAACTTTTACAGTAAGCGTATTCCTCTAGTATGGGACAAGACGCCTCTTAATGTAGCATATGAAATAATGCGGTTATCAGGGTACAAGTATTTAGTGGCTCTAAATGATGAAGCGAAGCTGTCAGGAATAATAACGGAAGAAGATATTGTGAGAAGTGCTGAAATAAAGTCTATGGAAAAGAAGTCTAGTAGCGCTCCTTCGGAGGGAACCGAATGGGGTTGGGATGCCATAACAATAGTTTACATTTTTAAAAAGGAGCTGACTATCCCCTCTGATGTTAAAGTAGAGGACGTTATGGTCAAACGCGTGATAACTGTTAATGAATACACAAGCCTGAAAGAGTGTGCTAGAAGGATGGCCCGCTATAATATTGACCAGCTACCTGTCTTGAATGCTGGAGGAAAGTTAGTCGGAGTAATAGAAGATAAAGACCTTGTATCAGCTATAGCTAATGTTCTCTAGCCTTACCTCCTTCACGAACTCCTTCTACTATACTCGAGAGTACTTTCTTCAGTTTATTGACCTCTACTTCCTCTACGATAGTGCCTGTAACGACTATATCAGCTCCTGAGCTCGCTGCTTTAAATGCAAGTTCTTTGTTCTTTATCCCTCCACCTACTATAAGCGGAATGTCTATTGTTTTTCTGACTACTTTGATGAAGTAAGGAGGTGCAGGCGGCATACCGGAGCCTGCTTCTAAGTAAACGTATTTGAAGCCCATGTATTGTGCTGCGAGAGCATAAGCTGCTGCTATTTCTGGCTTACTGTAAGGTATAGGGCGGGCGTAGCTCACATAGCCCGCGGCTCCTCCTTCACCTACTATGATGTATGCTAGAGATATTGCCTCTAAATTATACTTTCTTATTATTACCGCGCCAGCCGCTTGAGCGCCGACAATGTAGTAAGGATTAGTTGAATTGAAGACTGATAGGAACCATACTGCGTCAGCTTTAGGACTCAGTCCACTCAAGCTTCCTGGGAATAGTATTGCTGGCAGACTTGATTTTTCTTTAATAGCATCTATGATCTCTGATACTAGCTTCTCGGTTACGCCTAGACTGCCGCCTATCATTATCGCTGAGCTTCCGGCTTTTTCTGCAGCTGAAGCTATTTTTGCACTCTCGCTGGGAGTTGATTTGTCTGGGTCTATTAGAGTCATGTGTATTGCTTTTTTACTCTCTATTTCCTGTCTCAAGTACTCCTGTACTTTCATGGATCTCGCCCACTTCACTCGATACAGATATTTCGCCTGTATGGAATTTGTCTACGAATTTTCCGTAATAGTCTACGGGCTGAAGTACTGGTGTGTACTCAAAGGACGCTTCTAGACCGCATATACCGCACCTTACGCTTACTTGCCCGTTTTCTTTATCTATATGGACGCTTACCGATTTTTCTCCGCAATTCGGACATGTGAATATTTTTGGTATTTTCTTTTTAGGGCGTCTAATAATCTTACGCCGCTTGCGCCTTCTCCCCATACAACTGTTTTAAGTTAAACGCTAGATAATAGTTTTTCTATGAGTGTTTTGAGGTCAAGCTGATTTGATTCTAGTTAATGGCTAGTGATGCTTAGTAAAAGGCTTGCTTAGCGTTTAGTTGCTGGTACATTAACTGGACGTAAAAGTTATATAAGGATAGGAGGTTAAGTCTTCCTGTGAGTAGCACCGGAACATGGGAAATAGGTGAGATAAAATTTCCGTTCTCTGAGGCTTTCAGATTCAGCTTAGAAAACATTAAAAAGAGGTTTACCAGAGCTGCCATAACGGCAGCGTCCGTTGTGCTCGGTATAGCGTTCATGAATTCTCTAATGATGATGGCTGCTATAAACCAGCAAGTAAGCGGTATGGGCGGAATAGAGCTTTACCAGTACTGGCTTCTATTCATTTCTCTTCTCGTATGTGCAGTCGGTATAACAAACTCTATGCTCATCGCAGTCACTGAAAGGTATAAGGAGATAGGTACTTGGAAAACACTTGGAGCTTTAGACAAACATGTACTAGAGTTGTTCTTAATCGAAGCTTCACTTATAGGGCTTATCGGAGGCCTAGTGGGCTATATAGCCGGATTAGTAGCGGCAATAGTCTATGGCGTTGCTTTCCAGGGAGCAAGCATGGCAGCGATTTCAGCAGCGCTCTTTGCGTTACGTACTCTGCCTATGCCTCTGCCTACTGCACCAGCCTTACTTATACTATCGCTAGTAGTGGCAGTCGGTATAAGCCTAGCGGCATCTTTATATCCAGCTTACAAGGGAGCTAAATTAGAGCCAGCTGTAGCATTCAGATTTGAAGTCTAAAGGTGGTGTACATGAGGTATGAATATACTGTAGAAACGGAAGATCTCGCGAAGTACTACTATATGGGTAAGTATGTTGTCAAAGCGCTAGACGGAATAAATCTCAGAGTAAGAAGGGGAGAATACTTGTCAATAATGGGGCCTAGTGGCTCAGGGAAAACAACACTATTTAACATGATTGGAGGTCTAGATAGGCCTACGAGAGGAAAAGTCTACATAGATGAAGTCGATATATCTAAGCTTGACGCATACGAGCTTGCATGGCTGCGCTGCAGAAAAATAGGCTATGTCTTTCAAACATTCAACTTAATTCCAGTACTCACAGCTCTGGAAAATGTAATGCTTCCCATGATATTCGCTGGCGTACCCAGAGAACAGAGAATTAAGAAGGCTATAGAGCTACTGACAGCAGTAGGTCTAGGTGATAGGCTTCACCACAAGCCGGGCGAGCTTTCTGGTGGTCAGCAGCAGAGAGTTGCTATTGCTAGAGCTCTAGCAAACGACCCCGCTATTGTTCTCGCAGACGAGCCCACAGGAAACCTAGACCTAAACACAGGTCTTGAAATAATTAACTTGATGAGGACACTCAACAAAGAGAAGGGAGTCACTATCATTACTGCTACACACGACTTAAAAATGATCGACGTAAGCGACAGAATAGTATACATCAGAGACGGAAAGATAGAGAGAATCGAAACTAGAGCTGAAGTTGCTGTTGAGCTCTAAAAGCCCATACGCTAATATTTCCTTTAAGTTTTTGGAGTAGAATAAATTTAGCTAAAGTAGCTATATCCATAGTAACTACTTGATATTTTCCTTGTGATTCAGCTATTTCTTGTGCAAGAATATGGTAACACTTACTTTTTCTACCTCGTATGATTACATTAAATAGAAAGTCATAGCAGTCACAGTGAACACCTGGTAAAACTATATGACTTGTTTTTAGTTTAGGGCCATAAACTACCCATAGTGAATACTCAGGAGAGTCTTCGACTACAATCTTCCATACTCTTCTACTAGCTACAGCTCTTTTAGCTTTCATTAAATCTAGACTGGACACTAGTTAGAGAATTCTAAAAATATATATCAGCGTACTTGTCTTAGTAGGCAAAATATAGATATAACGGTAGGCTATATCACTAGAGAATGTACGATATTTCTTTTAACGATAAAATGCTGATAGTAGAGGGAGAAAGCAGAAGAATAGGAATTGTTGCAGATATACATATTGGAGTAGAATATGAATATGCTGATAAAGGTATAAAGATAGTTTTTCAATATAAAAAAATAACTGAAAGTCTCGCGAAAGATGTTATAGAAAATGGTATAGATGAACTAGTCTTGCTGGGCGATGTTAAACACTCGGTTGTGGGTTTTCGACATTATGAAGCGAAAATGGTGCATTACATGTTGTCGCTTCTGAAAAATAGAGCTAGAGTAAGTATTGTTCCAGGAAACCACGATGGCGGTATAGAAGAGGCATTACCTGAAGAAATAGAGCTAGTTTCTCCTAGAGGCAGAATAGTTGTAGATTCTAAGGGAAATCCGTTATCGCTTATACATGGCCATGCGTGGCCTTCGCCTAAACTGTTTTCATCAGAAGTAATAATTGTTGCTCACAGTCATCCGACAATAGAATTGAGGGATCCTACAGGGTATAGAGTAGTAGAACCTGTATGGATAAAAGCCAGAGTTTTAATTGAAAAACTGGCTGAAAGCTACCTAAGGTATAAGGGACTTAAAGAGATAGAGCATCCTATTAAGCTCTTTAAAGAAATGTACGGTTTTGAACCTAAGACAAAATATCTGGTTATTATTCCCGCATATAATCCATTGATGGGAGGAATTAAGGTTAATAGAAGAGATATGGGGCCTCAAGAATTAATTGGTGTATTTCTTTTAAACCAAGTAGTTGACTTGGATACAGCAGAAATATACTTAACTGACGGTACTTACTTAGGAGAACTAAGGTATATTGTCTGAAAAGATTTAATAACTCCTTATGCACCTAAATGTACTCTGGTGAATAGTTGCTGCGCTATGACGTAGTTATAGTTGGTGCAGGGCCTTCAGGAATATTTGCGGCTATGGAGCTTTCAAAAAAATCAGACTTGAAGATAGCATTGATAGATAAAGGGAGAGATATAGACAAAAGAGTATGTAATATACTTATTAAAGGAAAATGCCTAAAGTGTAAACCTTGCAATATGATAAGCGGGTGGGGCGGGGCTGGAGCGTTTAGCGACGGTAAATTAAACTACTCTTTTGAAAGCGGCGGCTGGCTTCTTGAGCTCATATCAAAAGAGGAACTTGCTCAGCTAATGGACTATGTTGATAAAATCTATTTAAATTATGGGGCTTCTTCAAAAATATACGAACCTGATCCCGATTTCTTTGACTACTTGAAGTGGAAGGCTAGACAAGTTGGCTTAAAACTCGTTTATACTCGAATAAGACACATGGGTTCTGATGGCTGCAAAAAAGTTTTATCGAACATGAAAAAAGATCTTGAGAGAAAAGTAGATATTATATTAAATACAGAGGTATCGGAAGTCATAGTCAAAAATAACTGTGTAAAAGGAATTAAGCTTAAAACTGGCGATATAGTTGAAGCAAAATATGTTATTTTAGCTCCCGGCAGAGGAGGAGCAGAATGGCTTAAAAATAACTTAACGAAAATCGGAGTGAAAATGAAAGTAAATCCAGTAGACTTAGGAGTTCGAATAGAAGTTCCAGCTGAAGTAATGGAGGAGCTTACAAGCAGGCTTTACGAACCAAAGTTTATATACTACTCTAAGACATTTGATGACAAAGTAAGAACTTTCTGCGTGAATCCTCATGGAGAGGTTATAGCAGAAGTATACGAAGACATAATTACCGTGAATGGACATAGCTACGAAGATAAGAAAACAGATAATACGAATTTCGCTATACTTGTAAGCACAAAGTTCACTGAACCTTTTGAAGACCCTATAGCTTACGGAAAATATATCGCAAGACTAGCCAACATAATAGGAGGCGGAGTAATCGTCCAGAGACTGGGAGATCTTTTCCGAGGACGCAGATCTACTAAAGACAGAATAAAAAGGTCAATAGTCGAGCCTACTTTAAAAACAGCTACTCCAGGAGATCTTAGTTTTGTACTACCGTACAGGTACTTAGTGAACATAAAGGAAATGCTAAAAGCATTAAACAAAGTGGCTCCAGGAGTATATTCAGATCACACGCTCTTATACGGTGTTGAAGTAAAATTCTATTCACTCAGAGTCGACGTTAACAGCGAATTAGAAACAACTACTATCAAAAACCTGTACTGCATAGGAGACGGGTCTGGGTTAACAAGAGGATTAGTTCAAGCATCTATTTCCGGAATTATTGCAGCCAGGTCTATTTTAAGTAAGGAGCACTTGAGAAGTTGGTAGAACTAGTAAAGTTTATTTATCTGTCTAGCACCGAGTAATCGGGGCCGTAGTCTAGCTTGGTAGGATGCCAGGCTTGGGCCCTGGTGGTCCCGGGTTCAAATCCCGGCGGCCCCACTTCCTTCAGCGAATTCTCGCCACTATGTTACTGCTATTTTGTTCAAGGTGATTTTGCGGCTGCGAAGTGAAGTTATATTTCCTAGTATGCTATTATGTGGAGTCTGATATGATATTGCAGTGTTTATTGTTTAATTATAGACTTAACTTTAGTTTAAAAGTACTTTGTAGAAGTTTTTCTAAGTGATCAAGGAATACTTGTTGTGGTGTTCTCTGATTCATCACTAAATAAAATTGCTTGAAAATTATTCTCTTTTTCTTAATGGCGGGCCCGCCGGGACTTGAACCCGGGGCCTACGGCTCCGCAGGCCGCCGCTCTTTCCCGGCTGAGCTACGGGCCCTTTTAGATTATTGTAACTCTCATTTAAATCTTATTCGGGTGTTAGAGGTAGGTTTTATAAAGGTGACTTTAATGATATGTGTGGAATGATTTACAGTCCTGTAGAGTTTATTGTGAGTGTTATTGAGAAAGAAGTAAAGAGAATTATACGTGAAGAGTACGGTCTAGACGTTGATGTTGTTGTAGAAGAGGAGAAAAAGTTTGGTGATTTTTCCTTTAAGTGCTTTAGTATAGCTAAAAGAGTTGGTGAGAGACCTGACGCTGTAGCAAAGAGAATTAAAAGTAAGTTTAGTGGACAGGGGCTATCTTTTCTCGATAAAATTGAGTGTGCTGGAGGTTATGTGAATTTTACTTTAAGTTCTGCTGAATTGGCTAAAGTAGTTTTTTCCTCTATTAAGGAGCTCGGGGCTAAATATGGTTTTAATCCTGTTGAGTCTCCGACCAGTATTATTGTTGAGCATACGAGTGCAAATCCCATACATCCTCTTCATATAGGGCATCTCAGAAACTGTTGTTTAGGAGATTCTCTTGCCAGAATACTAGAGCTAAGAGGACACAGAGTGTCAAGACACTTCTATATTGATGATGTAGGGCTTCAGGTTGCTTACGCTGCTTACGGTTACAGTAAGCTAGGTATGCCGGGTCCACCTACAAAGCCTGATCATTTTATAGGGTACATTTATGCGTGTACGTATAATATTGTTGAAACTATTTCGCTTAAGAAGGAGATTGAGAGACTTAAAAGTGAGGGGCTGTTCGATGAATACAAGCAGAAGTTGTCGGAGCTGGATGAGACTTTAGGTATTCTTTCAAAACTTGAAGAAAGAAACCCTGAAGTATTTAGAAAGCTTCTCACTTCTATATCCTCTGACTCAGATCCGGAAGAAAAGGTATCTATGATAAATAGACTCTATGAACAGAAGGACCCTGATGTAGTAGATATTGTAAGAAAAACCGTAAAATTGTGTTTGGAGGGATTCAAAGAAACTTTAAGCAGGCTAGGTATATTTTTTGATTCTTGGGACTGGGAGAGTAATGTTGTGTGGAGCGGGCTCGTAGATAGAGTAATAGAGGGATTGAGGTCTTCTGGTTTTGTTTTCAGAAAAGAGGGTGCTCTTGTATTCGACGCCAATAGAGCTGCTGAATTGCTTGAACTTAAGAGCTTACTGGGATTATCGCCTAGATACGAAATACCATCTATGGTTCTTGTAAGGTCTGATGGTTCTACTCTGTATACTACCAGAGACATTGCCTATACTATCATGAAGTTTGAAAAAGCAAGAAGAGTTATAAATGTCATTGGTGTTGAACAGAAACTTGCGCAACTTCATCTTAAGGTAGCACTATGTGTTTTAGGCTATAAAGAGGAGGCAATAAATCTGGTACACTATGCGTATGAGCACGTAAAACTAGCAGGAGCCAGAAGAATGTCTAGTAGAAGAGGAGAGATAATTACTATAGATGAGCTGTTGGATGAAGCAGTAACTAGAGCTAGAGCAGAAATAGAGAAGAGGTCTAGAGCTTTACCTGAGGAAGAAAAAGAGGCTATTGCAGAAGCGGTGGGTGTGGGAGCTTTAAAGTATGCTATGCTGTGTGTTTCTCCAACTAAGACTATATCTTTTGACTGGAAAAGAGTTTTAGATTTCTCTCAGAATAGCGGGCCGTTTCTGCAGTACGCTTACGTAAGAGCGCATAATATTATAGCGAAAAGTGGTCTAGGTGAAAAGGCACTGTTTCTAGATGCCGATTTCTCTCTACTATCTTCAAAAGAAGAAAGACAGTTGATTAAGCATCTTGGAAAATTCCCTGCTATTGTAGCTAAAGCTGCAGATGACCTTAGGCCAGACTATATAGTTGATTACGCAAATGATCTTGCTAAACAGTTTAATCTGTTCTATGACAACTATCCTGTGCTGTCTGCGGAAAATGAAGAATTGAAGAAAGCCAGGCTTGTTCTAGTAGCATCCACTGCAATAATAATGCGCAATACGCTCAATATCATTGGAATAAAGCCTATTGCAAGAATGTAGCTTAAGGTTTTCTTGCGAAAACAAGATAGCCTGTGTGAGCTATCATAAAGGTTTCTGGCCTAGTCTCTCCTTTCTCGACCTTTATTTTCCTTAGAAAGACCTCTAGCGAAGTTATTTCCATAAAGTTTTCTTCACGTAAAGTTTCAACAACTTTTTCAACTTGATTTATAGTTGGTGAAAATGAAGCGAAGACGCCACCGTGTCTAAGCGCACTTTTGGCATGGGCTACTACGTCCCAAGGATTGGGCATATCTAGTATTACTGCATCTACATTTTTCTCGTCTATTCCTTCTGCTATATTCTTATGTTTTAAGATGACGTAGTCTAAGAGGCCGCATAGCTTTAAGTTTCTCTTAGCTACTTCGAGAAAGTCTCTCCTTACTTCGTAGCTGTAAACTTTTCCTTCCGGTCTTACATAGTAGGCTAGCGTTGCTGTAAGGAATCCCGATCCTGTTCCTGCTTCGACTACGATAGATCCAGGTCCTATTCCGCTTAAAAATACAATAAGAGACAGGTCCTTAGGATGTATTACTTGAGTAGCTCTTTTGAACTTAGCTAAATAATCTGGAAAGATAGGTTTCGATAAAATGAATTCTTCGCCTACATGTGTTTTAATGATTTCGCCGTATTTTTTGCCTATTATGTCGCTACAGTTTACTATGCCCTTATGTGTATGAATTTTTTTGTCAGCAATTACTTTAACTAAGAATTTTTTCCTTCTATTGTAATAAAGCAGAATGTGGTCGCCTTCCTTAATTACGTCTTCGCTCATTGCTAAGCATACATTTTAGTCTCAGGAAATTAATATTTTGTTCTCAAGGAGCTAAACAGTATTTAGTGAATACTCAACTAAAAGAGCTTTTAGTCCATATTTACGGGCTTTAATGTATGCTTCTTTGCTTGCAGTTAGATATATTGCATTTAGTCTTTTAGCTAATGATAGGGCCGAGGCTGTTTCATAGCTCACTTTGAGTAAGTTCATAGTTTTCATTATTTTAAGTGCTGGTACTTTATGCACTACTAGGTGCTTTTTGGCGAATTTGCCGCTGATTCTTGAGGAAGAAGCGGTCTCAGAAGAGACATGAATTATATTGTATCTAGCTAAAGGAGTTTTATTCTTTTTGATGATTCTGTAGATGCATTCAAGTCCCGAGGAGTCTGCAACAAAGTAAGACATCGTATTCTTTTCGTTAAGTATTTAAATAATGATGTCTGCGAAGTATTTGAAGCGAATATCGGGAGATTTTCAAAATAAATATACTGCTAATATGTGGGCCTAATTAGGTGCAGACATTAGAGGAAATGTTTTTCTAAGAGACTGCGCAATAGTTTTATCGTGAGTTCAGGGTTCGAGGAGGATTATGACTGGTTTGATGACTTTGGAGTACGAAGAAGTGGTTACTGGTTAATAGAGGAGCCCTACAGCGAGATTTACGATGACGGGAAGTGTGTTAAAATTATTATAGAGTTGCCTCCTGTGAGAAAAGAGGATGTTAAGGTCAAAGTCCACGGAAATCGCATACATGTAACCGCTACTGATATTGAGGGGAGAGATTTTTATAAAGAATTTATTTTGCCTTTTGAATTAAAGCGTAAACAAGTAAAAGCGGTCCTAAAAACACGTACATTATTGATAGTAGTTGAAAAGGAGTACAAGTGAACAGGCTATGGAGGAGTTGTCAGTTTATGAAAGAAAGTTGTTAGAGCTTCTGAAGAAACACTATTTTAGCGGAATAAGTAAGTCAAAGATAACCAATTTAGGAGAGGAGTACGCTAAAGCTTACGAGAGTCTCAAGGAAAAAGGATATATAATGGAAATTAGAGTTGGTAGAGGTTATAAAGTATACTTGACTTATAAAATAGTGGAAGATTCTGTGAGGGAGCTATTTAGAGACATTAATTTGAAGCTTGAGCGTCTAGAAAAGAGATTGATTTACGCAGAAAAAATAGATTTAAATAAGCTACACGAGGCTGTTTTGAAGTCATACGAGAAGCTTAAAGCTGCAGGCTATAGTGTAGCAGAGGATAATATTCTAAGAACTCTAGTTGAAGAAGAAATGGGCATCAAAATAGACCCCTTGAGATTTAAAATTGCCTTGTTTGAATTAAGAAAAATAGATCCTCGTATTCGAGTGTATAGAGCTAGAGGTGATGTAGTTTGTCTAGAGATATTGTAAAAATTCTGCAGAAAATTTCTCAGATAAAAGTGGCATTCGAGCAGAAAATGGCCGAAAAGATAGATGCAGCAAAAATACTAAACCATTGTAAAAATGGTGTTGTGCCTCCTTCTCCTTCAACAATAGCTGTAGCAGTTGACGACATTATCGAGGCTATATCAGAAAAAGTAGACTGTGTAAAAGAGTCTGGAAGACCTGAAGTAGTGGTAATAACAGCTCCCTTTAGAGGAGGAAAAACTTTCGCCTTGCAGCTTATTAAAGAATATGCTGAAGAAAAAGTGCCGCCTTTTGATAAAGTTAGAGTGGCTCTTTGTCCATATATTTCGCTGAGAGAACAGGGCATTTCGTGGATAAACATTATTAAAGGTATTATAATAGAGGGAGGCCCGGCTCCTTGGATAGGACTAGCATCACAGATAATGAAAATCGAATCTACTATAAGTCCAGAAAACTTCGAAGAAAGAACTCTGAAAAGCATGAGTAGAATTTTCGGCAAAGAAATATCCAAGCTCTTGATTAAAGCTGCTAAAGGAGATGTTGACGCCGAGGATCGACTTAAAAAACTGTTCGAGAAGAAAGAGTATCTACATACGATAATTCTTCCTAATCTCTCTGAACATGACGCTCTAGCGCAGTTAGCTTTTATGCTAAAAACTTTGAGTCAGGCAGGAATATCCATATTATTAATAGACGAGCTAGAAGTACTAGGAATAGAGGACTTTTCTAAAAGACAGCGATTCCTTTCACTACTTATGTCGCTTTATGAAAGAGATATACCAAGCCTTCTTCTAGTTCTAGCATGCGAGAAAAAGAGACTAAATGATATCCTAGTAGAGTATGATAGTTTAAATAGATTCAAGCTGTTTGAGCTGGCTATCAAAGATTTTACAATAGAAGATATTAAAAAGTTAGTAGAAAAAATATCTAAAGTAGCTTCAATAGTATATAAAACTGATATAATACCTATTTTTCCAGAAGAATGGTATCAGAAGATATATGAGGAAACAGGAGGGCGTAGAGGAGAAGTAGTGCAGATAGTAACTAATGAGATAATAAAATGGTATGAAAGCAAGGCGCCCCTAGAAGTAATTAGAAGAAGAGTTCTCTCTAAACCTATTGATATAAGTAAATTGTCAAGTGAAGAGTTTTACAGAAAAACAGAAGAAGCGGTATTTGAGTTCTTGAATCTATTAGGACTAGAACCTGCTTATGAACTATCGCTATCAGGAAGCGAAGAACTTATTGTCAATATTGAAGATGGTATATATTCTGTTAAAATACTTGCAAGCAATGAGCCTTTAACTAAAGATCAGCTAAAAGAGAAACTAAGTGAGATAATAGGAGAGAACGTATTGGTAGTTCTAGCGGGAACACCGGCTCTAATGAAAGAAGAAGTAGAGGAGCATCTAAGATCAATTAGCCGCAAATACCTATTGTTAGACTTCAAACCCGATACCGAAGAATTGAAAATGCTACTACTCCTACCTACACTCACTAATGATGATGAAAGAAAAACTGTTGCACGTGAATTATCTAAGAAACAAGGTATTCCTATGAGATTTCCTATAGAAGAATAAAAGAATACTGATGATACACTTTGTCTGCATTAAATTAAATAGTTCAGGCTTTAAGGAAGAGATTCTTCAAGAACTATCGCTATGGCCATATTGGCGACTAATGGTCACACACCAGCTTCATCGACGATTTCGGATGTAGCTTTGTTATCTCCACTTGAAGATTTATGTATAGAGACGGTTTTTGCTGTTGATTTACAGCCGGATCCGAGAAGGTGGAGTATATACGAAGCACATTGTATACTTCATAGTGAAGCTCTGAAAAAACTCCGAAAAGCTGTAGGACTATTAAAGGTATATGACCCAGATATGGTCATTATCAATGCAGTATATCACGTGGATGCTATATGGCCAGACTCGTCCACAGCATTAAGGATGGTAACCCGCATGAGCTCTGGGCTGAATCCCTTAGGTGACACTGGCTCACTAAAACCTTCAGGCACTATAGTGAATTCAGAGTATACGCTGTTTTTCCTTCCAGCGGGGAAGAAGAGGACGAAGTCATGGAACTGCGTGAAGGAGTCCTTTAAAAAGCTTAATAAACTGTCAAAGCTGAGCGATAAGAGGCTAATAGAAGTCTTAAAGATTGTTCTCGCTGATTTAGCCCGTGAGCACGAAATTTTATCAATGGAAGAAAAGCTAGTTCAGTTGTGCAGAATCTTGGAGTCACTAAGCTATATTTATGCTTACGTTAGGGGAAATAATATTTCTAAACTTAAGGTAGATTCTGCTGGGAGCATAATTAATGTCCTTACTAAGCACGGCTTCGAGCTCTCGACACAGGATAAAGAGCTAATCAAGAGAATTTATAAGCGTAGATCCGTAATAGGGGCACATGGGTTGAGAGTTAAACGTATTCTTCTCGGCATGATGAAAAATTTGGATTCTAAAGCCGAAGTGTTAGACGAACTAATTCAGACGCGGGATCTTACATGCAGAGTATTGCAAAAGATCATCAGAGATATTTAAAAGGAATAAGAGTAAAAGTTAGTATAATACTTTAGTCAAGAATATAGAGATTTATAGCAAAATACTGAAAACTTTGAATAAAAGGGTATTTTTCATTTTCTCAGAGCCTTTTCTAGGAGGCGGCGTTTCTTCGGGCACTCGTCTGGGAGCTCGTATACGCAGAGAACTGTGCAGTCTGCTGCTACTTTTCTTCCCGAAGAACTGTCTCCAGAGATATGGGCAGTCTTCAGGACAGTCCTCGGTGATCACCTGAGAGCTGAACTGGCAGAAGCCTTTCTGGTCTCTAAAGGCGCAGGGCCTGTCTAGGCGGAAACACCTCAAAGTCTCACCCGCCGTCTACTTTCCTCACAGCGGCTTCAGCTGAGACTTATAAACCCGAACATAAGCGAAAACCTGGCACAAGAGCGGACGTTCCCGCAGTAAGAAAATAGCCTCATATGCTGCATGTGTGCTGACGGCTAGCAAACAATTAAAGATAAAGGAGAGGCTTCGTGAGAAACAATACTTTTTGCTTAAAACGTAATTTTTATATCGTTTGCGGCGAGATAGTGTTTGAGGGCTTTGTGCCCGATGGGCCCCGGGGCATGATGCGGGCGGAGGCGACCCTGGCGATGTGTAGATGAGCTGGGGGTCCGATGGGCCCGCTGAGTGAGGGGTCATTTCTTCTTCCTGTATTCTTCGAGTATCTTATATTTGTTTAGAGTAGACTTCGCTTTACTTAGTTTAATTCTCACTAAGTTAGCTAAATTATCGGCGAGTAAAATAAATGCTGAATAATAGGGCTTTGCTTTCCCCTCTGCCACGACTTTACCGCCATATTTGCTTTTGATAAGCGTGTAAAACTTATCGTCGACAATAATTAACTTTGACTTACCAGCAAATAAATCAATAATCCTTAAAACACTATCAAATCTAGTAAAACATCCATAGCAATACAACATGTCTTTAATTTTATTAAATTTTCTTTCAAAAACAAGCAAATATTTTCTTCTTCGTCTACTGGGCAAGTCCTTATAGTGTTTGATCCAGCTACTGATTATTGACCTTAGTTTTCTATAGCTTCCTTCCTCGACGACTATGACTGCGAAAACAGTGCCGCCTGGGCCCTTAGAGACGTCGAGCACTAGCAGGAGCACAGAAAGTAAAGGACATCATATTTTATAAAATTTCTGCTATTTTTCTCTTTTTCGGTATTTTGTAAAAATTTATGTAGCGTGCGGCGCATTTCCTTGCGGTTGTTCGGCGCTGTTAAGTTTAAGATTTTGCAAAGTCTGTTCTACAGATATACAGCAAAACTTAACTTAATGTCATCAAATATTTATAAGAAGATTTAAATAATACGAGCAGTAAATCTAGCCGAGCTGGCGCCGCAGCGTTTCAGCATATAGCGCGCGGTCTCTGTCCAAGAATCTAGAGATAATTGATGTGAGACCTAAAGTGGGACTAGTGGTATAGAAACTAAAAAACTGAAGGAGAGTTTGTGTGTCCTCGGGTCAGCGATCAATGTAGATCCCACTACATCAACTTAATGAGAAAAATTATGTAGGGAGTGGGATCTGCATTGAATCTGCAATGACACATTGCAGAACACCACTACAATTTCCTGTTCTGGTTAAAGCAACTGAGCTTAGCTAAGCAAAGGCGATCGTTCTGTCTGAAGCTAATTATGGTAAAATGAATTTCCTTGTTTAGCAAGATCTTTTTAGTCTCTTAGTATAAAATTTTTATACTTTAAGTATAAAATGTTTAGTGTGAGCAGAGTAAGGTATCCCGTAAATATGCCTAAAGAACTGTACAAGAGTCTTCAAAAAATAGCTGAGGAGGAGGGATTAACTGTTCACGCCGTAATACTCTGTGCTCTTAAAGAGTATGTTCATAGTAGAAAAAGGCGCCCGAGCTTAGAAGAGCTAGATAAGAAAGTTAGGAAATTAGAGCTAGCTATAGATGAACTTAGAGCAAAAGTAGACATTAACTCCAGAAGGGTGGTATTGCTTGAACGCAGACTCAGAAGTAAAAAGTGACGAGAAAACAGTCTCGAGATAATCTTAAATGATCTTAATCCATGGTGGAGCAATAAAGAGTGGTATAAGCAAGACGAAGATATACAAGCTGTTGAAGAGAGCAAAATAAATCCTAGAATAAGGTACTGGGGTATAAAAAGGGGATAACACTGTATGAAATTAAAAGACCAGAAAGTTAGCTGGGAGCAAAGATATTGAGAGAAAGGAATTGTTTTGAGAAAATAGATTATTTGTTGATGTTTCTGGGCATTGCTCTCACCCTTCTCTATAAATTCTTTGCTAGTTTTGCTTATACTAACTTACATAGAAGTTAAAAAATGTGACAGTACGCTCTATGGCTTCACTAAGAGCCATCGCGAGCACTTTCTGAATCACTGCAGCACTAAGTGGAATGTAAATCATAATGTTATCGCTGTGACAGTATAGTTAAAGGTTCCTGTTGAAATCCCTAATTGTAAGTTGTTAAGAAGTTAGATATAAGGTTTCATGTTTTCAGACAACAAGGATCTTGGTAAGGTAAAGAGGATACCTGTAACTAGGATGTAGGCTTAGTCTCTTTAAATGAGCTAAATAAGAAACTATCTACGGAGTTCTCTTATCTGAGCTCCATAGCGCTAACTTATACATTCCGTATGTTACTAGTAGGAGTGATGCGAATAGCGAAGCCACGTATGCAACATTAAATATAGTATTGTAAATAAATACTATGTGGCTGAGGTACTGCATAGGTAGGTCTTTTTGATATAGTAGCAGTGGAAGTAATGGTAGTTTAAAAACATAGGCCCCCAGAAGGCCTATGATAATATTAGCTAGGAAGCCTATAGCGAAACCTATTAGAATGTAGGTAAGAGGGCGGGGAGTGTCCTTTAAACGGGTGCTCTTGAGCCACCAAGTTACTATAAGGGGAATTAGGAACGCGATTGAAATTACCAAACGCTGAAGGAAGTACATATGTAGAGGAACAGTTGTAGGGTCCATGCCGGGCTCCCTGCGCTAACACTATGTCCAGCACTATATAAGCATATCTATCGTTGTTTGTGCTGTTTGAAGTGCTCGTTTCGTGAGCATGTAAACCCAGTGGAGTGCGAAGAAGCCTAGTGTCACTAGGTCAGCATTACATATAGTACAGTGCTCCTGCTGGGAACCGCTCTCCTCCTAGAGTGGAGGAGGGCCTCAGGCTCTCTCTCCTTAATTATCTCCCCGACCCGGAACCCTAGAAGAGTACTTTGAGCAGTATACTTACGGCATACTCTTCTTCCTAGAGCAGGTATGCTTCCGATATACCTTTTAAGTAACAACAGCCTTTACCGTGGTTGAGTATACTACTATCAAGGTCTCTAGGAGCATTAAGGAGAGGCTCGAGGCCTACGCGAGGACACGGGGGCTTTCGCTCGCAGCCGCAGTGAACCAGCTCCTAGAGGAGCAGAACAGGCTCCTAGCCGAGATAAGGGACTTCCTCCGCGGCAGAGAAGGCGCCGCAGCGGGGGTCTCTTCGGAGCCCAAGTTGCCTTCGTGGGTGCAGGACAACCCGTGGCTAGAGATACTCGGGAGAAAGGTGGCGGCAGGTGATCTGGCTCAAGAAGAGGTCTCAGGAAGAAAAGTATAGGGCTCTCATAGTACAGTACAAGAAAATACTCAGCAAGCTGAGAAAAGAAAACGAGGAACTAAACCATAAGGCTGCTGGTAGAGGGACTTGATTCTTGGAGGCGGAGGCTCACGGAGAAGGAGGAGAGAAGAGTATCTCCAGGAGCCTCTACAGGTACTTTACAGGAGACTCCCGACACACAGAGAATCAACGCCCAGCTTAGGAAGCTGAGCGAAGAGGAAGTAGAGGCACCTTAAGCTCACCTTAATGGGTTTCTGCACTGTGAATTCTCTTTCAAGAGAGATGAAGATCGAGTGGAGGGAGGCTGACGCGCTGCTCTCTCGACTGCACGATAAAGGCTTCTTAGACGTGCTCAGAGTAAAGCCTAGCAGAGAGCCCTGAGGCTTCTCCGTGTTTTTTCCCAGCCCTCACAGTGAAGTGGCCTCAGAGGTCTTATTCGGGAAGCCTCTTCAGAAAGCTGTCCGGTACTCTGGGCTTCCGTGTCTTCAGCCTGTAGATGTAGGTTCAATCGCAGCCCAGCTCCCTGTACGACCCTATTTTCGCTAAAACGTAGTCGAGTATCCGGTACCGTGTCTCGTCGTCTATTTTAGCTAAGTCTACTCTGTCTCTCCAAGAATCCTTCATCCAGGGATATTATCAGAGAGTCATATATAAAGGGCGTTGCCTGCAGGCACATTAACTTGGCAACACCCGGAAACTTACATCGGAGAAAAATCTCTTTTTCTTAAAGGCGGGCCCGCCGGGATTCGAACCCGGGACCTACGGCTTAGAAGGCCGCCGCGATAGACGGACTAGACCTCTATCCAGGCTGCGCCACGGGCCCGTCAACTCTTATCATGAAACTGTATATAAGCATTTCTCTATTTTATCTCTTAAGTTAATGTATATGTTTTCGTGAGGTAAAAGGTCTACTAGAATAGGCGCCGGGGGTGGGATTTGAACCCACGCGGCCTTTCGGCCAGAGGGTTAGCAACCCTCCGCCCTAACCAGGCTAGGCGACCCCGGCGAGAGTATTTTGCTTGGGTTCGATATAAGCTTTGTGGACGAGGTTAATTTTAGTGAATGATTTTATTTACTAGAATTTAGTCTAGTTGAGTGGTTTAGATGAGTGTAGAGGAAATTTCTGAGATAAAGCAGGAGATAAGGAAGAGAATATGGAGGCTTATGGAAGAAAAAGGAATAGCTATTTTCCCTAGGCCGGTTTATGGTAGAATTCCTAACTTTAAGGGACATGAATTAGCTGCTAGAAGATTTATTGAGAGTGAGTTGTTTAGAAAAGCTGAAGTTATTTTCTGCTGTCCAGATAGTCCTCAAAGACCTATAAGGGAAGCTGTAATAAGGGCTGGTAAAGTATTAGTGATGGCAACTCCTAGACTGCGCAAAGGATTTTTGGTAATTAAGCGCAAATATGTTCCTCTTGGTCGTGAACGTGAAGCGTCCACTATAAGGGGGGCCTTTATTTATGGAAAATTGTTTATGATTCCTCCTTATCATATCGACGTAAAAGTCACGGGTAGTGTTGCTGTTACAACAGAGGGGGCGCGGCTAGGTAAAGGCGGAGGATATAGCGACCTAGAATATGCTATTCTGAGAGAACTAAATCTTGTAGACGAGAAGACTCCTATAGTAACTACGGTCCATGATATCCAAATAGTTGAATATATTCCGGTAACTAGGCACGATGTTCCAGTAGACTATGTATTCACTCCTACCAAACGAATTAAAACAGAGGGTAAGTACTCTAAACCTGAAGGTATATACTGGGATGAAGTTAAAGATGAGCAAATTAAAAACATTCCCATATTAAAGAAACTGTATGAAGAAAGAAGATAGTTATTATCTTTTGCGGGAAATTAATGTATCTAGTTGTTCGGCAGCTTCTTCTAGGTGATAAAGAATATCTTCTAGCATTTCGGCATAACTTTCTCCTATTTTAGCTACTTCTCTAAGCAAGTATATCGCTTCATCTATGTTGTCAAGAGCTCTTTGAAGGTCTTTATTTACTTCTTCTTCGCTCATGTGTCTCTCGTCGCTTCAGCGAATTTATTTTTATCTACTAACATTTTCTTTTCTTAGCTACATTAAGAGGTCTAAAGCATTAGTTAAGTTAATTACATCCTTTTCCAACACCATTATTGTATCTTCAGCTTGCGCTACCAAGCCTTGTTTTACTTCAATTAATACGGGATACTTACTCACTATTTTTCTATCGATTAACATTTTTATATCTTCTTCTAGAAGATCTAACGTAGAGTAAAGATTAGTAAACCACCTCAAAGCAAATGGTAATGTACGGCATGTGGAGTATATATCGTGTATGAAAGTTTTTCTATGTAGCTTTATTTTTCTTATTTTTCTTACTCTATTTAATCTAAATATATGTGCTTCGTTCGATTCAACTACATATCCTGCACCGTTTGTTGAGAAAGGTTCTATAGCATATACTGTGTTTTTACCTATTTTAGAACCTATTTGTGTTTTAATATTTGGGATGACTTTACCTGCGTGGAGATTGTATTTTTCGATTTGGTGGCCACATAAATTGGCTATAGGTCTATACCCGTATTTTTTAATAGTTTCTTCAATTATTGCTCCTAGTTCTTTAGTGTTAACTTCAGGGGATATAGCTTCTTCGGCGGCACGAAGGGCCTCAGCAGCAGCTATTATTAAGTTTTCATCTGCTTTCCCTAGAGCTACTGTAATTGCAGTGTCTGCTATGCATCCATCTATATGTACTCCGACGTCTATTTTCACGAGAGAGTCATCTGGTATTACAGACTTATCATTAGGTGGTGAAGTATAATGAGCAGCAACACTATTCACTGACACATTTACAGGAAAAGCAGGTTTTCCTCCTAATTCTATTATCTTTTTCTCTATTTTTTCACATAGTTCAAGAATTTTAGTACCAGGTTTAGTCAACTTAATTCCGTATTCAAGCGCCTTGTGTGCTATTTCGCCTGCACGTCTGTAAAGCTTTTCTTCCTCTGACAACACGAGTAAATGTTATGAAAGAGGGTTAAGTGCTTTTCCTTGATACTGTGCGGTAAAATTTTTAAGAGACGTGTAGTTTCACGCATATGTCGGTTTTTAGAGTGCTTGTAGAGGAATGCATTAAAGAGCTTTCTTTTAAGGACCAAATAAGAGAGAACTTGATAAAAATCTCTAGAGAAATTACAAGAAATGCTAGTAATGCTATACATGCACTGCAAATAGGTAATTTTAGCGAAGCTAAAGAAAATATAGAAAAATTAAAGAACTTAGTCGACGAACTTAATAGGTTATGTGAGAACTTTCCCGAGTTCTTTCAAGCAGGCTATGTCTCTGACTGCTTAGCAGAATATGTTGAAGCTGTTGTATTTTACAAAATTCTTCAAGGAGAAGAAGACATCAAAGGATATAGAGAGCTTAAAGTACCTATTCAGTCCTACTTATGTGGATTAGGAGACGTTGTAGGAGAGCTTAGAAGAGCTGTTCTTTCGTCACTGATAAAGGATGACCTGGAGAGGGCTGAAAAACTACTTAAAGTAATGAACGATATAGTCGCGGCATTAAGTCAAATACATTTTCCTGACGCGCTTGTACCTGGTCTTAGAAGAAAATGCGATATTGGGCGTAGAATACTCGAGGAAACAATAGCCGATTATTTAAGAGCGCTCGAAAGAAAAAGAATAGAGGACTATGCGAAAAAGCTCCTCGAAAAACTCGGGAAAACTTCCATTTAGTGTCCCTAAGGCGCGAGCTGTACAGAGGCTTTTTGCAGAGAGAGTAGTAGAGGAAGACTTCATAGAAATATTAAACATAAAGAAGATATGTGGGCTCGACGTTGCCTATAAGAAAATCAACGGAGTTGAATGGGGAGTTGCGGCAGCATGTGTTCTAAGTTTTCCTTCGCTAGAAGTCCTTGAAGTAAAGTGTGCTGTACTCGAGATAAAGGTACCTTATGTGCCTACGCTACTTGCATTTAGAGAACTTCTTCCTATGCATAAAGCCTATCTTTCTTTAAGCTTAGAGCCCGATGTAGTTTTTGTAAACGGTCAGGGTAGAATACATCCTTATTTCTGCGGGATAGCATGTCATCTAGGAGTGCTAATAGATAAGCCTACTATTGGCGTAGCTAAAAAACTTCTATGTGGAGAAATAGTGGAGAATAGCGATAAAGAGTATCCTGTAGTAGTCTACAAGGGGAAGATCATAGGAGCTTATGTTAAATCTAAAAGAATTTTTGTCAGTGTAGGGCATAAAATATCCTTGGATACAGCCTACAAACTAACCTCAATGTGTCTTACTAACAGGTACAGGCTGCCTGTGCCTCTACAGAAAGCGCACGAAGAAGCTACTAAAGCTTCGAAAGCTATAGGCACTAAAGCTCTTTTTTAATTTTTTCTATTATTTTACTTGTGCTACAGAGAGAGTATTTCTTATAGAAATCTTTTATTCTTATTACTTTTGTGTTAAGGTTAAGTCTTTTTATTTCTTCTAAGAGTTTATCTTCTAAGAATTCTTGATCGGGGCCTAGTATGACGTAGTCTGGCTTTTCTTCTAAAAGTATTTTCTTTAAATTAAATTCTTCTTCGCCTAGTCTAGCCTTATATACATACTTAATGTTGCTAACTACTTCTAATCTCTGGTTTTCAGAAATTACGGGCTTTCGTTTTTTAAATTTAAGCACTGTTTTATCCCGGGCGACTATGACGATGACCTTTCCATATTTGCTAGCATTCTTCAGTAAGAATATGTGTCCAGGATGTAGTATTTCGAAAACGCCTCCTACTAGGACTTTATTTCCTTTTGAAGGTTTTTCTTTAGGCCAAGTGAATTCAGCTTTTTTCAAGAATCTAATAGCGTCTAAAAGACCTTCGGCATAAGCTATACAGGAGAGTGCGGTGAAGTAGTCTCCTAGCCTATAATAATACTTAGAGTCTTCAGTATAGCACTTAGCTAAATGAACTATTTCGCTTACAGATGAATCGTATTTAATATCTTTCAATACCTTTTCTAATGATTTAATATATTTCTCAAGTCTCTGACTTTCTTTTTCCATGTTCTCACAGCCTCTATTGAAGCTTTAGCCAATACTATTAAAGCTTCTTCTTCTGTAAAATGCAGTTCTCCAGGTATAATAAGAGAGTGAGGAGGAGGACCTAAATTTATTTTCCTTAAGCTGTATAAAGGTCCTGCCACTATTTTTGAATCAGGAGAACCTATACGTGAGAGTGCTACACCTAATGTTTCTGATGATATTATTCCTTTACCTATTTTTTCTTCGAGTAACTCTAAAACATTTATAGCGTCGGCTATAGTCATAGCTATTTTTTCTTCAAGTCTTAAATCGAGAAGCATTAATGTGTGTAAACCTCGCCCAATATTATCCACTAGGGTTTCGTAAACAGAGTAGGGTATGAAGTTTTTCTCCAGATCTGGATATACTATTGTAGCACACTTACCGAATTTATACGGATGTAGCCCTGTCTCACTTATAGCTGCAGTTAAAATAGATGTAGAGTGAATAACAGCGGTCGGAATTTTCCGTTTTTCTGCTTCAAGTCTAATCCATAGATGCGTTGTAGCTATAAAGGGGTCTCCTGGAACGACTATTGCTACATCTTTCTCAGAAGACTCTTCGAGTATTTTTTCAACAAAGATATCGTTTTCAAGTTCTCTCCTTGTAACACCGACTATTTCGCTACCTAAGGATTTTTCTAAAATATTGGCGAATTCAGATAAAGTAAATTGAGGTACTATACTCGTATATAAGTCAACGTATATTTTGGAACACTTTTTAAGTACTCTAAGGGCTCTTATTGATAGATCTTCGCAACTATAAAGTCCTAGCCCTACAAAGTACAACATCGAAAAACTAATACAGTATAGCTTAAGAATATTTTGAGTAGCGTGTTACTACACATAGGATTTGACGACACTGACCACTACAAGGGAGGCTGTACAACGTACATATGTTCGCTCATAGTTGAGAAATTGTCTAAAAAAGTGACATTTGTTGATTATCCTCATTTAATTAGATTAAACCCTAATATTCCATTTAAAACTAGAGGAAATGCTGCTGTATCAATTAAAATATTATGTGAAGATCCAGAAGATGTAGTAGACTTAGTGTGGAACACTATTATGGATAATTATAGTGGACTAGGTAAGGCGGAACCTGCACTTGTTGCCATTAAGGAGATTATCCCCAGCATTGTGAAAATTATTTCTATGAGAGCGCTGCATGAAGTGCTTTCTCTAGACTACGTTAAGCGAGTTATCGCTAAAAATAATATCCAATGCAGATATATTGGACGAGGCAGAGGACTTGTAGGAGCATTGGCAGCTGTAGGCTTTTATGAAGCAGATTTCAGTGACTATACATTTGAGCTACTAGCCTACAGAGAGAGGTCAATGTGGGGTAAGGTTAGAAAAATGGAGTATGAGAGTTTACTTAAAGTAGATAGAGCTTTTAGGCCATATATTTACGCTAACATAGACTATAGGAAAAAAAGACCTCTAGTACTGTCTCACGGCCCTGATCCTGTACTCTTTGGTATAAGAGGTGACTTTCCCCAGCTCCTAGTAGAGGCTATGAAAGAAATTAAAGTGGAAGAGAAAATTGACCGCTGGCTGATTTTTAAAACAAATCAGTGTACAGAAATACACCTCTTCATGCGAAAGACTATTTCTCAAGTTAGGCCTTACGACTCTGTAACTATAAGTGGCGTAGTAGTAAGCGAGCCAGTAGTAATTAAAGGTGGGCATGTTGTTATCGAAGTAAGTGATGGTACTGGGTCTATTGACTGTATTTTTTACAGAAAGACTCGATTAAATGTATTGGTGTTAAAGCTCAGAAAACATGATTACGTTGAACTTTCTGGAGGAGTGAAAGTGAGAAAAGGTAAACTAACGCTCAATGTAGAAAAAATACAAAGAATAGAGTTGGCTGAAGTACTTACCAGAGTGCCTCCATTATGTCCATTCTGCAGAGAGAAAATGAAATCTAAAGGAAGGGCTGTAGGATACAAGTGCCCACGTTGCAAATACATCGTTAAGCAGCCTTCATTCAAAGAGATTCTAAGAGAACAACTTATTCCATTTAAGCAAGCACCAGCTGCCTATAGGCACTTGACAAAGCCGAAAGAGAGGGAAGGACTAGAGTATTTTGAGAAGCAGTGTGAGTTAATTGAAGAGTGGCATTATCCTTGAACTTAACTGAAGTAAAAAAAGAGTTTTAAGCAAGTAGCCTTTAACAAGGGACAGGGAAGGGAGCTGAGATGAGCAAAATATCTGTAACAATATTAGGAGGAGGTAGAGAAGTAGGGAGAAGCGCTATACTAATCGATAGCGGTGAAAAGAAAATACTCTTAGACTACGGCGTAATATTCGAAGAGGATAAGCCTCTCTTTCCTCTTCATGTACGTCCAAAGGACTTAAACGCAGTATTTCTCTCGCACGCCCACTTAGACCATTCTGGAGCTCTTCCTCTACTATACATAAATGCTAAAATACCTCTATACACGACAAGCCTAACTCTAGAGCTAAGTGAACTGCTCATAAGGGACTTTCTGAAAATTTCCGGCTACTATGTTCCCTACGAGCACCAAGAACTTCAAGCAATGCTTAGATGCTTTAATCCTTTAGATTACGGAGATATAGTCAGCTTAGACAAGGACCATGTAATAGAAATTAAAGATGCTGGACACATACCCGGAAGCAGTTTCTTCATATTAAACATATCTGGGACAAAAATCCTTTATACAGGAGACATAAATCCTTCAACTACGGCTCTCCTTAAAGGAGCAGATTTAAGCGGCGTAGGCGACATAGATGTACTGATCACAGAGTCGACGTACATATCTTATGAACACCCGGAAAGAGATTACTGCGAAAAAATGCTCATAGAAATACTTGAAGAAGTGTTGGAGAATGGAGGAAAAGTACTAATACCTTCGTTTTCCGTAGGAAGGTCTCAGGAAGTGCTTTTAGTCTTAGAAAAGCACGGAATAGACTATCCAATATTTATTGACGGTATGGCGAGAGCAGTAATAGAAATACTGCTCAAGTATTCAGGTTATTTAAGAGACCCTTATCTGCTAGAAAGAGCACTAGAGAAAGTATTTATAGTGAGAGATTGGAGTGACAGAAAGAAAGCCTTAGAAGTACCCTCAATAATAGTTTCTCCCGCTGGAATGCTTAAAGGAGGTCCTTCGCTCTACTACGCAAAGAAAATAGCAAAAGATCCTAGAAGTGCGATAGTCTTTGTGAGTTTTCAAGCACCCTACACTCCTGGAAGAGCTCTACTTGAAACAGGGCTACTACCTGAAGTAAACAGTAAAGTAAAAGCTAGAATCGAGTGGCTCGATTTCTCTTCACATGCAGGAAGAAAACAGTTATTTGAGCTATTAGATAGAATTAAACCTAAGGAAACATGTATATTTGTCCACGGAGACTATAGAGCAGTAAAAGAGTCGCTTCCTCAAATACTCGACAGATATTCCTTTGATGCAAAAATCCCGAGAAATGGTGAAACAATAGCGCTAGGGTAATTACATCGTAACTACATCTATATTGCGAAGAGCTAAACTTCTCTAATAGGGCACTGAATTTGCTTAAGGAGCTCTTCTGCCTCCTCAGAAGTAGTTTTGTAAGTGTACAAGTATCTCTTTAAACGTAGCTTTAGTTTGACTACGTCGCCAAGCTTCTTTACTCTGCACTCTCTCGCATATTTGGCTAGCTCTAAAAACTTCTCCTTATCGAAAATCTCTCTCGGCATAAGCAGAACCCCTTACCAAAATGTACTTAAAAACTTTACTATTTGAAGCGGGCCCGCCGGGACTTTCACCCGGGATCTTAGCCTCGGGTTTTGAACCCGGGACCATCGGCTGTCTTCTACACAGAACCGAAGGCCGACGCTCTAGTCCTGGCTGAGCTACGGGCCCACATAAATAGTACTTAGCGTAGATAAATTTTTATCGAAAAATCGCTAGCTGATAGCACCTGGAGTAGCAGTAGACAAGGGATATATAAGGCGAAGTGACACTTGTTCACACTCTTTTGTAGCGAGCTTAGTGTCTGCATAGGTCTGGGAGAGGGTCTCAGTGTAGAAAAAAATATTTTCTGCCCTGTAAACTACTAAATGGGCCCGTGGTCTAGCGGCTATGACGCCCGCCTGACGCGCGGGAGGTCCCGGGTTCGAGTCCCGGCGGGCCCACTTTGATGTTTTAAATCTTTAAACCTACGAAACAGCTTTCTCTGAGAATATTAGGACAATAGATCTATAGTAAACGCTACAGCAGTGAACATGGCTCACAGAGAAAAATTTAATTAAGGGAGGCTCTTAGAATATTCTCGCCCCGGTCGTATAGCCCGGTCTAGTATGGGCGGCTGTCAAGAGGCTGTGGCCTCGTAGATCCCGCCAGAACCCGGGTTCAAATCCCGGCCGGGGCGCTATTTTTCTTGAGGGCATTTAATTTAGACTAAAATATTTTGTGCCTATAAAGCTTGTAGCAGATTTAGAAAAACATAATCTTAGGCTTAGCTTTACTTTAAGAAGCTTTAAAACATGTTCTTCGAGACTAAGGTATCTAAGTTTTATAAGCATCTAGGAAACTGGCATGGAGAGAGATTTTAGTTTAAAAGTTCTTTGAGAAATATCGAGCTTTAATGAAGTGAATAGAGAAGGGCTCCATTTAATTTATCTTTCTTGCAGTCTAATATTTTATTTTATGTATATGCTATTGAATGATTGTTCCATGATATGTAGCTGTGTAAATTGGACAAGAAGGTGTATAGTGTTCTATAAGTTAAAAGGAGTGGTGCGGGGGGTGGGATTTGAACCCACGCAGGCCTACGCCACAGGGTCCTAAGCCCTGCCCCTTTGACCTGGCTCGGGCACCCCCGCAAGAAAACACATTTATGGTCTCGTATATAAATTTTCTTTATTAGTTTATTTTAACCTAGGATTAGATTTAGATAAAAATAGTATTTAAAATAACCTATTTACCAAGTTTATTTTGGCTTAGTCTTTGACTTGTTCTAGTAAAGAAATTGCTTGCCACAGGGCTGTTCTAGCAAATAGTGGTATGTTGGGGTCCTGTGCAGCTTCTTCTAAAATACTTATTGCGTTTGCCGCCTTTAGTCCAGGAGTTAGGTCTTTTCTTTGAATTGTTTTTGCAGCTTCGTTTGCGGCTCTTCTAATGTTTCTTGGAACTCCAGGATCTTCGCTTACTCTTTTTAGAATTAATGTTACTTGAGCAAAAATATTCTCGTAGGCCATACTATCACCTTTTTACTTTCTACCGTGTTGAATGAAGTGAATATATTTAAAGGTATTGCCGCACATGTACTTCGTGAATTACTGTATTCGTAAAGTTGATAAAAAAGATCTAGACAGAATATATGAAATTGAGTTAAAGTGTTTTCCAAGAGATGCTTATCCTAAGAGCCTTTTGTCATATTACTTATTTCTAGCTGGTGACACATCTTTTGTTATTGAAGTTAATGGAAGAGTAGTAGGGTACATAATAGTTCTTATTAGGTGGGGAAATCTGGGTCACATACTGTCTTTGGCTATTGACCCAAAGTACAGAGGACGTGGCTTAGGCAGATTATTATTAAAAGAGGCTATTGAGAGAATAAAGAGGGAGAAAGAAATTAAGGTATTTAGACTTGAAGTTAGAGCAAGCAATGTTCCTGCTATAAGGCTATATAGGAGTCTCGGTTTTCGATATAGCTTTTTCAGGCCAAATTACTATCAGGATGGCGAAGGATGCTATGTAATGTTTTTACGGACAGATTTCTAAGTGAATATTTAGTTCACAGAGATGAATGTAATACCATGTAACCACTGCGGCGATTCGCTAGATATGAACAGTGCTTTTATGAAGAAGGTCTGCGGCGGATATTGTTGTAGAGGTCGCGAGCCTATAACTTGATGTGTAGCGGAGGCGGGTATACCGCCGGTCATTGTAGCCTACGGCCACTCGGGCGGCGACCTCCCTCCGCCATAATTGATAGTTTTGTTAGGGCAAAAATATTTTTCTATGTTTGTCTTCTTTCTATCTATAGACATGTTTTTCTAAAGTATCTGTTTCTCAGTTAATAAGTTATTACTTGATTAAATAGACATCTAATGCTTGTCTAAAATGGTGTCTAGCGAATGGTTTTAATTTAATGAGAAAAGTCATTACATAGAGGCAAAATACTCTTCAAAAGTATATTGGTTACACATAAGGAGAAGTGGAGAAGGGCTCTATTGTCTCCGAGGCTAACATCCCTCTTGAGGGGGTTTAGTTCGGAGACAATAGGGCTTCGAGCATCCTGTGTGGTTCTTCTTATTGTCCACTGTGTGGTCGGCGGATTCAGCGTCCTTATAGGGGACTGGTAGTGTGAGAAATGGGACAGTTTAACATTGGTCTGGCAGCAGCGTATAATATAATGAAGGTTAGCGGTAGTGTTTCTTTGGACGGGCAATATTGAAAGATTGCTTAATTATCCTAAGACATACATGTACTTAATTAAAGAGCAGAAATGGTTGAGAAAAAGTCTTTAAATAAACTAAAATAAAATTTTTATCCGATAGGGAGACATTTCACTAGCCCCATAAGGGTAATCCACCTGACTCTTAGGTCGCGATGAAGGAGCGTTTTGCGCCCGAGCAGGAAGAGGGTTCGCTATGTTTATTTAATATGAATAGTTTAAATATTCCTTTCGCTATGTTTATGAATGTAGCGGGGGATTATTTCCCACCGCAAGAGAGCCCGTTGAGCTAAAGGCGTTGTACCGCCTAGTGATGAAGACGGGTGTAACGGTGGGAATACATCCCCCGCCGGCTTACCTTTATTTTCGCGCGTAATGGAGGGTTATATGAAGCTATGCATCGTAGATAAAATATTTAAGAGGAGCTAGGCTTGAAATATCTCAGTAACAGGTGATGCTGATGGGTGGACTGGCTGTTACTGCTAAATACGTTATAGAAGCTGAGTTTGAGATAGATGGCGTTGTAGAAAAACCCGACGTCATAGGTGCCATTTTCGGCCAGACAGAGGGACTCTTAGGGAATGGCTTTAATCTACGCGAACTGCAGAGATTAGGCAGACTAGGGCGTATTGAAGTATCACTTGAGACTGTCGACGGAAAAACTCGCGGCAAAATAACAATTCCATCGAATTTGGACCGCGTTGAAACAGCTATTATTGCGGCGATGATAGAGAGTGTTGATAAAATAGGACCCTATAATGCTCGAATAAAGCTTTCGAGAATAGTTGATCTCAGAGAAGAGAAGAGAAAGAAGATTATTGAAAGAGCCATAGAGATTCTAAGGAAGTGGGAAGAGAGTATACCTGAGAGCAGAGAAATAGCCGAGGAAGTAATTAAAGCGGTCAGAAGTTCTGAGGTAATAAAGTATGGTCCAGAGAATCTTCCAGCAGGACCTGATGTCGATAAATCTGATACGATTATAGTTGTAGAAGGAAGAGCTGATGTAGTCAACTTAGTTAGACACGGTTACCGCAACGTTATTGCGCTCGAGGGAGCCACAATACCTAAAACTATAGTAGATCTAAGTAAAAAGAAGACAGTAATAGCGTTTGTTGACGGAGATAGAGGAGGCGACCTGATACTCAAAGCTCTCCTAAGTCAGGTTGACGTAGACTACATTGCCAGAGCTCCTCCTGGAAAAGAGGTAGAAGAGTTAACAGCTAAAGAGATAGCTAAGTGTCTAAAAAATAAAATGACCGTAGAGGAGTACATGGAAACTATTGAAAAAACTAGAAGAAGTAAAGAAGGGAAAGGTCCTGAAAGAATTGTCAAAGAAGCTCCTCCGTCTCCTAGACCAGAGGTAGTTATTCCAGATAAAGTAAAAAGTCTTGTCGAAGAACTTCTTGGTACTCTTGAGGGAATACTGTTTGATAAAAACTGGCAAGAAATACAGAGAGTAGCTGTGAGAGACCTGGTTACAACTCTTCAGAGCGTAGACAACGTATATGCAGTGGTCTTTGATGGTATTGTAACTCAGAGAGTAGTAGATATTGCTCAAGAGAAGGGTATTAAAATAATTATTGGAGCTAGAGTAGGTAATGTCGTTCGTAAACCCGTAGACTTAGTAATAAGTACATTTAGTGAATTAGGCGAAAAAGTCTAATAGGCTTTTTTGATAGGTTGCTCCTTCAAGCTGTGCTTCTTTAATACCGAAATATTCTAGTATTCTTAAAGCTGCAGGAATTACCTGTTTTCTAACATAGTATTCTGTATCTATTTCGCTGATATCTTTTACAAGTATGTAGGGCATTGCTTTATCTGCCAGTTTGTCTCCGGGTTTCTTGACTATTACGTATCCTATTTTGTCTCCTATTTCAAGCCTATAGCCTGCCTCTAGAAGTCTTTTAGCTGCTGCTACATGAGCAGCTCTGACTTCGTACTTATCTAAATCTTTAGTGACGCTCTTCCAGATAATTAGTTTCGATAATGGTATTTTACCGTTTCTTAAATCTGAAATTACATTTGAAACATACTTTACAGCCTTATAGGGGTCTCCTTCTTTGAGTATTATTTCTATTACTTTTTCTTGAACCTCCTTTGCTAATTCAGACCAGTCTCCTCTAATAGCTTCTAGACCGACTACATCTATTCTACCGTCAGGTAGTAAACCACAGTATCTCTTCTTTGCTTCTGTAAAGAATACTTTTATATAAATTTTATCTGGTTTTACTTCAAGTCCAAACTTTTCTTGAATTAATCTGCACAGTTTTTCAACTTTATCTTTATCATACTGTACGAAAATGCTGTCTGTGTCGCCGTATATTACGTCAAGCCCTAGGCTTTTCGCAAGCTCTATTGTTTTCTTTATGAGTTCTCTTCCCCAGGCAGTAGTTGCTTCAGCGACTTCCCGTTTATACCATCTTGCTCCAACCCAGCCACAATATCCGTAAGTAGCGTTAGCTATGACTTTAATTGCTCTCTGTCTCTCATATAAAACACGGTACTCGTAGCTAGATGGATCTAGTTTTTTCATTGCTTCTCGTATCTCTTTCCTTACTTTGAGTAGGCGCTCTAAAACTACTTTATAGAAGCCTGGTGGATGTTTTCTAAATCTGTGCCCAACTTCAGGAGCTACGTAAACTTCGTCAGGAGAAACTTCTTCGTAGGGCGGGACATAAGTATCAGGCGAGATGTTCTTAGAAATCATTATGCTTGGGTACATTGCAGAGAAGTCTAATACAACTATGTTTTTATGTAATCCTGGCTTTGGTTTGAGTACTATTGCTCCTTTGTACGAGGAGTATGGTCTCTCGACTCTATTTGGTATGAGTTCTCCTAGTTTATATGCTTGTCTCATTAGGTACCATTCTACTCGAAAACCTACTGAGGCCGCTCCTACTTGATCTAGTGGAAGTCCTACGATGTTTGATAACTGTACTGCAAAAGGAAGTATTTTTTCGCTTAAACCATATATGCTCTCTACGTCGTCGCGGGCATACTCGATTAGCGTTTTTCTTTTAGAGGGATCGTCCCAGTATTTGTACAGCTCGCTTCCTTCAATAAGGACTCGTTCGCTCTTCCTCATTACTCCAAGGTAGTCAGCTACGTTTTCTAGGGTTTTTACTTTCACTTCAGGCATGTCTTTTGCGAAGTCGTAGAGGTCTACATTAGCTCTACCAACTACAGAGAAGTGTCCATAAACACTTTGTGCAGGTTGGCCATCAGCTCTTGTAACGGCTAACTTTATGTGAAGTTTTTTGCAGCGGTCTAAAAGGTAGGGCCAATCAAATCCATTATTGTTGTAGCCTACTATTACATCGGGGTCATATTTTCTTACATATTCAATAAATTCTTTAAGAAGAAGTCTATCATCATGGTCATTTGCGGTAAAAATTTTTTCTCCATCATCACTTGTTTTGACGGAGATTATTATCACGGGGTCTCTTTCGGGCTTAGGAGTACCTCTAGGGTTGTAGCACTCTATGTCAAAAGCCAGAACACGCAAGTCGGGTATACGTGTCTCTTCAGGTAAATATACTGGGTCCGAGACTGCTCTATATACTTCATCGACATGAGCATTTTTATCATAGTCTTTTTCTACTTCTATTTCATGCCATGCACATGGATATACATCTTTATCTATCAAGTAGCGCATATAGAATCTTATATCTGCTTCCAGTACATCTTCTATAGCCTTTAATTTCGCGACAGCTTCTCTAAGTTTCGGAACCGAAGGAGGAAGCTTGCAAGTAATTTTTATCACATCCAAGGGCCTGCCATAGTATTTTCTCTTCACTTTTTCTACAGATAAAATCTTATATTGAGTAGCAAGTACTTTAATAGATCTTATTGCGTCCTCTATGGGTACTCCTTCTTTTGGAACTGCGTAGAAGTAGGGTCTAAAGCCTCTAATTTTAACTAGTGCTCGTTTACCTTCGCTAGTTATGCCCCATAGCTTTATTTCAGGTTCATCGGCTACTATTTCGTAGTTCACGTCAAGTATCCATAGCTTTATTTTCATGAGATATCACCTACATGAGTTTTAAAGGCTTATTTAATCTAGAAAGTAGAACTATGCGAGAATCCATAGCCTCGTCGATAATATTGTATCCAGTGTACTCTGCTAGCTTCTCAGCAAAAGCTCTAATTTCTTCGTGTCTTGGCATAGGCTCTACACCTAGCCTGTACCTAAAGTAGCCAAGGCTCATCGCTGCCTTAGGCTCTATATAGGTTGGCTCTGCGCGAGACAGTATTTTGGCATACTTATCTATTCCTTTCATGTTTAATCCTCTAACAAGTGTTATTCTGACAACCGATGGACATGAAAGAGATTTTAGTAGTTCTAGTGTCTTGAGAACTCTTTTCCAAGCATCTTTTAACATAGGTCTACATACTTTTCTGAAAGTCTCTTCGTCGGGCGCCGAGAGACTCACATACAGCTGTGAAGGCTCTTTTTCTAGATTACTTATAACTTCAGGAAAGTTTCCGTTAGTTACAATAAACGTTGTTCTAAATCCGTACTCGAAGAAAGCTTCTACTAATTCGCCTATTTTAGGATACATGGTTGGTTCTCCTACTAGGCTTATAGCTGCGTGCGTTGGTCTCATAGCTTCTTGGAGCATTACAGGGTCAACCTTTGGGTTTCCAAGGTACCCGCTAAGTATTTTCTGCCATTCTTTTACACTATTCTCTACTATTGTATAGGGATCGTCGTATACCTTTACGTCGAGCTCGTTGTAGTCTATCCCAAGGTCTTGGGGCTGAGCTCTCCAACAGTAAAGGCATCTTTGACTACACTGAATAATTGGTGAAAGCTGCAGGCATCTATGAGACGGTATGCCATAGAACTTCTGCTTGTAGCAGAATTTTTCGCCTCTAGTTAGTAGAGATCTTTTCATCCAGTGGCAGGGCTTAACTACTGCTTGAACACCCACAAAGTGATAACCCTGCTTTTTATAAGCGTCACGCATTAAACTAAGATATTTTTCAAATGATTCCATTACATGTTATTCTTACAGAAGACTCTATTAAATCTAGCTTATTATATACTTACAGTAACTTTTTAAACAAGTGTATTTTCTTCAATGTGTGAGAGAGATGTCTTATGATGAATATCATTATGCTCCCGGCGCAACAGTTGTAGGACTAGTTTTCGATAAAGGTATCGTTCTTGCAGCCGAAAAAAGAGTTACTTATGGTTTTAGTCTTATGAGTAAAGCTGGAAAGAAAGTCTATAAAATAAACGATCGAGTCGGAATAGCTTGTGCAGGACTTATTGCTGACATGCAGATGATTGCTAAAACTCTCGCAGCGGAAGTGAATCTATATGAGCTAGAAACAAAGAAAATACTTAGCATCAGAGGAGTAGCTAAGCTTCTATCCGTAATATTATTCAATAGAAGACTAATGCCTTACTTTGCTGAAACAGTTGTTGGAGGAATAGACGACACAGGTCCACATATTTTTGTCTTAGATCCTTTAGGATCGCTGATAGAAGATAAGTACGCTGCATTAGGAACTGGAGCCAAAATAGCTATTGGTATCTTAGAAACAGAGTATAGCGAAAATATTACTGCGGAAAAAGCTAAAAGTATTGCTATCAAGGCTATTAAGACAGCTATTTCAAGAGATGCTGTTAGCGGAGACGGCATAGATCTCTTAGTAATTTCAGGCAAAGGAGCCGAAGAAATATTTGTTCCTCTAACGTGAAATATACAGTATAGTAATGGTGTTTACTAATCCTTTCTCGAAAATAAAATTAGTCCCTAAAAATGGGGAGGAGGTCTTTAGAATAGCTCTTAACAGAGCGAAGCGTCTAGAAGTTAAAAGTCCTATCCGCTGGGCATCAGTTAAAAGAAGTAAAACTCTTACTCAAAACTACATTAAAGTACTTCATGAAAATATAGTGAGGAGAATTAAGGAGGGGCTATACTCGATACCGAGAATAGATGAACTTGACGATTTCTACAGAGAGTTAGCTTACACAGTAGTAGACATGGATGACTTTAGAAAACGCATGGGTAAAGTTATGGCGTGCATAAAGATTTTATATAAATTAAGAAGAGAGTATCTCGATAGAGCAAGATACATAGCAGACGTAAAGGAGGCTCGAAAACTCAGAAGAGAGTACACAGGGAGAGTATACTCTGTTGTTAAAAGCATGGATGAAGAGCTTGCTAGAATTAGAGAATATCAAAGGATACTCAAAAAGTTTCCTTCAATTGACCCATCTTTGCCTACAATAGTCATAGCTGGAGCACCTAACGTTGGAAAGTCTACTCTAGTCAACTCTATTTCAACTGCTAAATCGGAGGTAGCTAGCTACCCTTTCACTACTAAGAAACTGTCCATAGGACACATTAGGCTAAACCCAGAGGATTTACTGATACAAGTAATAGATACTCCCGGCCTTCTTGATAGACCTCTTTCAGAAAGAAATAAAATGGAGCGCCAAGCTATATTAGCACTTAAACACTTGAAGGGAGTAATAGTATACATGGTCGATCCAAGTGAATCATGCGGCTTCCCTCTTAGCTATCAGTTTAAAGTCTTAGAGGATATATCTAAATACTTTGAAGGAAAAGAAATAGTTATAGTTTTGAATAAAATAGATGCAGCTGATATTAAATCGGTAATTAATTCTCTTAAATATTTGAAAGAAAAAGGCTACACTAAATGTTTTTTAATATCGGCATTGAAAGGTATAGGAGTAAAAGAGCTGAGAGAATGTCTCGTAAATATTATTAAGTGGAGTCAAAGTAGTCGCACAGAATAAACACAATGATGAAAGCCCCCGTATCCGATTAGTGAAGACTAAACAGTCGGCTGAGTATTTTATCAATAGCGGAAAGTTTATGAAGCAGAGTAGCTTAACTACACAAGCGGTCATGATGAGCAAAGGTAGCATTATATATAATTATAATGCACTGCTAGATCGGGCATTTAAGCAGCTACCTGAAAAAAGAACTTATCGCGAGAGATTTGAAATACCGAAGGCTGAAGTTCTCGTTATAGGCAGAAAAATAGTCATACAGAATTTCATGGAAATATGTAATATCCTAAATAGAGATCCTAAGCACTTATTGAAATATCTGTTAAGAGAACTGGGTGCGCCAGGATATCTTGAAGGACGTATGGCTATAATACACGGTGAACACAGAAAAAGAACTATAGACGCGATAATAGAAAGGTATGTTAAAAATTATGTTCTATGCCCAGTGTGCGGTGAGCCAGATACTATTTTAATAAGAGAGAAGAGAATGCTTTATTTACAGTGTCAGGCATGTGGAGCTAGGTCTTCGGTTAGAATGATTAAGTAGCTAAGGGGGTGAGATAATGAATTTCTGTCCTAAGTGTGGTTCATTAATGATTCCTAAGAGAGAAGGAAATCAAACGTTTTTAGTGTGTAGAAAATGCGGCTATAAGGAACTACCTAAAGGAGTTTCGCTTAGAGAAGAGAAAAGAATAGAACATACTGTTAAAGACAAGACAATAATTGTCGAAACTCCTGTTGAGCTAAAAATTTTACCGAAAACTAAGGCTGAATGCCCGAAGTGCGGACACAATGAGGCTTACTGGTGGATGGTGCAAACTAGAAGAGCTGACGAAGCGCCTACAAGGTTCTTTAGATGCACTAAGTGCGGCTACACTTGGCGAGAATACGACTAGATAACCTACGTATTACGTAAATAATATTTTCTCTTATCTCTCATTAATTTAAAATTATAGAGACTAAGTCTACTAGTCTACGGAAATGGAAGAATTATGGCTAAAGTATCCTTTTACAAAAAAGGCTATAGACTACTTGAAGAACATTAAGGTAGATTTAGATGTAATTAGAAGAGACAAAAGTCTAGTAGAGGAAACTATTAGAGAGATAGAATCAGTTTTTATGAGAAAAAACCATAGAAACTATCTTATAGAAATACATGATCCTCTAAGAAATCTACTAGTTTTTTATTTATCGGTTTTATTCCTAAGAACTGTTTCAAATACATTACTCAATAGTAAGTTTGCTGTACACGAAGCTAAAAAGTACTACGCTTTACTTAGTAAAGAACCAGAAGATTTTATACTTAGTTTTGCTAAAGAAGAGTTCAACATCGGTATAAGAGAAGAGGAAGTCTATGGAGCAAAATTTTATTCGCTACACTTCGTAGACTACTTGAAGTACGCGGCAAAATTGAGTGGACCTTGGAGTCTTATAAATCAGGTAATAAAGAATGGTTATGTTTTAATTACTAGAAACCAATTAAACAGAATTTTACAGGAGGCAGTAAGAATTAAAATATTAAATATGGTTGACCAACCCTTATCGAATAAAGAACTTATTAGAGAAATTTTTCCCGAGGAGGTCCAATATTTAATTAATTTATGCGAAAAATATTTAAAGCCTGTAGAAATAGACGAACATGCTGCAGTTAAAATATCTGACGAGAATATTACAGTTATTCCACCATGTATGGTTAAAATTATGAATGATATTAAAAGAGGAGTGAATGTACCGCATGCAGCCAGATTTGCTATAACAGCTTTCTTGCTAAATATAGGGAAAACTGTTGATGAAGTAGTAGAGTTGTTCAGCAGTGCTCCTGATTTTGATGAGCGCAAGACACGTTATCAAGTTGAACATATAGCTGGATTGAGGGGATCTGGTATTCGGTATACTACGTTTAAGTGTGAGAATATGAAAGCTTTAGGTTTCTGTTATCCTAATAAATTGTGTAAGAGAGTGAAGCACCCACTACAATACTATAGGCTGGCATTGAGGTTGATGAAGTATGGAAAAAGAGAAAAATAAATCGTTAAATTTTGTGATGAAAATATTTAGGAGATACTACAAGAACTTATCGCCCTTCAGTGTAGAAAAAATAGAGCAAAGAGAATTCGGCTTCATGTTTTTCAATAAAGAAGGCATGGTCAGACACACTGCCTTTAAGTCCGTAAATGAGCTTTCACTATATCTCAGGAAGCATGTTCCAGCTCATGTATATTACTCGACAGCTTTCTATGAAAGACCAGATGCTCCAACAATGGAGGAGAAAGGGTGGAAAGGTGCTGAACTAGTTTTCGACATAGACGTGGACCACATTCCTACAGAATGTAAGAAAAAACATGACAAGTGGTTCTGCGCTAATTGTGGAAACAGCGGTAATGGTGCTCCTCCTCCCGCATGTCCTGTCTGTGGAAGTGAAGCTTTAAGAACAGTGTCCTGGGTCTGTGATGAATGCCTAGAAGTAGCTAAAGAGGAGACAAATAAGCTTCTCGATTTTCTCTTAATAGACTTCGGTTTTTCGCGAAGCGAGCTACTAGTATGTTTCTCCGGGCACAGAGGTTTCCACATACATGTTTTATCTGAAAAAGTATATTCGCTAGACCAAGATGCTAGAAGAGAAGTAGTAAACTATGTTAGAGGTTTAGGCTTAAGTTTTCCTTCGCTTGTAAAAGCTAAGCTCTGGGAAAATTATGGATGGATTAATAGACTCATGTTTACAGCATACGAAAAGCTCAGTGTGAGAACGCCTGAATCAGTGTACAAAAAACTAGCTCGGAAGAAAAAATTAGTCGATATATTAGTAAATGAGTGTATAGAGCGTTATGGGTGCCAGATAGATGAAAGAGTTACAGTCGACATAAAGCGTTTAATTAGGCTTCCTCTCTCGCTTCACGGAAAAACAGGAATGATTGTCTCCATAATAGATGACTTAGATCTATTTGATCCCCTAGAAAAGGCTTCTCCTTTATCTTCTAACGAATACATTAAGGTTAAATTGAAGGATGCTCCTGAAAAAATATTGAATTACACTTTGGATAAAAGAAACGGAGTAGTTAAATTACCTATAAATGTGGGGCTGTATCTTATTCTAAGAGGAGCTGCCGAAGTGGTAGGGGATGAGTATTGAAAAATATATCAGAGAAAAAAGATTCTTTATCAAATGATATATCTCTTATCCAGCAAATAGAGGAGATAATAGCAAATGAAATAAAAAGTGATGATATAGCTTCAATTAATAAAGACTTTTATTCGAAAATAACAAATAAGATAGGAAACATTAAGGAAAGCGGTAACTTAATTAAATTACTAAATCTTTTGCAGTACATAAGGCTTGTCAAAATATTAGGAAAATTTTTCTTGGGAGTAGAGATAGATGAAGATAAGTTATCTGTAGAAGAAGTTGAAGTATTGAAGCATCTAAAGAAAATTTATTCAAAATATATTAGTAGAGAAAAAGTTGTTGAAACGGTAGAAAAAGAAGAGGAGACAAAACTGGCTTTAGTGGTCTTTAAAGAACCTTTACATAAAGTTTATTTAGAGAACTTAATTCTAGGACCTTTTTCTAAAGGTGATGTAGTTGTTCTTCCTTTGAAAGCTCTCAGAGTAATTCCATCTGATAAAATAACGTTAGTCGAAGTTCTTAAATGAGCTTAAGGTCGAAGGGGTCTCTAATTAAGCTGAAATGCGTGTAGTAGAGTAATATTTAATAAGTTGTGTAAAATAGCTATGTGGAGACAATGAAGGTACCAAGAGTTATCAGAACATATTGTCCGAGATGCAGGAAACACACAGAGCATACTGTAAGTCTCTATAAGCATGGTAAGAGACGAAGTTTAGCTCAGGGAGAGAGAAGATATGCTGCAAAGAAGAAAGGTTATGGTTCGAAGAGAAAACCTGAACAAAAGAGATTCGCCAAAGTTACAAAGAAGCAGACTCTCAAACTGACATGTAGAGTCTGCGGGTACACTTATCATAAGAAAGGTATTAGGCTCAAGAGAATAGAAATAGTCTAAGGTGAGATTATGAAAAAACGTAAAATATTGATACCTGAGCCGAAAAGTAGGTTTGTTAAAGTCAGGTGCCCTGACTGCGGTACAGAACAGATTATTTTCGACCATGCGTCAATTGTTGTAAGATGTCTTGTGTGTAACCGTGTTTTAGCTAGACCCACTGGCGGAAAGTGTAAGATTGAAGCCAAAATAATTAAAATACTTGAATAACGTCATTAATTAGGTGCTGTCAATATGATAAAGAAACGCGAGAAACTGCCTCGAGTAAACGAGTTAGTAGTAGGTACTGTAAAAAGAATATTTGAGCATGGAGCATTCGTGACTCTGGATGAGTATGGTGGAATAGAAGCTTACTGTCCAGTAGGCGAAGCATCCCACTCGTGGTTTAAGAGTATAAGAGATGTAATGCGTGAAGGACAGAAAAAAGTATTCAAAGTTATTAGAGTTAATAGAAGAAGAGGACATGTTGATGTATCACTGAAGAGAGTTACTGATCAGGAAAGAGCTAGAAAAATGAGGGAGTGGAAGCGGGCTGTATCAGCGCATAAGTTACTAGAAATAATAGCTGAAAAAATGGGAAAAACCATTGACGATGCTTATAGAGAATTAGGCTGGAAGCTAGAAGACTACTACGGAGAGATATATGCGGGATTTGAGGAAATAGCTAAAAGAGGAATTCAAGCCGCTCTAGAGGCAGGAGTTTCAGAAGACTGGGCAAAAGTAGCACTGGCACTCGCCAAAGAGAGAATAAAAATTCCTGAAGCTAAAATAAGTGGAATCTTTGTTATTCAGTCGTATAGTCCTAAGGGCGTAGAAGACATAAAGAAAATCTTAGAGATACCGCTTAAAGTTGCAGAGAAGTATCCAAAGACTAAGACAAGGCTGTATACTATGGGGGCTCCTAGATACCGTATGGACCTAACAGCGCCTAACTACAAGATAGCTGAGAAGTGTTTAAAGGAAATAGTCGACGAGGTGCTTTCCTACGCTCAGAAACTAGGTTGTAAGGCATCATTCAGTAGAATTGAGTTGAAGAAATGAGCCCTAAAAGTTTACTTAAAAAGTGTCCTCGCTGTAAAATATATACACTAGAAGAGTATTGTCCACTGTGTGGAGAGAAAACTAAAGTACCTCATCCACCTAAGTTTTCGCCTGAAGACAGATATGGTAAATATAGGAGACTTATGAAAAAACTTGCTTTTGGAGAGAAATACTATTCTTAAGACTTTGGGTATTCTACTTTGTACACTAGAACCCAGCCTCTTGGACTCATGTACACTAGCTTAAAGTGTTCTGGCGGCGGAATATCTACAGTGTTTCCTTCTACAGGTATTCCCATCATTTTTACTATTGAGTTGAAGACATATGCTACTCTCTGAGGAGTTCTTATGAATACTAGGCGGAATAATGTTGCATTTCTTGCTTCGGGTGTATTTGCAGGAGCTAAAATTGTTGTTCCGCCGACTCTAATCCATGCAAAGTATTTAGATTCATTGAGACCGGCTATTTTAACCATAGCTGTGTATGATTTTTCGAAGTCGCCGCCTCCTGCTGGGTACCATAGAGTAATGTATCCTACTTTTGCTGAAACGAAAGGTTGGAATACTACTACATAGTCTGCTCCTAGTCTCCGGAATATTTTGAGTGCTTCACTTTCATTTGAGAGGAATGCTCTTGCCATGAGTTCTATCTGTGTACTATTGAGCGTAGCATTGTCGCATATAGTCGACATGTTTGTATTAACTGCTATCCAGTAGCCGTAGTCCCACCAACATGCTATTACAGAGTTCTTAGGGAGATTTGTTTTCATCCACTCTAAGGCCGCGATCCAGTCCATTTTATCGAAATTGTAGTCTCCTGCTAGTGGACTATGGCCGAGGCTGGACGTGGCTATTAAGGGTGGTTGTTCAGCTAAGTACAGTGTGTTAAATATAGTGAAGGAAGAGGCTACTAGTGCTAGAATCAGCACTGCCGCAGCTATGATAGTTGCCTGTGACGTTAGATTAGCTTTTTCTTTCTTATGTATTCTTGGTTGACGCAGGGCAGCCTCCAGAATCTCCCATATTCCAAGTGCCGCGCATATGTATATTGCCGGGGCGAGTAGCAGCGTTAAACGCGCCATAGACGCTGCTGCGTAGAGTGATGTTATGAAGAAGAGTACTAGAAACATGTCTTCTTCGCGCCACTTTCTGATAGCTAAAGCGGCTCCAGCGACAGCGATTACTGTTAAGAAACCATAGTCGCTGTAAAGCATGCTCCATGTAGGTATTCTATGTTCTTGGACGCTCTCTACTAGAGCACCTCTGTGCGACGGGAATATAATAGCCATAATTCTTCCGCTTAGTCCTTTTAGAATTCCCGCATACCATGCAGCGGCCACAATGGCGATAATGCATAGCAGAGCTAGTACCTGTACTTTGCGCTGTTTGAAGAGTTCTCCGACAGCTTTTTTCTCAGCGGCTCCTATAGCGAAGATTTCTGTAATTGATATGACTAAAGCGATCAAGGGAAGAACTCCTGAAAGCGATAGAAATGTTACACGATAGCCTATTCTCGGGAAAATTGTTAACATGAACGCTGAAGTTGCGTAGAAACTTACATAGGATAATGCATAACTTCTATTAGATCTTCCTAGAATCCATATTGTCAGTGTGTAGAGTGCAATCATGTTCCAGGCATAGAGGTACGCACCCCAGCTCCATGCCATGAACCCCAAGAATATTCCTGAGATAGCTCCCCAGAGAGGCTTTTTGTCTTTAATTGCTTTAATGAAGAAATACATTGATAGAATCATGAAGGGCATAGCTACGCTCTCGTGTTTTCCTCCTAGAGGAGTTCTTGTCAGGAGTGCTGTGCTAACTGCTGAAAGAGAGGCCGCAAAGAGGCCGGCTGGCTTATTGTTAATTTCTGAAGCAAGTAGATAAAGTGTTAGTGGAATGAGTGATGCAAAGAACACTGGAACTAGTGCGTGGATAACGTAGAGAGATACTTCGAGGTCCAGAGACTTAAGTATTAAATATATAATCGCGGAGATCATTGATATTCCCACTTCACTGCTAGCTCTCAAATCTCTTCCGTAGGGATACCAGAATAGTTTGTCTGGTTGTCCGCGGTCAAACCACCAGGAGAACCACCAAAGTATTCCGCCCCAGCCCTTCTCTGCTATCTTTTTGGCCAAGTAGTATTCGTAGAAAGGATCGAATTCGTTGAGGTATATACCCCATCTGGCTGGCAGTATTCTGAACATTACTCCCGTTGCATAAGTTAAGACTAGTACTGTAACTATGACTGCTTTTTCTGAACCTACTATTTCGAGAAATCTAACTAAGCCCCCAGCTGCCTTTTTAGATACTTTCTTAAAAAAGCTGGCTTTAATTTTCATGATATAGCACCTTTTATAGTAAATACCTTAGTTTACGCTTGAAAATCGTAATTTCAAGGGTTCTTGGAGAAAGCGAAAGCCTCGAAAGGCAGCGAGGGCATCTTCCGCCGTACTTTTTGATTACTTCTTCAGGAGATACAGGGTCGTTGCCCTTATACAATACGAAGTTACATTTAGAGCATACTATTCGTTCTGGCATCACTTTACATGATATTGCCTCCTATATTTATTTTATTTTGCCTTATATAGGAAATTGCGAAGACTTATAGAAGCCTCCACTTGCTGAGTATAAAATTCATGAAAAGAATACAATGTGACGTGAGATATACTTTAGGACCTATACTCACCTTAACTGCGCCTATTTTCTCAATGAATCTAAGAGCATCTAAGCTTAAGCCATCATGGTCTCCTAAAATGAATACTGCTCGAGGGAAGGCTTGAATAATTTTATTTTTTAATTTCAGAATATCTGTACCTTTTTCATCTAAAAGAAATATTGTGTATTTATCTTTTCTTAATTCGTCTATTATCTTAGAGAAACTTTTCTTTTCTACAATAACGCCTTCAACTTTCTTCCCAGAAAGAATCTCTTTAAAAAGGAGACCTACTTTTCTCTCACTTATAAAGTGCATGTAAAACTTTTTCCCAATAAATTTTAGTAGAAGTGGAGGTGAAGGAGGGCCGTTGAGGAGAACATAAAAATCAATGTTTTTTCTCTTATTGAGTTCTTCAGGCATACTTGCCATGAGACTTCTAAATACTACATCGATTCTCCCACCTGTTGATGCCGGATTGTTTATATTGAATATTGGAGCAGTGACCGCAGTAGAAGATTCTAAAAGGTAAATCATTCTAAAGATCGACACAAAGAACTATAGGTAATGAGACGGTAATTACCTTCCTAGAGGTCCTTTCTTCTTTCTTTCATCTCTAGCCCTTACTTTAACTACTCCTTGGAAAATGGCGCAGTTTATGCATAGATACTTAGTGACGGTATATTTGGGTATAATTGCGCCCTTAGCCTTAAGTTCTTTTTCAAGTTGAGGGTCTATAAAAGAAATTACTCTCGTTACTTTCTTTGCCTTAGAACGTGGAACAAGAGCGCCGCAACTGTCACATTGAACCATGCCTTCTTTGCCTTTATCTCCTTTACTCCGTCCTCTGTTTTTTCTCTTCTTTGGCATATACCTTCAGAATACATTCATGGAGTTTCTCTATTTAAGGTTTTTCTCACAATGGCACAAAATAAGTAGCTTATCGGGTATTTTATATCTGTTAAATATAAAACATATATTCTAGCAATCCGCCTTCTAATGGGGTGGAATAACGTGAAAGTGACCATAAGCCTAATTAAAGCAGACATTGGTTCTCTTGCCGGCCACCACATTGTTCACCCCAAGCAGAAAGAACTTGCCAAACAGATTCTCGAAGACGCTAAGAAAAAGGGCTTAATTATAGACTACTACGTCTTTAACTGCGGCGACGACCTACAGCTATTAATGACACATGACAAAGGAGTCGGAAACTCTGAAATACATGGACTTGCATGGAACACATTTAAGGAAGTAACTGAAAAAGTTTCAAAGAAGCTTAAGCTCTACGCTGCAGGTCAAGATCTTCTTTCAGACACATTCTCCGGAAACGTTAAAGGAATGGGTCCTGGAGTAGCTGAAATGGAGTTTGAGGAAAGAAAGAGTGAGCCAATAGTCGTATTTGCTGCCGATAAAACAGAGCCTGGCGCATGGAACATGCCATTATTCAAGATATTCGCTGACCCATTCAACACAGCTGGTCTAGTAATAGACCCCAAGATGCATGATGGCTTCAAGTTCACAGTCCTAGATGTTCTTGAAGGAAAAGAAGTAACACTAAGCTGCCCCGAAGAAATGTACGACCTACTAGCACTTATTGGAACCACAAGCAGATACGTTATTTCTGCAATACACAGAAAGAGCGACAACGAAATAGCAGCTGTAGCTAGCACCACAAGGCTATCACTAATAGCCGGGCGCTACGTCGGAAAAGACGACCCAGTATGTATCGTCAGAGCTCAGCACGGCTTCCCAGCTCTAGGCGAGATAATAGAAGCATTTGCTTTCCCACACCTAGTAGCCGGATGGATGAGAGGAAGCCACGTCGGCCCACTAATGCCCGTAGGACTTAAGGATGCCAAATGTACAAGATTTGATGGTCCTCCAAGAGTAGTAGGTCTAGGATTCCAGCTATGCAACGGTGAGCTAATAGGGCCAGCAGACCTGTTCGATGATCCAGCATACGATTGGTCAAGAAGGCTAGCCATGGAGATAGCCGACTTCTTAAGAAGACATGGACCCTTCATGCCACACAGACTAGGACCAGATGAAATGGAATACACTACACTACCTTCAGTCCTAGAAAAACTGAAAGACAGATTCAAGAAGGCTGAATAAGAGGGACCTCAATGTCAATAAAGTTCCCACTGATACTCATAAACTTCAAGGCATACAGTCAGTCTTCAGGGAAAAAAGCCGTAGAATTAGCTAAGGTAGCTGAAAAAGTATACAAGGAAACCGGAGTTCTAGTAGCTGTAGCTCCCCAATTGACAGACTTAGCACTAGTAGCCCAAAGCGTAGAGATACCAGTTTTCTCTCAACATGTAGACGACGTAACACCCGGTGCACATACAGGCCACGTCACATTAGAAGCGATAAAAGATGCAGGCGCTGTAGGCACACTCCTCAACCACTCGGAGAAAAGAATCAGAATCGACCAGATAGACTCAATAGTCAAGAGAGCTAAAGAACTAGGCTTGGTAACATGCATTTGTGCAAACACACCTGAAGTAAGCGCAGCAGTAGCTGCAGTGAACCCAACTATGGTAGCTATAGAGCCACCCGAGCTAATAGGCACAGGAATACCTGTCTCTAAAGCGAAACCAGAAATCATAACTAAAACCTTAGAGCTAGTAAAGAAGGTAAACCCGGAGGTCGCGGTACTCTGCGGAGCTGGAATAAGCAGCGGTGAAGACGTAGCTGCAGCAGTGAAACTAGGTACAGTAGGCGTACTGGTCGCGTCGGGTGTAGTTAAAGCAAAAGATTGGTATAAGGCAATAATGGATTTAGTATCTCCTCTTATAAAATAATTTAAGATATTTTTTGTCTTTTCCCTATTTAAGCGCTTTATACTTTTATCAATTACTGTAATAGTGAAGCTTTTTCGTAATAATACGTGGAGTTGTTTGCTGTATTAACCAGTTGTCGATAAAAGTATGCCGGCCAGCAAACAGAAACAGATATATTTTCCTATAAACATTTTCTCACTGCCGGGGTGGCCGAGGGGTCAGGCGGCGGGCTGCAGACCACAGGTGGACAGAAACCCGTTATACCGGGGTTCAAATCCCCGCCCCGGCTCTATTTCTTTAAATTCTGCTTTTGGCGACAAAGCTCTTTTAGAGACGAATTGTTGTTAAATACATTTAGTAGTGGCTGTATGTGAGAAGTATTAGAATTGAACGTGTTTTTTATCGAAATATTTATATAGAAGCGCTAGTTCAGTTTGTTTGCTGGTGAGAATATGAGTGCTAAAGCAAGTATACCCGCATTGATTCTAAAGGAAGGTACTTCGAGAACAGTCGGTAAAGAGGCTAGAAGAACTAACATTCTGGCTGCGCGAGTAATAGCGGAGGCTCTGGCTAGCTCCCTTGGTCCAAGGGGAATGGACAAGCTTCTTGTAGACTCCTTCGGAAGCGCCACAATAACAGGAGACGGGGCTACGATCCTGAAAGAAATGGATGTTCAGCATCCAGCAGCGAAAATGCTTGTAGAGGTAGCTAAGGCTCAGGACGATGAAGTTGGAGACGGTACAACAACATCGGTAGTACTTGCCGGAGAATTTCTCAGAGTAGCGAGCGAGCTACTTGACCAGGAAATTCACCCGACAATAATATGTGACGGATACAAGAAAGCTCTAGACTTTGCCCTTGGAGTAATTGATGATATTGCTGTAAAAGTAGATCCTCTGGACAAGAACATACTCAAGCACGTTGCTATGACTTCTTTAGGAAGCAAAGTTGTCGCAGAATTTAAGGAATTCTTAGCAGATTTAGCAGTAGAAGCAGCACTCTACGTAGTTGAGAAAACTGACAGCGGATATAAGTTGGATCTAGACAACATTAAGGTAGAAAAGAAGAAGGGCAAATCTATTGAAGAAAGTGTTCTCGTTAAGGGTATAGTACTTGACAAGGAAGTCGTTCACCCCGATATGCCTAAGAGAATCGAGAATGCTAAGATAGCTCTACTAGACTGTCCACTAGAAATAGAGAAGCCTGAATGGAGTACAAAGATCCATGTGACAAGCCCTGATCAGCTGAGAGCGTTTCTAGACCAAGAGTCAGAAATCCTCAAGGAAATGATCGACAAAATAGCCAGTACTGGAGCTAACGTAGTAATAGTGCAGAAAGGTATTGACGACTTAGCTCAGCACTACTTGGCGAAGAAAGGAATTCTAGCAGTAAGAAGAGTAAAGAGGTCTGACATGGAGAAAATAGCTAGAGCTACAGGAGCCAGAATAGTTACAAGTGTAGAGGACTTATCTCCAGAAGACCTCGGTACTGCAGGTCTAGTAGAGGAGAGAAAAGTAGGCGAAGACAAGATGGTATTCATAGAGCAGTGTCCGACCCCTAAGGCAGTGACAATACTCATAAGAGGAGGAGCTGAGCACATAGTAGATGAAGCTGAAAGAGCACTGCACGATGCACTGTGTGTAATCAGGAACGTTATAAGAGAGCCAAAGATTCTTGCAGGAGGAGGAGCTCCTGAAATGGAGGTAGCAAGAAGACTAAGGGAGTTTGCCAAGAAGCTACCAAGCAAAGAACAGTTAGCTGTATTGAAGTACGCTGAGGCCATTGAGTCAATACCAGTAATACTAGCCAATAACGCTGGAATAGATCCAGTAGATGCTCTTGTCGAGCTAAGAGCTCGCCACGAGAAGAATGAAATATGGGCAGGAGTAGATGTGCTAAACGCTAGAATTGCTAACATGTGGGAGCTCAATGTACTAGAGCCAGCTATAGTAAAGAAACAGACACTTAAGTCAGCTACAGAGGCAGCAATAATGATACTGAGAATAGACGATATCATAGCAGCAGCTCCACCGAAAGAAAGCGAAAAGAAGGGAGAAGAGGAAAAAGGATTTGAGGAAGAAAAGGAGTCTGAGAGTGAATGAGTGATTTAACTTTAAAAATTATAGGGCCGCCTAAGTTAACTAGATATGAGAAATCTAGGATCATAGGGGCTAGGGCTCTGCAAATAGCTCTAGGAGCACCAGTACTGATAGAGATACCTAAAGGGCTAACTGATCCTATAGAAATCGCTAGACTTGAGCTCAAAGCAAAGGTACTGCCAATAATTATAAGGCGCAGACTGCCTAATGGGAAGTACCAAGATATACCTTTACAAGCACTGGAGATCGATTAACCACTCTTTTTGATACTTATTTTTCCTTTTTCTATTAAAATCTCTACTTCATCGCCTATATCAAATTTATCTATTATTCTATCCCATTCGTCTTCTGTTAGAAAGATAACTGCACGAGGCGTCATTACTTTATTTTGCGAGAATGGAGGGAGAGCTCTCATTACCTGTGAGACTATTGGAATAATTTCTTTGGCTAATGTAGAGTCACGAGGCTGCATAATTATAGGCCCTGGCAGTTCTCTTTCCTCGGCAATCTCTATTTTAATAATTCTTGTTCCTAAAGCGTCTGTTGTAAGACTCTTGCTCACAACGATTCCTTTCACAACTACATGAGTTGATACCACGCTTTTCTCTTTTGCTTACACTTTTATATTCTTACCTCACTTCTTAGGTCTCTGAGTTATTTTGTCTAAATTTTTGAAAATATTGCAAAAAACATAGTTGATTAGCCCGAAAAATTTATATATTAAGCAACACTTTTAAAAAGGCGCTACAGGGTGAGAGAATGTCTACCGAAAAACCTAGTGAGGGAATAATACTAGTAGGCCAAAAGCCCACTATGAACTACGTACTAGCAACAGTAATTCAATTTAACCAAGGTGTAGACCGAGTAATTATCAAGGCTCGAGGAAGAGCTATCTCTAAGGCAGTAGATACTGCTGAGATAACTAGAACAAGATTCCTACCCGACCAGATAACAGTAAAAGAAGTCAAGATTAGTAGCGAGAAGGTAGGAGAACCAGGAAAAGAGAGAACAGTTTCAACAATTGAAATAGTTCTAGAGAGAGTAAAGAAGTAAAAGCATTCAATAAAATTAGTTTTTTCTAGTTCTTCAACGCTTTTATTTAATTCGGTTTTTCAAAAATACTGAAACTTCGGTTCCTAAGTATTAACTCTACTGTTATTCTTCGCTCCAGTATTTTATCACTAGGAACCAGGAGAAAGGAGGTAGCATAAGAGATGATATAAACAGTATTGTGGCTGCAGTAAAGCTTGCGTAAGTTGGGGTCAGTAAAATAAATATGAATACTGATAGCAGAATGTATGATACAATAACGCTTGTAAGAGCTTTAGCGTAAATTCTCTGAAACCTGTACTTTTTCCCTTTTCCTGTAAATACGAGAATTATTACAGTAGCATAGGCTGTCAGTGCTATGAGTATGCTTAAAAAGCTATTTATGTACATTGTTTCACCTATAGAAACTGAGGTTTTTCTGCTAAAGAAATTATTGGTATATGAAGCCATCCTGGTTTTGATCCATTAGAAATCAGAATTTTCTCAGATGTTTCATCTAATTTGACTAGAATGTAGTTTCCTTTAAGTTCTTCTTGTGTTTCATAGTAGTAGAATATTGGTAGTCCGTAAAGATTATAGTAGTCGTTAAACACAGCGAGAATTCCGTAAATATTTTTGTTGTTTTCTTTAAAGTGAAGAACACATGTTGTAGAAAAAGGCCTAGAAGAGGCTATGGATGCAGCATATCTAGCCAAGTCGTTTATCGAAGACACTTTTACTTTAATGCAGGGTCTAATATCTTTTAGCGACTTTACATCTCTTGTTGACATATTCTCTTTATCTACTTTTAGGGAGTATTTTAACTCTCTCTCCTCGTCTGACATTTCTTAAGATGCTTAAAGTTTCGCTAGTTATTTCGCCCATAGGATTTACTCTAAAGGGCAGTTTACTGAAATTTGTTAAGGAAATTCCTATTGCTTTATTCTGTGGTATGTAGAAGATTTCTCTTTCTTTTACATTATTTTTGCTTTTTTCAAATCCTATTCTTAAGTCTATTGGTATGAAAATTATTCCTTGAATCGAGTTAGCTGTAGAGAATATAGGTAATTTCTTTGCTAAATGTTCTATAGTTAAGGGGGCTAGATATCTTCGTAGTATTCCTTCGGCTGTGCCTGCTTTTTCGAACTCGAAAACTACCTCAAGAGTTTCGATACTCATAGTATAAGTATTGTTGTGACTAAGTTTAAATACGTGTTTACTTAAGCCTAATTATGAGTTTTGAGGGAAAGTCTCCTCAAGAAGCATTAGAAAAACTACTAAAGAAAAAGGAAGAGTTGGAAAAAGAGATGGAAGAATTAATAGAGAAGAAAGATAAGGGGATTATTTCTCAAGAAGATTTTGATAGAAAGAAACGCGATATCGAAAAGAAATACATTGAAGTAATGGATAGGATAGCTCAGCTAAAATATATCGTCGGTGCCTGGGGATAATTTTGAAAATATAGTGTGCTAAGGATATTGGTTCCTGAACAGTTTCAGTCTTCTCTCTGAAATAGCTAATAAGCATAAAATCCTTATAGTACGCAGAGACTTTGTAAAGTAGGGTAGTGAATACACGGTGAAAAAACTATGAGTATAGAAGAGTATAAAAAGAAGTATTCGTTCGGCGAGGACTACGGTACGCGGTTCTATAAATTTGGTCCTATTAAGGAGAAACCCGATATTATTGAAAATGCAGGATACTTTATAGAAGATAAGCTGATTAGAAGACTTTATGGTATTGATAAAGACCTAATAGTTGGACCAGAGTATAGAGATTATCTTGGAACGAAAGAAGAAGTGCAGCGCAATCTCGTTTACCCTATGAAGGACGGTATTATAGCTAAGGAAGATGTGAGAGCATGGAGGGTAATCTACGAAGTAACGAAGTACGGTTTAATGAAGTATAAAGTTTTAGGTCCCGACTTTAAGGGATACTGCGTAACGGCAGCACTTTCGGCTGTAGCTCCTAACTATATGTATGAAAAAATATTCGAAATTCATGAGAAAATAGATGAAGAGACGGGTTTGGTAAGGGCCGTTAGCATAATTCCTCAACCTCTTGCAGTTGCTATTGCCAATAAGGAAACTAAGTGTGTGGTCGTAGAGTCGGGTCACGGAAACACGCAAATCTGTCCAATTTCTCTCAGAGCTATTTCAGATGCTATTGCTGTTTTAAACAGAGGTGGAGCTGAAGCCGATATGATAACTGCAGAAATACTAAGAGATGCTGGATACTCTGATCTGGCTAGAGAAGAAACTGTTGTCAGAAAAGTAAAGGAGCTTATAGGGCTAGTTCCAATAGACCTAGATAAAGCCATAACTGAAGCTAAAGCAAATCCCGAGAGATTTAAAGTATCTTATAGATTTCCTGGAACTACCATATGTATTGAGCTAGAAAAGGAGGCCTGGATGAGGTTTCTAATAGGTGAAATAGTGTTTAATCCATCTCACGAAATATTTGCCAGCTACTACAAGAGAGGATTTGCTATTAGGGAAGGAAGACTTGGAGACGATATCTTGCCCGGCGAAATAGACTTAGGAGAAGCTATTGTTAGATCGGTTGAGAAAGTATCTCTAGAAATACAAGAAGAGGTATACAAGAAAGTTATTTTGAGCGGAGGAAACTTTATGTGGAAAGTTCCTCCAGGACTCGAGGATGTAGCGTGTGATGCTCCTATTAAAGTTAAGCTGCTCTTAAAGAGATTTGATATCGATGCAGGAGTAAAGCTCACTGTAGATCCTCAGTATGCTGTATGGAAGGGATGTATAGTCTGGAGCGTTGCAGTACCATTAGACTATGAGTGGAGTTGGGAGAAAAGAGAGGGATGGTACAAGTGGAGGTAAACGAGTTCATACTTTTTTCTAAGGAAAGATTATTGGAATTAGCGAAAGAATATTTTGTATCACGTAAAGGATGGAGTATAGTTCCTACTACTGAAGCAGAAAAAGTATTTGATGAAGATACTGTAAAGAATGTAGATTTAATACTAAGAGATGGTAATAATATAATATTTGTACTTGTTCCTAGAATAGTGAAAGGAGAGATAAGTAAAAGTACTATTTTAGCTTATTTAGCTAAAGCGTCAAAATATGCTAGTTTAGCAGATAAAGTTTACTTACTTCTACCCAAAGGCATTTACTCACCAAGATATATTGATGGAAGGCTTCTCAAGGAGTGTGGTGTAGGTGTACTGATATATTCTCATGGTAAAATAGAAGAAGCTTTTCCTTCTTTTTCAAGTAAAAAGGTCCAGACAATATCTGAGATACGAGAGCTCAAGACAAAGATAAAAGAGCTTGAAGATAAATTAATGGTATTAATAGATGAGGTTTCATTAATAAAATCGCATTTAGATAAATTGGATACTATTGTCCAAGAAATAGAAAATAAAGTCTCTAAGGTATCGGCTGGCTCGAGTGCTGCTTTTTCAGGGGAGCTAGAGAGAATACTGAGTAGGCTTAAAGTTCTTGAAAAAGAAATAGAATACATTAAAGGCAGAACTGCGCTGAGTACGGTAAGAGTAAGTGAAGTTAGTTTATCAAAGTCAGTGTCTAGGGAATCTGATGAGGAGTTACCAGATTATCTTGTAGATAATCCTTGGCTTAATGTATTGAGCAAAAGAGGTAGATAACTATGAGAAATAGTAGCGAGGAAGTAAAACTAAGAGCTCCTGAAGAGATTCTTAAAGAGATAATAGGTGATGAGGAGGACTATAGTATTGCAATTGAGTTGTATAAAGCGTACATCACTGGAGGTAGAATTATATTAAAAGAGAAAATTAAAGAAATTATTAAAAAATATCTTGAGGAGAAGTAACTATGTTGTTAAGATCAATTGAAATATATGGATTTAGATGTTTCACGGAAACAGTAAAACTAGACTTATCCTCAGAGCTGACGCTAATAGTGGGTCCTGTAGGTGTAGGTAAGTCTACAATATTAAATGCTATTGAGTTAGCGCTCTACGGAGCAACATATGAGACAAATATAGAAAAAAGCGCTAAGCTTGACGACTACATAAACAATATAAGCAATCACTTTAGAATAGCATTAGACTTCGTAGTAGACGGTGTAGAATATCGAGTAGAAAGGAAAAAGCTTAAAGACAAATCTCTCAAAAGTATTCTTTACAAAGAAAGACAAAAAATTGCTTCGACAACATCTCAAGTAAACAGAATAATAAGTGAGGAATTGCTCAAAATATCTCTAGAAAACTTTGTCCGTTATATACTAATTCGACACCGCAGCCTAGAAACTCTTGCTTACGGCTCACCCTTAAGAAGGACTATTATCTTAGATAAAATGCTTGGAATAGATGCATTCAGAAGAATAGCAGCTAGTATACCGGTAAAGAAGATAGATGAAGTAAAAAACAATATTGCATTTAAAATGAAGCAAATAGAAAGAGATATTAGCTATTTAAATAAAAATGAAATTATACAAAAAATAAAGCTATATGAGCATAAAATAAATGAGTTGAAAGAAAATATAAACAAACTTAATGAAGAAGAGAAAGATATCTTAGGGAAAATATCTGAAATTGATAAAAAAATAATCGAAATATCAAGTATATATGGTAAAATAAAAGAAAAAGAAAGATTAAAAGAAAAATTAATAAAAAAATTAGAAAATTTAAGCGGAAGAAAACACCAGCTAGAAGCAGATCTTAAAGCACTAGGGCAGTCGAAAGAAGAAATCATAGAGGAGGCAATATATCAATTAGAGAGTATTAAAGCTGAACTCTCAGGCTTTCTTGCAGACTTACTCTTAGGAGATGAGCTTGAAAAAATAGAGAAAATAACTATATCTTTAGACAATGTAGATGAGGTAATTAAAACCTTTAGAAAAGCCTACTTCAGTATAGAAAATAAATCATCTTATTTGCAAAGCGAATTAAGTAAACTTATAAGACAGAAAAGTAAGCTGGAAGCTATTAAAGATTCAAAACAAGCACAATTATCAGACGTAATAAGTGAGATAGAGTTTCTTGAAAGCTCCGAGAAGGAATTCTCACATATTCTAGCTAAAATAGGCGACATAGAAAACGCTAAAAAGAATTTAAAGAAAATAGAAAACGAGTTGAGTATAATAGATAATATCTTAAAGGAAGATGATTGTAGAATAGCTTTAATTCGAAAAATACTGGGTCAATTAAAGTCAAAAGATCGCATTAAGTGCCCTATATGCTGTAAAGATATTCTTCAAAATGAAAAGGAGCACTTAGAGCAACATTTAAATGAAATAATTAAATCTAAATCAGAACTTTTCATTAAAAGAGAAAAACTACTAGCTGAAATGGAAGAATACAAACAACTACTAAATAAATATGAGGAGCTTTCAGAAAAAATAAATAGATTGGAAGAATTAAGGCTTTTGAAGAGTAGTATTGAAAGCGAGATTGATGCAATAGAAGAGAGAATAAATGAACTTGATAAAGAAATAGAAGAATTAGAGTATAAGCTCAATGACTTGAGGAATTTTCTTTCCGGTTTTCGAAGAAGATTATCTAAAATAGAAGATAAATTAAGCTATTTAAGTAAATATGATGAGATATCTAAAATAGAAAGAGAAATAGAGACTTTAAAGGAGCAATTAGATAAGCTTGACTTAGAGTTAAAGGAAGTGAATATAGAGACTATAGTTTCCGAGAGAGTTAGATTAATTAATGAGAAAAAATCGCTAAATAAAAGGCTTATAGAAATTAAAAGGCTTAGAAACAAATATCTTGAAGAAATTAACTATTACACCAAAGAAATTTCATCGGCGAAAAAGAAGCTTGGTCTTATTGCTGAACTTGAAAAAGAATACAGTAAACTCTCCGAAAAATATTCTAAAATCTCTGAGCTAGCTGAAAGGTTTTCCAGAATTAAAGAAGCATATATTAAGGCACAGGATGTTATTAGAAATGAGTCGATAACTAAAATAATTAATACAATAAACTCTATTTTTGAAAAAATTTATGTGCATCCAGATGTAATAGAAATTAATCTTAAGGCTGTTGAAGCAGAAAAGAAAGGTAGATACAAGTATATGTTCTACGTAAAGCGCAGCGATGGTGCAGTAATTCCGTCTATTCAGTTTCTCAGCGATGGACAAAAAATTCTCTTCGCTTTTTCGCTAGTCTTTGCGTTAAATAAAATTTCTCCCCATTCAGCAGATTTCATAATATTCGATGATCCACTGCCTAACATCGATGAAGAGTTGAAAAAGTCTTTAGGAAAACTACTTGGAAGTAGAGAGTTCTCGAAGCAGGTTATCATTACAACTCAAAGCGAGAACTACGCAAAATATCTAGAAGAAATTGCAAAAGAGCACGGATTATCGTGTAAAACTTACGAATTAGCTCATTCTAAAGGAGGATCTATTCTACTAGCAGGTACTTTTAAGTAATGTTTATTAGAAATTAAGTTCACTGGACATAGTTCGCCGTTTTCTACACTAAATGTAAGCCACCGTGTGTCATGCGGGCATCCTCTTGCTTTCCTTACTCTAAGCTGTCTTACTAAAAGTCCTTGTCTCATATACTCAGGCTCATAGCGCATGTCGATGATTATGTCGGCCACATAGTCCAATAGATCGTCTAGGCCTTCAAGAAGTTTTATTCCAAAAGTAAGTGTGCCGACGACTGTTATTCCGAGTTTTCTCGCATAGAGTGAGCGCATTGTTTTAACGAACTCTACAAATGAATTTGCATCGCATAGGCTAATCATTTCAGTTAGAGAGTCGATGACTATTAAGCCTCTGTTCATAGACATGAATTTCTCTACAGTATAGTGCACAAGTCTCTGTAGAGCTTTAATATCCTTTGGATTACTTACATAAAGTACATTTGAGTGTTTGGTAGACACATTGTTTCCTGAATATAGTAGATATTTTGACCTAAAACTGAAACAATCTATTATTGTGAGAGACTTTGGAGGAATGCTGTCCGGTGATGAGACAATGTTTTCCTCGATAACAAAAGGTGGTTCATCTAGTGAAATAAATATACATTTTTCTCTCTTTTTTAAATACGCTCTCGTTAAGTTATATACAAATATTGTTTTTCCTGTTCCTGCTTCACCTGAAACTAGAATAAATGATCCTCTTGGGAAGCCTTGAGGAAACAATATATCTAAGGCTCTCAGCCCGGAGTCTATGAGGGATAGTGGTACTTTCACGTACATCACTATTTGAGAGAACTTATAAGTGTTAGATTCACTAATGGCGAGAAATATATCTAGGACACAGGTAACTTATCTGATTAATTGTGTGTTACATCACCTGATTTAATGTAACAAACAGTTAAATAGTCTGCAGGCTATTTAGTTTATGTGAAAGCTATATCAGTGAGAATACCTGAACAGCAGCTGAGGGCTATAGACGAGCTAGTAAAGAAAGGTCTTTTTGAGAGTCGGTCTGATTTCATTCGAAGAGCTATTAGATGCTACTTTAGAGAAGAATACATGATGGATATCTTTGGTAAACGGTTCAGTACATAGTATTGTGTGTATTGCTTAGTACGTTTATTAGCAGTTATTTAATATAGGTTTAAATAGGTAGAGCGAGTAGGAAGACGGGAGTCTATGAAAGGACTCGAGGTAGTACCTACAGGAATAGAAGGATTAGATCCAATAATAGGAGGTGGGTTCATTAAAGGCAGAACATACCTAGTTTCAGGAGAAACAGGTACTGGAAAAACTTTATTCTCACTCAATTTCCTAGTATATGGAATAACTTTAGGCGACAGAGGAGTATACGTCTTAGTTGATGAAAGAGTAGAAGACTTAATGCGCGGAGCAAAAGACTTCGGATGGGATCTAGATGCCCTAGTAGAAAGAGGTTTGCTCAATATTCTAACGCTATCACAAGAAGCTATGGAAAAGCTGAGCGAGAAGCCTCTCGACACTGTAGTTAGGTCAATTGTAACTGACATTAAATTGGAGGTAGATAAAATAAAAGCGTCTCGCCTAGTTATAGATCCTATAGTTTCGCTAGTATTTCAGGAAAAAGATATCGTCTGGATGAGAGAATTTATACGAAGACTTATCATAAGTATTGAAAACGACATTGGCTGCACTACTGTCATAACATCTGAAATACCGACTAATAGCAATACTATTAGCCGCTTTGGAGTAGAGGAATTTCTTGCCAGTGGAGTGCTTGTCTTAGGGCTTCAAAGAATAGGCGATGAATATATACGAACACTTCTTGTTAGAAAAATGAGGTGGAGGCCTGTTAAGCCTTCGATATATGTATTCGAGATAGTGCCAGGCAAAGGAATAGTGATTAAGGGAAGACTGAGAGAATATATAAGATCGCTGCCGATACCTATAGCATAAATATCGATGAATTATGATGAGGGCTGGTATTGCGGATTTGGTGAAGAGAGACATCAGAGCTGATTTTAAGTAAAAAATATTAAGCTGACTAAAAGATAGGAGTTTAGGTCGGTCTTGATGAAGAATATGTGTTATGTCAAAGTACACGAAGTTAGAGGAGAAGTAGTAGTCAGTATCTGTGATGCTGATCTCCTGGGGAAAAAGTTTAAACAAGGAAATATTGTCATAGATTTCTCTTCATCATTCTTCGGAGGAAAATTAATGGAAATAGATCAAGCACTAGCTTTGCTGGAAGCAGCTACAATAGCGAGTCTTTTCGGAGAAAATGTAATTAATAGAGCTATTGAAAAGGGATTATTATCAAAAGATGCTCCCATCAAAGTGGCCGGTATACCACACGTACAGCTAATTAGGTGAAAATAATGAAAAGATTTTGCGCTATTTGTGGAAGAGAAGTAGATGTGTACTATGATAATCTGTGTTTAGATTGTTTTAGAAAAAACCATCCTTTGCTATCTAAACCTCTCAAACTTAAAATAACGATTTGTAGAGAATGTAACAGTATCTTTTACTTAAACAAATGGGTTAAAGGAGACCTTGAAAGTATTCTGCTTCAGTTGATAAGAAGAGAAGTCAAAAAACTCAGCAAAGGAGAAATAAAAAATGTTGAAATCTCGGTAACTGAGGAAAACAAAAGCAAGTATACAGTACTAGTAACAGTAGTAGGGCGCGCCAGACACGACATGCCTTACTACAAGGAAGAATATATGGCTGAAGTTAGAGTTCGATACGAAGTGTGTCCTGTTTGCCGAGACATTATTTTAAAGAAGGAGAAGGCTATCCTTCAAGTAAGAGCGCTTAATAGAGAGCTCTCGCTTGAAGAAAAGAAAAGAATACTTGAAATAGTTGAAATAGAAATAGCTAAACTACAGCGAAAACAACGAAATGCAGTTATAGTTGATATAGAAGACAAAAAGGGGCTCGACATTAAGCTATTATCTGCTAATGTAGCTCGAGCACTTGCCGCAGCTATTCAAAAAGAGTTTCCGGCGCTAATTAAAGAAACATATAAGCTTATACGTTTAGATAGAAATGGTAGACCTGTTTCCAAAGTTACAGTAAAGGTAGAGCTTCCTCCATTCAGTAAAGGAGATGTTGTCGACATAAAAGGAACACTATTTTACGTAAAAGAAATTAAGAGGGGAATAATAAAGCTCGTTAATTTATCTACATATAAAACGATTAATGTAACATCTAAGACTTGCCCCAAATCTACTAAAAGAGTTTCAGTAGAAAAAGAAAAGTATTTGGTAAACTCTATTACACCTCCTGTAGTGTCGTTACTTAACTTGGCTAGCTACGAAACTATTGAAGCAAGACTCCCAGTAATACCGCAGTGGCTCAAAGTAGGAGGAACTATTGAGGCGGTCAATTATCGTGGAAGAATATACGTACTCCCGCCTTAAACACAGGGGTATGTAATTAAGTTAAGCGAAGCTAACATTTTGCAAAATATTTAACTACTAGGAGTTTATACCTTAAATAGGTGATATTATGGCTAAAAAGAAACGTAAAAAGAGTGAAGAAGAGGAAGTAAAGTTAAGATTACCTGGAGAAGGTGAAGTGCTAGGAGTAATAGACGAGATGTTAGGCTATGACCGAGTCAGAGTAAAATGCGCAGACGGCTACATAAGATTGTGTAGAATTCCGGGACGAATGAAAAAACGTGTATGGATGAGAGTCGGAGACATAGTATTAGTTGCTCCATGGGAATTTCAATCTGATAAAAGAGGTGACATAGTACATCGCTATACTTCTAGCGAAGTAAGAGAACTAGAAAAACTTGGGCTATTGAAGGACTTGCTCTAAATTTTAGCTATCCTTTTGAAGACTTCGCGAGGGTCTTCTACTTCCGCGCCGAGTTTTTCAAAGTATCTAGTGATGTTCTTAATGTCTCTAAATAGGAACTCTAGTGCTTGTGGATGACTTGTCTCAACGGCAGAACCCCAGTCAATAATTACAAGTTCTTCGTCTTTATTTAAAATATTGTATTCAGATAGATCTGCATGAACTAGTTTTGCTTCGCAGTACAGCTTTTCTATACTTGATATTATAGTTTTATATGCTGCATCAGGATCTTCCGGGGAAAGGTCCTTAATTAAAGGCGCTGGAACGCCTTCTTCTCCAATAAACTCCATAACAAGTACATTTTCTTTAAAAGCATAGGGTTTAGGTACTCTAACTCCAGCGTCATATGCGCGTTTTAAGTTCCTATACTCTTTTGAACACCATGTTCTGATAATGCTTCTTAAATCTCGTCTTATTTTAGAGAACCTACGGTCACCGATCATGTAACTTAGTCTAGATTTTCTGAATTCTGTTGTCTCTACTTTAAAGATCTTTACGGCTAAATCTGTTCCATCAGGAGCTTTAGCCCAATATACTCGGGCTTCTTTACCTGTGGCGACAACACCGTACATTTTATCGATAATGCGGTCATTAATCAGCTCATAGAGAGCCATTAGTGTTGAATAACTAAATACATCTTCTGTAATCTCAAATAGCTCAGAGTCTTTAAGTTTCTTGTACTTTTTCTTGTAAAGTTTCTTTTCAAAAAAATCTTCGAAATCTTCCACAAGTCTTTCATGTGGCTGTAGTATATTTATTTTTCCTGTAACAAAGGCACTTGTGCCATTTTAATAAGGTAATATAAAAAGGCTGCATGTGAAAGATAAAAATATTAAGTATATGATTGAAAAAATTATGATGTTTAAGGGAAGAGACGTTATATCGATACTAGACTTTTCCAGAGATGAGCTAAGCACATTATTCGAGGAAGCCCTGAAATTCGAGAAATACAAAGGTAGAACTTTCGACTACTTAAAGGGTAAAATATTGGCTTTAGCCTTTTTCGAGCCAAGCACTAGAACTAGACTCAGCTTTGAAGCTGCTATGAAGCGTTTAGGAGGAGAAGTGGTACATCTAGGTGAAGTGAAAATAACTTCAATCGCTAAAGGAGAGAGCCTAGCCGATACTATTACTATGCTTAATGCATATGCTGATGCCATTGTGATAAGACACCGAATCGAAGGAGCAGCAAAATTTGCAGCTGAAATAGCTGATGTACCTGTAATTAACGGCGGCGATGGGTCGCAGCATCATCCAACGCAAGCTATGATAGACCTATATACTATTTGGCGCGAGCTAGGAACTATAGATGGACTAAATATAGGTGTTATAGGTGATTTAAAGTACGGGAGGGCTGCATGCTCGTTTATCTACGGAGTGACTTTATACAACATAAAGAGGCTTTATCTAATTTCGCCTCCTTTACTTAAAGTCAGAGCAGAAGTTCGTGACTACTTAAAGTCTAAAGGAATTCCCTTTATAGAAACTAGCAACCTCGAGGAAGTAATTTCAGAGCTAGACGTACTATACGTTACCAGAATACAGAAAGAAAGGTTTCCTGATCCTTCAGAATATGAAAAAGTTAAAGGAAGCTACCGAGTAACAGCAACACTTTTGTCTAAATCTAAAGAGAACACGATAGTGCTTCATCCTCTTCCCAGAGTAGATGAAATACCGTATGAAGTAGACAAGCTTTCTAAAGCTAAGTATTTTAAGCAAGCTGCCTACGGTATTCCCGTAAGAATGGCTCTCTTAAACCTAATTTTAGGTGATTAAAATGGCTAATGTGAAAAATAGTGAACTTATTGTAAGAAAAATAAAAAATGGTACTGTTATAGATCATATCACTGCGGGCAATGCTATAAATGTGTTAAGGATACTCGGAATTAAAGGATCAGAAAACATTACAATAGCGGTAGTTATGAACGTTAAAAGCAAGAAACTAGGTAAGAAAGATATAGTAAAAATAGAGAACAGAGAATTAACACCCGAAGAAGTAAACATAATAGCTCTAATAGCTCCTCACGCAACTATAAACATCATAAAGGACTATAAAGTTGTTGCCAAGCATAAAGTAAAAGTACCTGAGAGAGTAATTGGTTTAATTAAGTGCAGTAATCCGAACTGCATAACAAGGCAGACAAGAGAGCCTGTAACATCTGTATTCAAGGTAGTTAGCAGAGAGCCGCTTATACTAAAGTGTGAATACTGTGGTCGATACATTACTTCAAATGAAATAGTAGAGCAGCTTTCACGGTGGTAGTGTTTGCTAAACATCGCTGGAGCGGTAAAAGAAGTAAAACTAGAAAACTACAGGATAAAGTCGTATTCTATTGAACTTGAAAGAAAACTATGTTCTAAACCAGGACAGTACGTTATGGTGTGGTATCCCGGTACTGAAGAGATACCTATAAGTGTAGCTTACGAAGATGGAAGAACGATAAGGCTCATTATAGCGAGAGTAGGTGAAGCTACTTCGTATATTCACAATCATGCTAAAAGAGGAGACTACATCAGTATAAGAGGTCCTTACGGTAAAGGTTTCACTTTAATCGAAGGAGCAAAAGTAGCATGTGTAGCAGGAGGCTATGGAATAGCGCCTCTCTACTACTTAGCTAAAAAGCTACTTGAAAAAGGTACGAATGTGCATATATTCTATGGGGCTAAAAGTAAAGAAGACCTTATTTTGTTGAAAGAACTTAGAGACGTATCAGGCAGACTATTTATCGCAACAGAAGACGGTACTTACGGCTTTAAAGGTCTAATAACAGATCTGTTTAAAAAACACTTTTCTAAGGAAAAATACGACTATGTTTATACATGCGGACCTGAGAAAATGATGTATAAAGTAGTTTCGCTGTGTGTGTCCCATAGAGTAGAAGTGGAGGCATGTCTTGAAAGATACATTAGGTGTGGTGTAGGTCTCTGCGGCAGCTGCGTGTTAGACCCAATAGGGCTTAGAGTGTGTTGCGAAGGACCTGTAATAAAAGGGAATATTCTCTTAAACAGCGATTTTGGGCAATTTAAGAGGGATGAATTTTGTCGAAAAATACCAGTATGACTGCACTAGAAGTGGAGATCGCTGGACTAAAGTATCCATCGCCAGTTTTCTTAGCTTCAGGTATTCTCGGATCTTCTGCCTCTCTAATAAAACGCGTACTTGAGTCAGGCGCAGGAGCGGTAGTAACTAAATCAGTTACATTAAATCCCCGTAGAGGACATTCTACACCCTGTTTCATAGAGCTTGAAGTAGGGTATGTAAACGCTCTAGGCTTACCTAACCCAGGGTATCTTCATTTACTCGAAGAAATAAAGCATTTGAGCGAAAAAGACAGAATAATTGTTTCTTTGGCTGGAAGTTCTACTGAAGAATTCTTTAAAATGGCTGAAGCAGTAGAGGAAACAGGATTTAGGGCAGTAGAACTGAATTTCTCGTGTCCTCATGTAAAAAGCTACGGGCTTGAGTTGTCCAGAAACATTAACGTTCTGGTAGAATCCATTAGGAAGATTAAGGAAACTACTAAACTCAAAGTATGGGTCAAGCTAGGTCTATGCGACAATATTATTGAATTAGCAAAACATATTGAAAAGGCAGGAGGCGACGCCATCGTAGCTATAAATACTATTAAGTGTGTCGTGATAGACATTTACGCTAAACAGCCGTATTTATCTTCCATATATGGAGGACTTTCGGGAAAAGCTATTCGCCCAATTGCTGTAAGATGCGTATACGATTTGTTCAGAGGAGCTGAGCTACCTATAATAGGTGTTGGAGGAATAGAGACTTGGAAAGACGCTGTAGAAATGTTTCTTGCGGGCGCATCAGCTGTTCAAATAGGATCAGCTATAGCTAAAAAAGGACTAAATATATTTGCTGAAATAAACAGAGGAATAGAGAAATACCTTAAAGAAAACGGTTTCAAGTCTATAAAAAGTATAGTTGGCTTAGCGCATAGATAGTAGCACAGCAAACATCAAGAGTTAAAGTTAAATTTATGGTTGTTAATCTTTCATGCAATGTCTAAGCAGACGAGAAGCTCTCTTGAAAAATATAAGCTCAAAAGATTACTTGAAGAGTTAAAGCAGAAAAAGGGTAGAGGCACAGAGCTAATAACATTATATATACCTGCAGGAAGACCTATAGCAGACGTACTTAATACACTTAGACAAGAGTATTCGACAGCAACAAACATTAAAGACAGAACAACGAGACACCATGTTCTAGAGGCGCTAACCAGCGTTATTCAGAGACTTAAGTTGTTCAAGCAAACTCCATCCAATGGACTAGTTATTTTCTGCGGATACGTTTCGACAGGAATACCTGGAGCAGAAAAAATGGAAGTACACGTGTTAGAGCCTCCAGAAAAACTAAATGTATACCTCTACCGATGTGATTCACGTTTCCACGTAGAAATACTAGAGGACATGATCGCGGAAAAAGATGTCTACGGTCTGATGGTAATAGACAGAGGAGGAGCAGCCTACGCTCTTCTCAAAGGAAAAAGAATAGAAATTATCAAGGAAATAACATCAGGAGTTCCCGGAAAACATAGAGCAGGAGGACAGTCTTCAAGAAGATTTGAGAGAATCATAGAGCAGCTAGCTCACGAGTTCTTAAAAAGAGCAGGCGAGTATGCCAAAAGAATATTTCTTGAAGAAAAGAATCTTAAAGGACTTATAATAGGTGGCCCTGGTCCAACAAAATACGAATTCGCTGAAGGCGATTACTTAGACTACAGGCTTAAAGAGAAAATAATAGCAGTACTCGACGTAGGAAATAGCGGCGAAGAAGGAATATATGAACTAGCTAAAAGAGCAGAGTCAGTACTAAAAGATTTAGAGTTTACTAAAGAAAAGAAAATAGTTCAAAAATTCTTATATCATGTGGCTAGAGACACAGGATTAGCTACTTACGGAGAAGAATATGTCAGGAGAGCACTGCTAATGGGAGCAGTAGATACTCTACTTGTATCCGAGAAACTAGAAGGATATAGAATCAAAGCCAAGTGCCCTGCCTGCGGAGAAATATTCGAAAAAACTGTAAAGAGCCTTAACAACGAAATAAAGTGTCCGAAATGCAAAGTATCTGCAAATATTGTCGAAAAGAAAAAGCTCATAGACGATTTAATAGAAATAGCAGAAAAAACAGGAACCAACGTGGAGATAATATCTGTTGATACGGAAGAAGGAGAAATGCTTAGAAACTCTTTTGGAGGAATAGCAGCCATATTGCGCTTTAAGATAGGTCAATAGCTCTTTTCGCTATTAAGGAGTAAGAAATATATTCTCTAGCAAGGAAAAAATAATGCCGGGGTGGCCGAGGGGTCTAAGGCGCCGGACTCATAATCCGGTTTTCCGGGGTTC